>CAYMRZ010000013.1:8271-20070 GCA_964393045.1 uncultured Bdellovibrionales bacterium | reverse complement strand
AAATATAATTTTAAAAAATAAAAAATGAAAAAAAACAAAAAAACAAAAAAACAAAAAATCAAGCCAGCCACTGGGGTTTTGATTTTGAGCGTTATTTTTTTAGCTGTTCTCGTTATTGTTTTTATTTTTTTGCCGAGAGAAAATATTAAAAGCAATTCTGACCTCATTTGCCGCAGAGAAGTTCCCAAAACAAATTGCACTTGTAATTTGGAAGAAGAAGAATGGAATGTTGATACCAGATCAAGAACTTGCACTGGAACAGGAGTAGAAAGAGCGGAGCAATGGTATTATTCCAGCACTAGAATAAGTTGCGATGCAGGCTGGAGCTCTGAAAGGTTAGGTCCTTTAGGGACGGTAGAAGGAATGGGCGAAACTTACGGCGAGATACACACTGAAGGAGGAGGGAATTATGCTTGTCAGCTTACCGAAGAAAGGCCGGATGTTTATGTAACACTCTCGGGAGGCAAAAAAACTTGCCCAGAGAGTGTTGAAGAGTTAAATTGGGCATCGGGCTATAAAAAAACCGCGGGGAAAAATATTAAAATACCGGAAAAAGAAAGTGTGAAAAATTGCAGAGTATCTGTTCTATCTAATGGGACATGGAACGAAATAGAAGAAGGCTTGCCCTCCAGCGGATCTCTTTCTGTAACTATCCCGGATAACCACAATGATGAATGGCAGTATAGGATTGAATGTGAAGATAATTTTATTCCCGGAGCAGAAAATGTTACGGATGACACCATTTTCTTAAATGACACCGGTAAAAACGAAGTAATAGAGTTATTTTGCGCTGTTAATGGAGAATGCCAAGAGAGAGAATTAGGAAATGAGGAAGAAGAAGGTTGTCCTATGCCCGATAATGATTATAGATATGGTGAAGGTTGCGAAGGAAAAAGTCCCGGAGATTCTTGCGAAGGTGGGATGGGCAATTGGATAGAAACTAAAATTACTCAATAATTTTCTGCTGCTAGAATGTTTCCAGATAAAAGCGCCAAAAATATTTGGCGCTTTTAGGCAATTTTACAGCAGAGATTATTTTAAACTTGATAGAAGCCTTTTTTTGTAATAGGATAGTATTTAGCAATTTTTAATTTGAAATTTTTAATGAATTTTCAATGATTCAATTTTATTTTTTAATTTTTTAACCGATGATCTATGGGACTTTTAGATAAAATTTTTGGCAATGCCAATAAGAAAGAGTTAAAAAGAATTCAACTTATTGTTGATCAAATCAATCAAAAAGAGCCGGAAATCAAAAAACTTTCTGATGAGGAAATCAAAGATAAAAAAAAGGAATTTAAAAAACTCTTAAAAAGCGGAGAAAAAATGGAAAAGCTGCTTCCGGAAGCTTTTGCCGTGGTACGGGAAGCAGCCTTTCGCGTTTTAGGTGAGCGCCATTTTGACGTGCAATTAATCGGGGCGGTGGTTTTGCATGAAGGCAAAATTGCGGAAATGAAAACCGGAGAAGGAAAAACTTTAGCGGCTACTCCGGCGGTTTATCTCAATGCTCTGGAAGGCAAGGGGGCGCACGTGATCACCGTGAATGACTACCTTTCCAAAAGGGACACTAATTGGATGGGCGCAGTTTATCACTTTTTGGGGCTTTCGACGGCTTGTATTACCCACGATACTTCTTTCTTGTATGAGCCTAACATAATAGATGATGACGAAGTGAGCGTGGAGATGAAAAATTTAAAGCCGATTGAGAGAAAAGAAGCTTATGCGGCAGATATTACTTATGGAACCAACAATGAATTTGGTTTTGATTATTTGCGGGATAATATGGCCGCTTCCAAAGAGCAGCTGGTTCAAAGGGAATTGAATTATGCCATTGTTGATGAAGTAGATTCTATTTTAATTGATGAGGCCAGGACACCTTTGATTATTTCTGCGCCGGACGAAGAGTCCACTAATATGTACCAGCAATTTGCCCGACTAGTGCCTCGTTTAAAAGAAAATGAGGATTACAACGTGGACGAGAAGATGAAATCAGTCACCCTGACCCAGGAAGGCATAAATAAAATGGAAAATTGGCTTGGCATCGGCAACATCTATGAAAGCGGCAAAGTTTCTTATGTGCATCATTTAGAACAAGCGCTCAAAGCTGGAATAATTTTCCAATTGGATCGGGACTATGTGGTAAAAGACGGAGAGGTAGTGATTGTGGATGATTTTACCGGACGATTGATGCCGGGACGGCGCTATAGCGAAGGCTTGCACCAGGCAATCGAAGCCAAAGAAGGAGTGCAGGTGCAGAGAGAATCCCGCACTTTAGCCACTATTACTTTTCAAAATTATTTTAGAATTTATAATAAATTGGCCGGCATGACTGGTACGGCGGTAACTTCTGCGGAAGAATTTCATAAAGTTTATGAATTGGAAGTAGCGGAAATTCCGACCAATCAGCCAATGATAAGAAAGGATATGCCGGATGTGATTTACAAAACAGAAAAGGGCAAATTTGAAGCGATTGCTGAAGAAATTAAGGAGGCTAATAAAAAAGGCCAGCCTATCTTGGTCGGTACGATTGCTATTGAAAAGTCGGAGCTGTTATCGGAAATGTTAAAAAGAAAAGGAGTCAAGCATGAAGTTTTAAATGCTAAAAATCATGAACGGGAAGCCCAAATAATCGCCAATGCCGGAGGAAAAAAAGCGGTAACGATTGCTACTAACATGGCTGGCCGGGGAACGGATATTAAATTAGGCGAAGGAGTAAGAGAGTTAGGCGGCTTATATATCTTGGGAACAGAAAGGCATGAAGCGCGCCGCATTGACAACCAGCTTCGGGGAAGATCAGGCCGGCAGGGTGATCCAGGTTTAAGCCGTTTTTTTGTTTCCTTGGAAGATGAGTTGTTGATAAGGTTTGGAGGAGACCGATTAGGGGGAATGATGAGTAAGCTGGGACTTCCGGAAAATCAGCCGATTGAAAATAAAATGATATCCCGCAGCATTGAATCTGCCCAAGGAAAAATTGAAGGGCATAATTTTGACATCAGAAAGCACGTTTTAGATTATGATGACGTGATGAACCGGCAAAGGGAAGTGATTTATGAAAAAAGGAGAAAATTACTGGAGAAGGAAGATGTAAAAAATGAGATAATGGATTTAATGAAAGAAGAAATGGAGTCAGTGGTGGGCGCTCATACCGCTTTTGAGGATGAAGATAAGTGGAATACGGAAGAAATTGCTGAAGAAGTTAAAAATATTGTAGGAGATCAGGAAAATGATGAAATTCATAAAAAATTATTAGCCATTAAGCGCTCCAAGGACTATTCCAATCCTGCGGAGAAAAAAAGCCGGATGATTGAATATTTGGATAGCTTGCTAAAAAAATACTACGCCAGAAAAGAAGAAGAAATGGGCAGTGAAGCGATGCGCCAGATAGAGAAAGGCATTTACCTGAGAACGATAGACAGTTTTTGGATGGATCATTTGGAAGAAGTGGATCATCTTAGAGAATCAATTGGCTTGCAAGGCTATGGACAACGCGATCCCTTGATTGAATACAAAAAAGAAGCTTTTAATTCTTTCCAGAATCTTTTGTCTAATATCAGCCATACGGTAGCTACGGCAGTTTTGAAAGTACAGGCAGTTTTTTCAGGGCAGCCGGCAACTGAACCGCAAAACAATTTATCTTTTGCCGGCGGGCAGCTGCCCCAGCAGTTTTCTTCCGATAGTACAGATTCCAGTGCTATGGAAACAAATAACCAGAAAGAGGAGGAGGGATCTTCCGCGCCGATTGTCAATCAAGGTGAGCAAGCGGGAAGAAATGATCCTTGCCCATGCGGCAGCGGGAAGAAATACAAAAAATGTTGCGGGAGAAATAAATAGAAAATCATTAACTAGTCCCAGTAGTATAAGCTTATAGCTTAACTACGGGATTAGTAATTAGTAATCTGTAATCAGTGAAAAGTAATTTTACCACTAATAATAAACAGGAAACTTGGGATTTGGCCCCAGAGGTTTTCAAATTAAAAAATATAAATGATAAACAAAGAATAATAAGAAACAGGAAAAAAATAACAAGTTAATAATCAGTCAACGCTGATTTAAAATTTGTAATATTAGCAACAGGGGAAAGTGAAATAAAATGAAAATAAAAAAATGCAAAACCAAAAAATTTTTAAAAAGGCTCTTTCTAATAACAAGAAAAAAGGTTGGATTATTTTTATTTCATTTTTACTCCTTACAATAACAGCTTATTTAACTTGGGAGCATCCTCAACTTTTAAACACTTTAAAAACTGGCTTGCTTCCGATTTTTGCCGAAAAAAGGGCGCCGGAGAGCTTGATGAAACCCATGAGAGAAAGGGGGTGTGTTTTTGATGGACTTTTAAATAATGAATACGGAGCGTCTCTTGAGATAAAAACAGAAATGCTCAAAAGAACGGAATGCAAATTTTTACATCGTGCGATAGAGACATGGATTAAACCTCCCGATTTTAATTTAATTGAAAATAAAATAAATTACATAAAAAACAATACAGGGAAAGATTTTATTTATGGGCTTTTTGTCGCTGAATCCATTAATATAACCAATGGTTATTACTATCCAAACGAAAAAAGATACTTTAATTTTAATGCGATGTGCGCTCCAGGAAGTTATGGCGCTTATGG
This sequence comes from uncultured Bdellovibrionales bacterium, assembly GCA_964393045.1. Taxonomy (GTDB): domain Bacteria; phylum Patescibacteriota; class Minisyncoccia; order Moranbacterales; family DUUL01; genus CAYMRZ01. The sequence continues at coordinate 15,454 of CAYMRZ010000013.1, read as the reverse complement.
CAAAGGACGTTGCAAGCCATCTTTTGAAAAAGAGGAATACAGAAAATATGTAGAATACATTTCACAAAAAGCCATTGATTTGGGAATACAGGAGATAACATTTGGACAGACATATTATCAAGATCCCAATTGGAAAACTGATCCCAAAGCGCTGGATGTTGTTAGAAATATTCGCCGATATGCTACATCTAAAAACAGGCCAATAGCTATTGGAGCTCAGACTAATGACATTGATGATGAAAAATATTTAAGAACTTTTGATTTTATTACCGGTGGTGTTGGCCAGCATCCGGATGGCTATATCGAAGAAGGTGATCCTTGCTGGTCTTATTATTTTGAAAAAAATGGGTATTGCTGGGCAATGATGTGGCACGAAAAATATAAAGATAAAGCCAATAATGTTTTTGTTTACTTAGATTGGAATGTTAATTTTTATGATGATATGAACAGATTTGTTAGAATGAATCGAGAGGAAAGGGATAAATTTCTTGGAAAAGCTTATGATTTTTTCAATTGGCGAGGAGTTAATTTTCTGATGCCGTTAGGGGCAGTGCTTGACGGTAGCGGAAGAGGATGTTATGGAAATAGCAGAGAATTTTACAGTGCTAACAAGGTTTTTTCCTGTAAAGACGAGGAGGCTATAAATGAAATATTGAAAGGCAGAGGATCCCTGCCGGATTATTCGAAATTTATTTCCCAAGAAGTTCCTGATAAAATGTTCGCAGGTGAAAAATATGAAGTATCTATTACTATGAAAAATACTAGTTTTCGAAAATGGTCCAAGGAAGATGGATATAGTTTAAAAATGGAAAGTCCTGAAAATATTTTTTCATGGAATAATAATTTACAAGAAATAGCAGATTCAGAAAAAGTGGAATATGGAGAAGAAGTTGTTTTTAAATTTAATGTTGGCGCTCCCTTGGAACCGGGAGTGTATAATTTTCAATGGAGAATGTTTAATGAAGAAAGGGGGTGGTTCGGCGAATCTTCTAAAAACATAAAAATTGAAGTCATTGAAAAATAGGAGTTGTAATTAAAGTTTTTTATATAAGTTGATTAGAAAAACAAGAAAATTATGCAAGAAGTTTTTACCACTAATAATAAACAGGAAACTTGGGATTTGGCCCCAGAGGTTTTAGGCAAACTAGGGAATAAAAATGTTATTTTGCTGAAAGGTGAGTTAGGTAGCGGCAAGACTACCTTTGCCCAAGGAGTCTTAAAGTTTCTGGGTGCTCAGGGACCGTTTACTTCTCCGACTTTTGTTATAATGAAGAAGTATGAATTAAGAATCATGAATTATGAATCAAATGATTTTCAACCTACCAGCTTCAACCTACCAGCTACAAGCTGTGTCTATCATTTGGACTGCTATCGGGTTGGAGCCAAAGATGTGCTAGAATTAGGCTGGGAGGAAATTATTAGAGATAAAAGTAATTTAGTTTTAGTGGAATGGCCGGAAAAAATAAGATCCATTTTACCGGAAAGTTGTTTGCAGTTAGATTTTAAGATAAAAGGGGAGAATAGAAGAAAGATTGAATTATTAAAGGACTGAAGAGTTAAAAAAATTGAAATATCAAGAAATGGGAAAGCAGTTATTAATCAGTCATTGGCAAAGTTGGAAAGTTCATAAAGTGAAGAAAGTTTAGAAAGTTAAAAAGTTTATAAAATTAAAGAGCGCAAGGATATGCGAGAGGAATTTGAAAAAACTTATTTAGCCAAGTATTTGCCGGAAGATTTGAAGAAATTTTCTTCCAGGGAAATTATAGATGTTTATATTCCAGGAAACAGGATGCATCCTTGTGTAAGAGTCAGAAAAAATGGGAATGATTACGAAATTACCAAGAAGAAACCAGTCGAAGAAGGGGATTGTTCGTGTCAAAGTGAACAAACAATTAAATTAGACAAAGAGGAGTTTAATTTTTTTGAAAATATTTCGAAGAAAAAAATTAGAAAAAAAAGATTTTATTATAAAAAAGATGGAATAGATTTTGAAATTGATTTATTTAAAGGTGGATTGAAAGGGTTAGTTTTAGTGGATGTCGAATTTAAAAATAAAAAAACAAAAAATAGTTTTAGGAAAATTCCTGATTTTTGTCTGGCAGAAATTACACAAGAGGATTTTATTGCCGGTGGAATGTTGGCCGGGAAGGAATATAAAGATATTAAAGGAAAACTAGAAAAATATAATTATAAAAAATTAAAATAATTTTGTTACGTAGCATGCTACGTAACAATTGTTCCCCGATTGAATCAAATACGCAATCCTTATAAAAATTAATTTCCCAGTTAAATGCTAGCACTAAAAACATTTAACCAGCCTTGGCCAGAAGTCAATTTCTGGCAAGCGGGATAAATCCTAGTTAAATAACGAAAGCGATTTAACGGGATAAATAAAAAAATGAAAATCAATCCGGAAATTTTTAAAACTTATGACATCAGGGGGCTTTACCCGGAGGAAATAAATGAAGAAGTTGCTTATAATATTGGCCGGGCGCTGATTCAGCATACCGGTGCGAAAAAGGTGGTGGTGGGACATGATATGCGCGAATCTTCTCCAAAAATAGAAAAAAAATTAGTGGAAGGCATTGCCGAGCAGGGAGCGGATGTGGTCAAAATCGGTTTAGCCACTACTCCGGAAGTGTATTTTGCCAGCTGGAAAATGGAAGATGTAGAAGCCGGAGTGATCATTACCGCTTCCCATAATCCGGCGGAATACAATGGGATGAAATTTTGTCTGAAAAACGCAGTGCCAATCGGCGAAGGCAGCGGAATGGAAGAAATAAAAAATTTGGCATTAAAAGGAGAGTTTAATAAAGCTGACAAGAGAGGAGAGGTTTCAGATAATGATGGCTTTAAGGATATCTATATTGATTATATAACCAGTTTTTATAAAAAGGGCTTGGGAGAGAAAAAAGCAGTGGTTGATTTTGGCAACGGAATGGGGATTTTAGACAAAGAAGTTTTTGAAGAATTATCAGATGAGATAGAAGCGGTTTATATGTATGATGAATATGACGGCAATTTCCCCAATCATGAAGCCAATCCTTTAAAAATTGAGACATTAGAGGATTTGCAAAATAAGGTGGTGGAGGAAAAAGCGGATCTAGGAATCGCTTATGACGGCGACGCTGATCGAGTAGGATTTGTAGATGAAAAGGGGGAGGCGGTTTCCATGGATTATTTAATTGCTTTACTGGCCAAGCAAGTTTTAAAAAAAGAACTAGGAAGCTTGATTTTGTATGATTTGCGCAGCACTAATGCTGTAGGCGAAGTGATTAAGGAAGCGGGTGGAAAAATTGGTCGTTGCCGAGTAGGGCATTCTTTGATCAAGAAGCAGATGCGTGAGCAGGGTGCAGTTTTTGCCGGTGAACTTAGCGGACATTATTTTTTTGAAGAAAATTCCAAAGCAGAAATGGCTACTTTAGCGGCTTTGCGATTAATAAACTTAATGAATGAGAGCGGTAAGAAATTATCAGAGTTAACCCAGGAATTAAAAAGATATTATCACAGCGGAGAAATAAACTCTGATGTAGAAGACAAAGAAGCGGCGATGGAAAAATTAAAAGAAATTTATCGAGATGGCCAACTGGATGAGATGGACGGAGTGCGGATTGATTTTGAAGATTGGTGGTTTAATGTTCGGCCTTCCAATACTGAGCCGAAATTGCGGTTAAATTTGGAAGCCAAAACCAAAGAGCTAATGGAAGAGAAAAGAGCTGAGGTGTTGAAAATTATCAGAGGGTAAAAATTACTTAGTTTTTTTTTATATATATATTGAACATAAACAAAAAAAGAATTATGCAATTCTTTTTTAACCTCTAAATTTTTGTAAAATAAAAATCCCTTGTTTTGATTTGAAGGCCTCTCTAAGCTTGTTTAAGGAGGTAAGCGCTATGACGTATGGCTGAGTGCGCTATTTTAGGCCGTTCGTCTAACAAGGGATTGGAAAAACACCTTTGGCGTTTTTGTAGTTTCCATTATTGTAAATTTTTTAAATTTAGTCAAGAGCAGGTAAATTCTAAAAATTATATTTGACTAAAATTTTATTTTAATATATAATCTAAGCAGATAATAGAAATTTTTTAAAAAACCGCCGAAAGGCTGTTTTTAAAACCCTTGAGATTCGCAGGCTAACACAGACTTTAATGCGGACTAATGCTGAAGAAGAGATGATAATATAATATTTTATATATTTGCAATATTTTTAATCAGTAGATTATTAAAATGTCAAAAGTTATTCAGTTCATTAAGGAAGCCAGGGAAGAATTAAAAAAGGTGGATTGGCCCACTCGGCAAAAAACTATCAACTATACAGTGGCAGTTATTCAGCTGAGCTTGGCAGTGGCTTTTTTCCTGGGAGTGCTGGATTTGATTTTTTCTTCAGTGATAGAGAAATTTATAGTTTAGCAAATTTAGATGTCATTTCCCTTATTTAAAAATAGGTAGGAACTTAATTAAAAATTTTTAATATTCATTTGCATAAGATTCCGTGTTAAACACGGGATGGCAAAAATGATAATAATTTTTCATAAAAAATGGCCAAACAAACTCAACATCATGGCAAGGCTTGGTACGTAATCCATACTTATAGCGGATATGAAGACAACGTGGCAAAGAACTTGCGCCAGAGGATCGAATCAATGGGAATGAAAAATAAGATCTTTGACGTAATGGTGCCAAAAGAGAAAAAAATTAAGATTAAAAGCGGTAAGCGCTACGTGGTAAATGAGAGAATATTTCCTGGTTATGTGCTTGTAAATATGATTGTAACGGACGATTCTTGGTATGTAGTGCGCAACACTCCCAATGTTACCGGTTTTATTGGATTAGGGACTACTCCCACTCCGGTTGATCCTGAAGAAATTGGCGTAATTGAGAAAAAAATAAGAACGGATGAGCCGAAATATAAGATTAACGTGAAAAAGGGCGATCCGGTTAAAATTGTGGACGGACCGTTTAAGAATTTTGACGGCAAAGTGGAAGCAATTGATGACGAGAAAGGAAAGGTGAAAGTTTTGGTAAATATTTTTGGGCGAGAAACGCCGGTAGAACTTGATTTTTTGCAGTTAAAGAAAATATAATAAATGAATCATGAATCATGAATAATGAATCATGTGCAAATAATTAATAATAAATTTAATAATTTTAATTTAAATAAAATGGCGAAAGAAGGAGAAACTATTGTAAAATTACAGATAAAAGCGGGACAAGCCAATCCGGCGCCGCCAGTTGGTCCGGCTTTAGGGCAGTACGGCGTAAATATCCAGGAATTCTGCAATCAGTTTAATGAAAAAACCAAGGACCTAGGAGGCGATGTTATTCCGGTGGAAATTACCATCAAAGAAGATAGGAGTTTTACTTTTGTTTTAAAAACCCCGCCAGCAGCGGAACTTTTAAAAAAGGCGGCCGGAGTTAAAAAAGGTTCCGGAGAGCCTTTGACGCAAAAAGTCGGCAAAGTGACCAAGGCTCAAATAAAAGAAATAGCAGAAAAGAAAATGCCTGATTTGAATGCCAATAGCGCTGAGCAGGCGATGAAAATTGTGGAAGGAACGGCCAGATCGATGGGGATAAAAGTAGAATAGTCTATAAAGTAAAAAGTTTTTAAAGTTTAAAAGATTATTTTTACAATTAAATTAGTGGGAGCTCAGAAAGTCTTCTGAGCGCTAACACCACCCAAACTTATGAAAAGAGGAAAAAATTATAAAAAAGCCAAGGAGGCTTTCCAAAAAGAAAAAAAATACAGTCCGGATAAAGCTCTGGAAATATTAGAAAAATTTCCCAAAGCAAAATTTGACGAAACAGTGGAAGTGCATGTTAAAACCAGTATTGAGCCTAAAAAATCTGACCAGCAAATTAGAGCTACCGTTGCCCTGCCACATGGCACCGGCAAAGAAATTAAAGTAGCGGCTTTTACCGAAAATCAGGAAAAAGAAGCCAAAAAGGCAGGAGCGGACTTGGTAGGAGGAGAAGAGCTAATTGAAAAAGTTGCTGCCCAAAAAACAGTCAATTTTGATGTAGCAGTGGCTACTCCGGAAATGATGCCTAAATTGGCCAAAATAGCCAAAATTCTCGGCCCTAAAGGCTTAATGCCTAATCCGAAAACTAAAACAGTAGGGCCAAAAATTGAAGAATTAGTTACTTCGTTAAAAAAAGGCCGAGTCGACTTCAAAAATGATGAAAGCGCCAATATTCACGTTATTATTGGCAAGCGGTCTTTTGATAAAAAACAGCTTTTAGAAAATTATGAAGCTTTCCTGGAGGCTTTAAATCAAAATAAGCCGGCTTCCATTAAAGGAAAATTTATTAAAAACATTTCTTTAACAGCCACTATGACGCCTTCCATAGCAATCAATATTTAATCTTTTTAATTTTACGAACTTTTAACTTTTTAACTAAAATTCATGTCTCAAGACAATTTAATTCGACTGCAGTGCACGGAATGCAAAGAATATAACTATTATACTAATAAAAATCTTAAAAAGCTTAAAGATAAATTAGAGCTTAAAAAATATTGCCCGAAATGCAAAAAGCATACTGTGCATAAAGAAAAGAAAAAGAAATAGTCGCTTTGCGACTCGCGGACTGTTGCAGATTGGACGCAGACTAACGCGGACAGCAGGAAGATTATATGGGGATAACTTACGCGGATAATGTGCAAGAGTGCGCCGGGAAAGGCGCCTTTCTTGTTTTTTAGGGACTATTTTGCTAAAGTAGAAATAAATCTGCGGGTGTCAGTTAATGGCAAACCACCATTCTCCAACCCCCTAAAGGCCAAGTTAAGGCGACAAGACACAGAAGACCTATTAAATTGATTTATTATGAGGCTTATTTGAATAAAGAGTTAGCTGAGGAAAGAGAAAGAAAGTTAAAGAAATTTGGATCAGCCTATGCTGGCTTATTAAAAAGATTGAATTTAAAATAATATTTGCGGGCGTCGTATAGTGGTAGTACAGGGGTCTCCAACCCCGCCCTTCGCGAAGAGCGGGGCGAATCCTCTACTCGTGCGGTATTTATATTTTATTTTCCAAAAATTCTATGTATGATGTTTATTTATTAAGGAGTCTTAAAGATAATAAATTTTATGTTGGTTATTCTTCTAACTTGAAATTAAGAATTGAACAACACAAAAAAGGCCAAGTTAAGGCGACAAGACACAGAAGACCTATTAAATTGATTTATTATG
>CAYMRZ010000013.1:366-8171 GCA_964393045.1 uncultured Bdellovibrionales bacterium | reverse complement strand
TGAATTTAAAATAATATTTGCGGGCGTCGTATAGTGGTAGTACAGGGGTCTCCAAAACCTCTAGCGGGAGTTCGATTCTCTCCGCCCGTGCCAATTTTTATTTTTCAATTCCGCCCTCTAGAAAGAGGCGGTTTTTTGTTTGTTTTTCTTTACAAAATGTTTTATTTATGCTAAGTTGCAAAACTGCTTAAAATGACATTATTGCTGATGAACAAACGTATTATTAAAGTTTTTTATATAAATTTATAATTAATTATTTTAAAAATGAAAAAGAACAAACCTACTAATTTTAAGGCGTTAGTTATCTTAGGAGTTTGCGCTTTGTCCTTGGCAATCCTGCCTTTAACCCTAAGTGCAAAAAGCTATCTTTATGTAGATGATGATGCCAGCGGAGAAATGGATGGTACCTCTTCCCATCCTTATGATTGCATTCAGGAGGCTTTAGATGAAGCCAAAAAGGAAGATAAAGATGTTTTTATCCGGGAAGGTTTTTATGAGGAAAATATCATTATTCACTCTGACATTAAGGTAATGGGCTCTGGCCGGGAAGAGGTGATTATCAAGGCGCATGATAAGGATGAGCCTGTGGTGGAAATGCATGACGACACCACCTTGGGAAAAGTTACGGTTAAAAGGGGAAAATATGGCGTCTATGTCAAAGAAGATGATTCAGCAACCATCACTAATTGTAAAATTATTGATAATTGTAAAGACGGAATAAAAGCCAAACGTGCCAGTCGTAAGGATAAGTATGAACTAGAAGTTTACGGCAACTATATTGCTGAAAATGGCTGGAATGGCATTTACAGCGAAAGAAGAAAGGCTCATGTGAAAAATAATGAGATTTATTACAATGATAAGGATGGAGTAGAATTCGAAAGAAAATCTGAACTAAATTTTAAAGATAATCGAGTGAAAGAAAACGAGGGAGTGGGCTTGAGATTGACGATTGATGAAAGCGAAATTTTTGTTGAGGATAATACGTTTTATAACAACGATAAGCAGGGAATGGAAATCAGAGCGCAAGGCGCTGAGGGATTAATTGAAGTTGAAGATAATAAATTCTACAAAAATGACAGCTGGGGAATAGTGCGAATTGAAGCAGCTCCTTTCTGTAATGCCCAATGGAATAATTCTTTTAAAATTTTAGAGAAAAATATTTTTTGGGATAACGAAACAGGAGAAATTTCGCCGGTAATCAATGTTTATTAATATTCAGTTAGAAGGTTGAAAAATTTAGAAAGTTAAAATATTAAGAAATTGGAAAGTTTATCCTGGTGAAATACAGAACACAATTTTACGGGACAGGTAAAACAAAGAAGTTAGAAATTCATAAAATAATTAATTACGAGAGTTAACTGTAATTCGAAAAATAATTAAACCATATATATAAATTTTATGATGCAAGAAGAATTAAAAAAGCACAGGAAAAAACAAAATATAATTTCTGCCGTTATTTTAATTGTGGGAATTTTAGGCGCGTTGATAATTTTCGACGGAAATAATGAGCCTTTGGAAGAGGGAGCAGCCAACAAGCCAGAGGAGCCGGCTAAGGAGGTGAAAGTTTTAAAATTAGAAAAGGGCGTTAAAAATGTAGCTGAACTGAAAAAGACTCTATTTTTAAATAGCAGTAATGATGGTATAGCAGTAGCAGAATATGCCGGAAGAATCAAGGAAGTTAATTTTAAAGTTGGTGATTTTGTGAAAGAGGGGCAAATTTTAGCGATTTTCGATCAAACTTCTAATGTCAATTCAGCTAAAGCTTCCTTGGAAACAGCCCAAAATTCTTATGATTTAGCTTTGAAGAATCTGGAAGATACTAAAAAAATTATTCGAGAGAGCCTTGACTTAGCGAATGATTCAGTGGATATTGCTAAGCTTAAATTAAAGCAGGCAAAAGATGGCGAGAATGAAGATGCTATAGACCTGGCAGAAGAAAATTTAGATATTGCTAAAACCCAAGAAGACCAGGCGGAAGCCAGTGCAGAAGTGCAGATTAATTCAGCAGAAATTCAGTTAGAACAAGCCAGGGCCGGATTAGAGCAAGCCCGCATCGCTTATGAAAAAAGTTTTGTAAGATCTCCGGTGAGCGGCTATGCAGCCTCTAAGGAGATTGACCTAGATGATTATGTTAATCCCGGGCAAAAAATAGCAGAAATTGTAGGAGAAGGAAAATTGGAGGGCAAGGTATTTCTTAATAAAAATGAAGTTTCCCGAATCAAGGTGGGAGATGCGGTTTCAATAAAAATTGGAGAAAAAAATTATGAAGGCCGGCTTAACTCTGTTTCTAAAATTGCCAACCAAGCAAATCAGCGCTTTGAGGCCAAAATTGAAATAGATCAGGGAATAATAAACAACGCCAATCAAAATGCCCAGGCAATTTTAAAGTTGAGAATTGCCAATCAAGATTCATTTTTTGTTCCGCTAGATGCAGTCAATATTGGGCAGACTATGACACGGGTTTTCAAAATAAAAAATGGAGTTGCCAAGGCAGTGGAAGCGGAGATGGGCGAAATTATTGGAAATCAAGTGGAAATTACTCAGGGACTGAAAGAAGGCGACCAAGTGATTGTTGACGGCAACAGGAATTTGAGGGAAGAAATGAAAGTAAAAATTGCAGAAGGAAAATTATAAATACGTCAGATGAAAAACATTCTTACATTCTCAAGGATGTAAGAATGTTTTAGTAAGCATAGAATTTAGGGCGGGCTATTATAGGAATTTTGAGAAGATTAAATGAATAAATTTAAACAACAAAAAATGGAAAACGGTAATTCGGAAGAAGAAAAGAAAAAAATTTTAACTGAAGCTAAGTCGTTTGAAAAATCTCCTTGGGTTTTTTTGATACGCAAAAGCAAGCTTACCTATTTGATTATTATTTTCCTTTTTATTTTCGGTTTGCTTACCATAGACCGATTGCCCAGGGAATTACAGCCGGAGGTGGAAATTCCTTATGCGGTAGTAGCAACCGCTTATCCAGGCTCTTCTCCGCTGGACGTAGAACAACAAATTACTAAAAAAATTGAAAACCAAATAACTAATATATCCGGAATTAAAAACCTGGATTCCAGCTCGTCTCTTGGCTTTTCTTCAGTGGCAGTGGAATTTGAGGCAGACCAGGATATAACTGAATCCGTTCGGACACTGGAAGATGAGGTTAGCAAAATCGAAAGTGATTTGCCGGAAGAAGCTGCGGCTCCGCAAGTGATTGAGATTAACCTTTCAGACGAGCCGATTTTTGTGGCTACTTTAAATTCCGAACAATATGATGTGGCAGACGTGAAGGAGTTTTCCCAAAATATAGAAGATAAGCTAAAAGGCATTCCTTATGTGAGTGATGTGAAGATAGTGGGCGGAAGAGATCGCATAATAAAAGTGGATGCAGATCAGAAAAAATTAGCTCAGTATAATCTTTCCATTTCCAATTTAATAGGAGCCATAGCCACTAATAATACTAATTTTCCGGCAGGAACCTTAGAACTGGATAATTATAAGTATTCTTTCAGGATAGAGGGTGAATTTAAGAATGCTGAAGATATCAGCAAGCTGGCAGTTGCTTACCAAGAAAATAAGCCGATTCTTCTAGAAGATGTAGCTGAAGTAAAAATTGGTTTTAACGAAGAAACTTCTCGTTCCCGATTATCCATAAAACAGGCCTTGCCCCAAGAAGCAGTTTCCATTCAGGTTTATAAAAAAACAGGCGGCGACATCACGGAAGTGACCCGTCGGGCGGAAAAAATTTTGAAGGAAGGCCGGGGAGTTGATTACCCGGAGGATTTAGGAGTGGAAGTAACCACCAATAACGGAGAATATATTATTGATAGCATTAACACTTTGTCTCTCAATGGGATAGAAACAGTGATGATTATTCTGTTTTTACTCTTTATTTTTTTAGGCTGGCGAGAAGCGCTTTTAGCCGGTCTGGCGGTGCCGTTTTCCTTTTTTATATCTTTTATTATCATGGCCTCTCTGGGAGAAAGCTTGAATTTTTTATCCTTATTTGCTTTGATTTTAGCATTAGGTCTCTTGGTTGACAGTGCCATTGTAATTGTAGAGGGCATTTATCGCAAAGTAGGCCATTACCGCATTAGCGGCTATCAAGCAGCTATTCTAACTATCAAGGAATATGCCGCGCCTTTGCTCTCGGGAATGCTTACTACCGTAGCCGCCTTTTTCCCCTTGATGTTTGTTGAAGGGATTATTGGCGAGTTTATGAAAGTTATTCCAATTGTGGTTATCAGTACTTTGATTGCCGCTCTCTTTGTGGCGCTAACAATTATTCCAGCTATTGGGGCTTTAATTTTTAAGCCGGCTGGGAGCAGGGATAAAGGGATAGGAAAAACAGGAGAGCAGCCGTGCGGACTGATAAGAAAAATTTTAAGAAAGGCCAAAGGAAGGTGTATCTCCCGGGCCAGGGAAGAGCGGTGGGCCAGCAGACTATTTAATAAGTTTTCTCGCCGTTATTATGATTTTTTGCCTAAACTAATTGGCAGAAAAAGAAACCGCCGCATAGCGGTAGCCGTTGTTACGATTTTATTCGTGGCCAGTTTGTTGCTGCCTATTAGTGGAATTTTAAAAATAAAATCTTTCGGAGAAATTGATTCTGAATTTTTTTATGTAAGTCTGGAACTGCCTCAGGGAACGCGGTTGGAAAAAACTGATGAGGCAGTGCGAAAAGCGGAAGCTCTAATATTAGAGCAAGAAGAAGTAGTTAATTTTACCACTAATGTAGGTTCGGGCATAGGAATGAATTTATTGAACGCCGGCGGAGGCGGGACTAATACCCACAAGGCTTCCATAAAAGCTAATTTAACAAAAAAGGAAGACAGGGAAATTAAAAGCGGAGAAATAGTAGCTGAGTTAAGAGAAAAAATGCAGAAAAATATTACTGAAGCGGAAATTAGCTTTATGGAAGAGCAATCTGGTCCGCCGACTGGAAGCGCGATTGAATTGCGGGTAGTAGGTGAAGATTTATTAACACTAGACAAACTGGCAACAGAAATTAAAAGCCGGCTGGAAAAAATTCCTACCGTAGTCGAAGCGGAAACTTCTGTGGATTTGGCGCCAGGAGAATTTGTTTTTATCCCCAATAAGGATGTTTTAGCCAGTAAGGGTTTTTCCGTGATCCAGGTAGCTGGAGAATTGCGCAAAGGAATTTCCAGGGATAATGAATCGAAAATTAGCCAAAATGGGGAAGAAATAAGAATCAACGTGGGCTTCAACGAAGAGCAGAAGAACTCTTTTAGCAAAATAGAGGAGATTTTAATAACTGCGCCAACCGGCGAAAAAATAGCACTCTCAGAATTAGGGGAAATTGAATTAAGGCCTTCCTTGGCCAGCATCAATAGAAAAGATAAAGAGCGGATAGTTACGGTCAGCGCTGGCACCGAAGGAGGCAATCCTACAGAAATTACCAACCAACTTCAGGAAGATCTAAAGGATTTTGATTTGCCTCAAGGTTATCGGATTGATTATGGCGGAGAACAGGAAGAGCTGATGGAAATTTATCAGGATATGCTTTTGAAAATGATTATTGGAATAATCTTGATTCTGTTTATTTTGATTATCCAGTTCAATTCCTATAAGCAAGTGATGATAATTTTAATGACCATCCCCTTGGCTTTGATTGGCGTTTTTATTGGCATGGCAGCTGCCCGGTTGACTTTGGATATCCCGGCTTTTGTGGGAATTGTTTCCTTGGCTGGCATTGTGATCAATAATGCTATAATATTAATTGACCAGATAAATAAAGAATTGAGAAAAGAAAAAGGCCTGATTCAATCTGTGCGAAATGCCGGCTGCGCCCGCTTGCGGCCGATTATTCTAACTTCCATCACCACTATTTTTGGCTTGCTGCCGCTTTCCATCACCCAGCCGGATTGGAGAAATATGGGCTTTACCATTATTTTTGGCTTAACCTTCAGCGCATTTTTAACGTTATTTATTGTTCCTTTAATATTTGTTAGTTTTTACCACAAGAAGATAAAATAGATTGAAAGAAAGGAGGTTTAGAAAATGCCTGAGATGGAAACGAGTGTTTTGGTGGGAGAAGAGAGGATTTGGATAAGAGTTTCTTTGCAAACAGGTGCCGAGGTGAAATGCGAGAAATGCGGGGAAGCTTTTCTGCCTTTTGAAACCAAGGAAATTCTTGATTATGTTATTTTTGAGGAGCCAGGCAAGGAAATAACAGTTGATATACAAAAGCTTTCCCAAACTGTTAATGATAGCTTAAGGAGATGCCCTTACTGTAAATTTCAGCAATAAACAAAAAAAGACTACAAGAGCGAGGCCAACGGTCTTGCTCTTTGCTTATCTTTTGAAAAGGGTTATGCTAAAAATATCCAAAATAAAACTCTCTGTATTTATCCTTATAATAAAATTTTATCATATTAGCTTATATGATAAAATTATTTTACAGCTAAATTTTTAAGTTATAAAATTTTTAAAAAAATATAAATGAAAGTACTTATCACTGGCGGCGCTGGATTTATCGGCTGCCATTGTGCCAAGGAACTGATCAAGCGCCGGCACAAAGTTATCCTAGTGGACAATTTGAATGATTACTATAATCCCCGGCTAAAAAAAGACCGGTTGAAAAGTTTGCTCAAGGGCAAGAAATATAAATTTTATAAAAGGGACATCCGAATTTATCGGTCTATGCAGGAAATTTTTCGCCAAGAAAAGCCAGACAAGGTTATTCATTTGGCGGCTATGGCCGGCGTGCGCAATTCGCTTTTGGATCCATTTTTATATGAAGAAACTAATATTCGGGGGACAATGAATCTCTTGGATTTAAGCAGAAAATACGGAGTGAAAAATTTTGTTTACGCCTCCTCGTCTTCTGTTTACGGCAACAATAAAAAAGTGCCTTTTTCGGAAACTGACAGCGTAGATACGCCGATATCCCCTTATGCTGCCACCAAAAAATCAACGGAATTGATGGCGCATGTTTACAGCCATATTTATGGCCTGAAAACCACTGGACTTCGTTATTTTACCGTCTATGGTCCGTGGGGACGGCCGGATATGGCGCTTTTTAAATTTACTAAAAATATTATCCAGAGCCGACCGATTGATGTTTATAATTACGGCAAAATGTCCCGTAATTTCACTTATATTGATGACATTGTCAGCGGCACTTTGAAAGTTTTAAGCGCGGATCTGGATTATGCTGTGATGAACATTGGCGGCGACAAAGAAGAAAAACTGTTGCGATTTATTGAGGTGATTGAAGAGAATATCGGCAAAAAGGCCAAGAAGAATTTGATGCCGATCCAGCCTGGAGATGTGCCGTCCACCGTGGCCGATATCCGCCAGCTCCGCCAGCTTGACTGGAAGCCGATTACTCGGATTGAAAAAGGGGTTAAGAACTTTGTGGATTGGTATAAAAAGTATTATAATGTGAAATAAGATTATGTAGCCCACCAAAAGTGCCTGCCTGCCGGCAGACAGGGGCAGATATGTTACGTAGCATGCTACGTAACATGCTATGTAACATGCTTGTCCGCCTTTGGTATGCTATGTAGCAAGTAATTCTTAATAAAAACAAATGAAAAATAAAAAATATGTCCGCAAGGTTACCCGTCAGGGCAAAAGAAGCCTGTCAGTAGTCATCCCGGCTCAAATTGTAGACGAATTAGGCATTCGGGAGAGGCAAAAATTGGTTCTTCAAAGAGAGGGAAAGAAAATTGTGATTGAAGATTGGAAAGAGTAAATATCCAAGAATACTCCAGTATACTGGTATACTGGAGTATTTTAAATAGAAAAAATTAAATGAAAAGATATTAAAAATATGATAAAATAAA
>CAYMRZ010000013.1:0-356 GCA_964393045.1 uncultured Bdellovibrionales bacterium | reverse complement strand
GTTTTTGATGAGGATAATTTTTTTGTTTTAATATAGAAATAAAAAATAAAGTAAAAAAATGGGAATTCTAGAAATGTGGTTTCATGGCATACCACTTTTGAAAGTTAGCGCTATTTATTTAGCAGTGCTTTTACCGACTTTTTTGATTCTTAGGAAAACGAAGCCTTTTTTTTGGTGGATTTATTCTTTTTTAACTATTGAACTTTTAGTTATAAATGGAATTTTTTATTGGTTGTTATTTGAAAGCGGATTTGAGAAAGGATGGGAAAAATTTTTAGAGTTAATTTTTTTTGGTGCTCCAGTAGCAGTTTTTTTATTTTTAGTTTTTCCTCTCTTATCTAAAAAATATATAATGA
>CAYMRZ010000012.1:13239-20413 GCA_964393045.1 uncultured Bdellovibrionales bacterium | reverse complement strand
ATTTTCATTAATTTAATTTTTATTTTTTGTTTTTTGTTTTTTATATTTTTTCTGCCACCCTCAGCCGGGCACTGCGGCTTTTGGGATTTTCCAATATTTCTTTTTTGGAAGGCTTGATGACCTTTTTATTCACTAATTTTATTCTTTCCTTTCGGCCACAAATACATATAGGAAATTCTTTTGGACAAACACATCCCCTGGCGTTTGTCTGAAAAATATTTTTAACTTTCTTGTCTTCTAAGGAATGATAAGAAATGATCGCTAATCTGCCGGCAGGTTTTAATAATTCAATTGCCTCATCTAGAAATTTTTCTAAATTCTCTATTTCTTTATTTATAAATATTCTCAAAGCTTGAAAAATCTTAGTAGCCGGATGAATTTTGCTTTTTTTATTGGTTTTTTTTAGGGCTGCTATTATTTCAGCTAATTCCTGATTAGTTTTGATAGAATGATTTTTTCTGCTTTCACAAATAGCCCTAGCGATGGAACGGGCATAAGGCTCTTGGCCAAATTGCTTAAAAATTCCCATCAGCTGCTCTTCTTTAGCGTAATTAATAATTTCATAAGCATCCGGCTGCAAATTATATCCTGTGTCATCAATTTTCATTTTTAATTTTTGTGAGCTTCTAAAACTAGTGGCGTCCAGCTGTTCTATCCTCCAGCCTAAGTCAGCTATAATTGAATCCGCTTTTTTGATTTTTAACTTTTTGAGAATATTTTTTAAATGAACAAAATTATCGTGGACAAAAATTACCTCATTATTATTTTCCTTTGCTAGCGGTGCCAACCTTTTTTCACTTTCTTTAATGGCTTGCTGGTTATAATCAATAGCTACCAGCTTTCCCTTGTTTAATTTTTTCAAAATTCTCTCGCTATGCCCTCCGCTTCCCAAAGTAGCATCCACTACTACATCCTTCTCTTTTATATTTAAACTTTCTATAGTCTCCATCGCTAAAACTGGAATATGCCTTTTAGATAACATTTAACAATTTAACATTTAACAATTAACCTGAGCTTCTGCTTTTAATTTATATTCTCCAATTTTTGTTTTAAACTTTGAGATTTAAATTTTGAATTCTTTTAATATACTCCTAATTTTCCAAGCTGCTCAGCAATATCATCTTGATTTTTAACAGCTTCGTTTTTGTATTTAGCCCACATTTCTTCATTCCAAATTTCTAAACGATTATATAAACCGGCTATTACCACCTTCTTTTTTAAATCGGCATGCTTTTTCAAATAATCCGGGACCAAAACTCTGCCCTGAGAATCAAGTTCTGCATCCATTGCTCCCGCTAACATTAAGCGGACAAAACTTCGAGTAGTTTTTTCTCCTACTGGCATAGTGCCTAAATTTTCTGCAATTTTCTTCCAAACTTTTAAGGGGTAGATAAACAAAGAACTGTCCAAGCCGCGAGTAATTACTGCTTTGCCCTGAAAATTTTTCCGAAATTTTGAAGGCAAGGCTAATCTATTTTTATTATCTAAAATATGCTGATATTCACCAATAAACATTTTTATTTAATTTATAGTTTTTAATTTCTGATTTCTAATAATTTAAAATTTTGCAATTCAATAAAAGCCAAAAACCACTAACTATTTACTAGTTCCCCCTAGCTAGTTTATTTTTATATCCCCACTTTTCACCACTCTGATATTATTTTAATCCACTTCAGTTGTATTGTCAAACATTTCTCGCCATTTTAAAAAAATTTTTAAACAAAAAAAATGGCTTGTTTAAGCCATTTTTAAAATATTACTAAAAAGTTATCAACAATTAATCAACATTTATAGCCAGGAATTTCCTATTCAATTACAGGCACAGCATCTCTCTTTTAATGTCTTTTTTGTGTAATTTTTGGACATTGGATACCCAAAAATTTTACCTTAATCCTAGCTGGCTTTTAACCTGCTCCGCCTCTTGCTTGCTCATCTCTCCGCTTTTTACTGCTTGATTCAACTGTTTTAGGATTTTATCTTTTTCTTTTTGAATATTCTGGGGATTCATTGCCTTTTCCATAATCTTCTGTTGCTTGCTTTTAGGCAATTTCTTGAACATCCCCAAGGCAATCCTTTCTTTGCGAGATAACTTTTTGGAATCTATGTTTTCCAAAGCTTGATTCATCTGGCCAGCCTGGCCACTATTTTCCTCGTCACTCTTTTTTTGTTTTTTCTTTTTTCCAAATCCAAATAAACCCATAAATTTTTTTAATTGTTATATCATAAATTTCTATTCTTTTAACTTTTCACTTTATGAACTTTAGGAACTTTTATTTATTTCTTTAAATATTTTCTAACAGCTATTAAAGAGCTTATAACTCCCAATAAAAATCCCAGCCCCAATTGGAAAAGAATCATGATTATTATATTGGCATGGAAATAATCTGTCAAAAATTTTTCAATATATATATCGTTAGAAAACGGCAATATGGCCGAGGAAGTTCCTCCGCTAGATAAAAATTTTAAATAAACATAAGAAAGAGGAACAGAAATAATAACAGAAATTAAACCGTATAAAATTCCTTCCCACAAAAAGGGCAAGCGAATGTAATTGTTAGAAGCCCCCACCAGGCGCATAATTTCTATTTCCTGCCGGTAGGAATACATTGTGATCTTTATGCTATTAAAAGTTATTAATACTGCAACAAAAGAAAGCGTCAAGCCCAAAATGATTCCCATTTTGCGATCAGAGTTTATTTCTTGGCTCAGCCCGTTAATAATATCTTTGTATTTGTGGTAATTAATTTCAGAAATTATCTCCTTAAATTCACTATTCTCAATTGCCTTAGCAATAGCTTCATAATCTTCTGGTTCTTCAGCTTTAATTATTAGGGTAGGCTCAAAAGGATTAACTCCGATTTCTTTCAGGGAATTCATTAACACCTCGTTATTGCTATTTTTATTTTCAAAATCTTTTAAAGCTTCTTCCTTGGAAACATACTCAATGGATTTTATTTCCTGGAAAACAGAAAACTTATCTTTCACTCTCATTACATCCTGCTTGGATGTTTCCGGCTTAAAATACACTGATATGCTCACTCGATCTTTGACGTCTTGCAATAATAAATCATTGGCAAAAATAACTGCCATTTGCAAATTAATAATAAATAAAGTAACAACTATGACGCTTATAGTCGCCACAGAAAGCAGGCCGTTTCGATAAAAATTTTGCCAACCAGTACGAAATGTCCTGTAAATTTTCAATAACATTTATTTTTTATTTTAAATTATTTAGCTCTTCTGTTATTTTTTCTTTAGAGTGTACACCCGGTTCCAATTGTTTGTATATTTCTCCATTCTTAAAAATAATCAAAGCAGGAATAGACATAATTCCATACTTTTGAGCAAATTGAGGACTATTATCTACGTTGACTTTCACGACCTTAACTTTATCCTCAAATTCTTTTGAAATCTCCTCAATAACAGGTCCCATGGCTTGGCAAGGCCCACACCAGGGCGCCCAAAAATCAACCAAGACAGGCTTATCACTTTTTAACACTTCCTCCTCGAAATTATCATCTTTTGCTTCTATTGACATTTTTTATATTTAATTCTTATAGAAAAACTTCATTATTCTATTATTCTATTGTTTTTAAAAAAATTTAACGATGTAGCAATGCAACATTCCCTAACTAGCTAAGAAGCCAAATCCTAACTAGCTAATGCAACTGCTATTTCCCCATCCTTCTCTCTCTTCGACAATATTCCTTTATCGCCTCCTCAAAATCTTTTATGGAAAAATCTGGCAAATATTTTTCTGAAAAGAAAAGTTGAGAATTTTGAGTTTGCCACATTAAAAATCCTGCACTATTATGAGGATCATTTCTGACCCCCGTTCTTATTATTAGGTCCACCTTGGGCAATACGGCACTTAATAAATTTTTATGAATTACTTCATGGTTTAGTTCTACGGACCTTCCTTCTTCAATACATTGGTCATTAATCCTTTTTATGGCTTCTATCATGTCATCATCTCCGCTATAAGCTAATAAAAAATTCAAAAAATTATTAGAATGCTTTTTAGTTTTTTCCAGGCCGTCTTGAAGAATTTTTTTAAGCTTAGCTGGAAATTGATCTTCCCAGCGGCCAATAATATTTATTTGGGTTCTATTCTGATAAATTCTTTCATCTTCCATAAGTCTCTTGAAATATTTTTCATATATTTTCAACAATACTCTTTTCTCGTTAAACGGCCTTTTTTTAAGGTTGTCCAGGGAAGATCCCCAAAAGGTTAAGCACTTAATTCCTAAATCTAATGCTTTTTGGCTTAAATTTTCAATTACCTCAGCTCCCGCTTCGTGCCCTTGCCAAGGTTTTAAATTTCTTTTTCTTGCCCAGCGCCGATTTCCATCAGGAATGATGGCTACATGATAAGGTAAATTTTTATCAATTGGTTTATTCATAAAAAAATAATAATTTTACACTTGCCTCTTGATAATAAAATCTGTCAAAGCTTGAAAAAAATCAAAGGCCTGGTTGTTTTTAAATTTTACTTTAGCCAGAAACTCTTTGGCTTCTATTCCCATGTTCCGGGCCAAGGACTGGGAGTATCCCAAAGATCCAGTTTCCTTAATTATTTTTCTTATTTCCTCCAGTTCTTGGCTGTTTAAATCCTGATTGCCTATTTTATTCTCTAAAAATTTCAATTGCTGCCTATTGGCTTTTTCCTTGGCTTTTAGGATAAGCAAAGTTTGCTTGCCTTCTATTATATCAGATCCTACCGGTTTACCAAGTTTTTTTTCTTCTCCAAATACCCCTAAAATGTCATCCCTTAATTGGAAAGCCTTGCCAGCCAAAATTGCATAACGGGAGAAAAATTCTAAATTTTCATCATCTTTTTCTCCATCGGAAAATATATAACCTAAATGAATTGGCCCTTCAAAAGTATAGCGGGCCGTCTTCCCTTCATGCATTCTAATGATTTCTTCTTCAGTAGCTTCATTTTTAAATTCCATCATTACATCAATCATTTCTCCGGGCACAGTCTGGTAAACAATATTCTGCAGTTTATTAAGGGCGGCGATTATCTTTTCCGCCGGAAAATTAGCATTGAAAATAACCTCATTCGCCATAGAAGCAGCAACATCCCCTACCAAGATAGCCATGGAATTAGAAAAGTGAACAACATCTTTATTTTTTAAATTTTTTCCGACTAAAATCTGCTTGCCTATTTTCTTATATCTTTCATGTATAGTAGATACGCCATGACGTATTTCATCTTTATCTATTATATCATCGTGAATAAGCAAAAAAATATGGGCTAATTCAGCGGAGACAGAGGCTTTAATAATCTCCTCTTCCTTTTTACCGCCATTGCCTAGATAGCTATAATACAAGATAGCCGGCCTCAGTCTTTTGCCACCTGCCAAAACAAAATTTTTTATCATTTTTAAGGCTTGTTCTGCTAGTTTATCAATTTTTTTCGCTTGTTTTACTTTTTCTCCTAAGTATGCCTTGCAAACCGGATCAAATTTTTTTTTATAATTCGCTAAATAATCTTGCGCTTCCACTATATTAAATTAGTTGTTAAGATTAACTGTTATAAGTTAATTGTCAATAATTATTTGTTAATTTGTACCGAGCACGGGAATCGAACCCGTGTTACCAGGATGACCTGCCCGCAATGCTTGTACCGCCAAGGGGAATTGAACCCCTGTTACCAGGATGAGAACCTGGCGTCCTAACCACTAGACGATGGCGGCATATGCAAGCAGGCAGGGAACCTGGCGCCTGCCCTGTAGGATCATGATTGATTTCTTCAGTGTCCTAACCACTAGACGACGCATACAAGTAGTGTGAGGAATCCCTGGCGTCCCCGTCTCGCATCGACAAGCGATACGAGCCGAAGCGAACTAATCAAACTAGACAAACCGGCATGCAAGCAAAAAATCACGAGTCAGCCATAAAATAAAGGATAACAAAAAAATAAGCCTCTGGCAATAAATTAATACCCTTATTCAACGGTAACACTTTTTGCTAAATTTCTAGGCTTATCCACATCCTTACCTTTAAGCACTCCCATGTAATAAGCAAATAGTTGAAGTGGAATAACTGAAACCAAAGGACTTAGCATTTCTAGAGTTTTAGGAATAAAAACTACATCATCTGCTAATTTTTTTATCTTGCTATCTCCCACTGTAGCTATAGCTATTGCCTTGCCTTGCCGGGCTTTAATTTCTTCCATCCCGCTTTTTATTTTATCATAAACACTGTCCTTTAGAACAATAAACAAGGATGGAAAATTTTTATCAATCATAGCAATCGGCCCATGTTTCATTTCTCCAGCTGGATAACCTTCGGCATGAATATAAGAAATCTCCTTTAATTTTAAAGCGCCTTCTTCAGCGATAGGATAATTGTATTTTCTTCCTAAAAACAAAAAATTTTTATAATCCTTATATTTTTTAACAATTTTTTTGATTTGTTCTCTTTCCCCTGTCACCTTCCTTATTTTTTTTGGCAGAGCTTGCAATTCGCTGGCGATTCTCCTTCCCATGACATAAGACATTTGTCTTTGTCTGCCTAGCATTAAAGTCATCAAAATCAGAACTGAAAGCTGGGCAATAAAGGCCTTGGTAGAGGCTACTCCAATTTCCGATCCAGCATGAGTATATATGCCTGCATCTGTTTCTCTGGCGATAGTGGATCCTGCTACGTTAACGATTCCTAAGGTTAGGCTTCCTTTAGTTTTGGCTTCCCGGATAGCCTCTAAAGTATCTGCAGTTTCCCCCGACTGGGAAATAGCCAACACCGCCGTCTTATCATCCAGTAATGGTTTTCGATAACGAAATTCACTGGCATATTCTACTTGAGTAGGCAAGCCAGCATATTCTTCCATTATATATTCCCCTATTAATCCGGCATAATAGGATGTTCCGCAACTTACAATAATTAATTTATTGATTTCCCTTAATTTTCGGCTAACATCCTTTAGTCCTCCTAGCACCGGCTCGCTATCTTCTCTTAAAAATTTTTCCGCTCTTCCCCGTATGGAGTCTTGCAAAACTTTTGGCTGTTGGCAAATTTCTTTAAGCATAAAATGAGCAAACCCATCTTTTCGGACCCTGCCGGCCTCCCAATCGATTTTAGTGATTTTTTTCTTTTTTTTATTTCTTTTTTCTCCGTTCAGATTGTGCAGATACTTGGCGGCATAGGCAGCCCCTCCGCCGAAATC
>CAYMRZ010000012.1:1852-13229 GCA_964393045.1 uncultured Bdellovibrionales bacterium | reverse complement strand
AATTTCTAACCCGGCTAAATTCACTTGAGCCAGTTCCCCATCTTCCAGATAAATAACTTTTTTGGTATAAGGAACTATGGCATTTGCGTCAGAAGCAACAATATATTCATCTTGGCCTACGCCTATAACAATCGGACTGCCTTTCTTCCCCACATAAATCGTATCAGGATTGTTCTTGTCGATAATTGCCAAGCCAAAAGCTCCCTCCAAGACAGAAAGTGCCGAACTAACAGCCGAAAATAAATCTTTCCCCCTTCTTTTGTATTCCTCAATTAGATGGGCTACTACCTCGGTATCCGTATCTGAATAAAATTTATGGCCTTTAGTTTCAAGTTTTTGGCGGAGAGCCTGGTAATTTTCAATAATTCCATTATGCGCTACCCACACTTCCTTTTTACAATCATGATGCGGGTGGCAATTTTTAATAGAGGGCTTGCCATGCGTAGCCCAGCGAGTATGGGCAATTCCAATACTTCCGTTAATTTTTTTTATTGGCAATTTTTCTTTTAAGTCAGACACCTTGCCAACTGACTTATAAACTTTAGCCTGGCCTTTATCCAAAATAAAAACTCCCGCGCTATCATAACCCCGGTATTCTAAATCCCTTAAGCCTTTTATTAAAATCGAAGCAGCGGGCCTTTTCCCTATATAGCCAAAAATGCCACACATAATCGCTATTCATTATTTATTAAACTTTTCCGAAAAATAATCTTCTATGTTTTCCAGCGCAATCCGCTCTTGCTCCATAGTATCTCGATCACGTACCGTAACTTTTTTATCTTTTTCTACTGTATCAAAATCCACAGTTATGCAATAAGGAGTCCCTATTTCATCTTGCCGGCGATAACGCTTGCCAATATTACCATTGTCATCAAATTCGCACATATAATCTTTCTTTAAAGAATCAAAAATTTTCCTGGCTTCTTTTACTAGCCGCGGCTTGTTTCTTAAAAGCGGAAAAACCGCAATCTTAATCGGCGCGACTTCTTTGTTAAATTTTAACACTGTACGCTCCTCCCCTTTTGTTTTTTCTTTATGCAGAGCATCTGAAATTAAAGCTAGAAAAATTCGGCTTACTCCCACGGAAGATTCAATGACATGGGGAATAAATTTTTCATTAGTGTTTGGATCGGTATAACTCATATCTTTTCCAGAAAATTTTTGGTGCTGAGTCAGATCATAATCTCCTCTGGCATGGACGCCTTCCAATTCTTTGAATCCAAAAGGATATTTGTATTCAATGTCATAAGCTTCTTTGGCATAAAAAACTAAATTTTCATGCTGATGCCATTTTAAGTTCTCTTTTTTAATTCCTAATCCAACATAAAAATTCCAACGGCTCTCGCGCAACTTTTCATAAGCCTCCATCTCTTTTTCTGGATGGGTAAAATATTGCATTTCCATTTGTTCAAATTCTCTAGTACGAAAAATAAATTGCCTGGCAGTTATTTCATTCCGAAAAGCTTTTCCTATCTGGGCAACTCCAAAAGGAATTTTTACCCGGCTAGAATCCAAGATGTTTTTATAATTCACATAGATTCCCTGGCAAGTCTCTCCTCTCAAATAAGCCGCTTCCTTATCCCAGTTCTGATCAAAATTTCCCAGATTAGACTTTACCAGCAAATTAAATTTTTTGGCTTCACTAAAGTCGCTGCTGCTGCAATTTGGACATTTAATTCTTTCTTTATTTTCCTGAAAAATCTTATTTATTTCTCCTTCTTCCATTTTTTCATCTGCTGAAACACCAATTTCTTCTAAAAGATGGTCAACTCTCAACCTTGAATGGCAACTCTTGCACTCAACCAAGGGATCAGAAAAACCTTGCACATGGCCACTAGCCTCCCAAATCTTAGGATGCATAAAAACAGCGCTGTCTAGGCCCACAATATCCTCTCTTTCTTGAACTGTCTTGTTCCACCAAATTTTTTTAATGGTAATTTCCAATTCTACTCCATAAGGACCAAAATCATAAATAGCGCTATATCCCCCGTATATTTCACTGGAAGGAAAAACAAACCCCCGCCTTTTGCATAAAGATATGATTTCTTCCATTTTTACTCCTGGCATAAAATTATCTTAAAAATTGTTGCATTGTTATATTGCTAAATTGTTACATTGTTTAAAAAACAGTTCATCAATGAAACAATAATCAAATTAGAAACAAATTATATTAAATCAACAAGAGTAATTTTAGAGCAAGTCCTTAACTTTATCAATAATCTCAAAATTAATAAAATCCTTTACTGTGACTAGCACCATTAGCCCCATTAGCACAAAAAATCCTATTGTATGAACAATGCCTTCTGTTCTTTGGCTTACCGGCGACCCCTTGATTTTTTCAACTAACAAAAACAAAATTCTTCCTCCGTCCAGGGCTGGCAAAGGGAATAAATTTATGACGGCTAAATTTATAGAAAGTATAGCAGCAAAATTAAACAAGTAAGCAATTCCCATCTTAGCCATCTGGCCTGTCAGCACCGCGATTCCCACAGGACCAGCCACATCTGCCACTACCGGCTTCTCAGAAAAAATTCTTACTATCAAATCTCCCAAAAACCAAAGAATGGTAGCAATCATGGAATAAGCAGCGCTGATAGCTATCCAGAAGGATTGAAAAAATCCGTATTCCTTTTCCGCAACCCTGGCTAGCATAACACCCATTGACCCTTGCCCTTCCGGATAATCCTCCCTCAAATAAATGTTTTTCTCTAGAACCTCCTTCTCTCCCAAGCGTTGAAAAATAAAAGTAAGCTCTGATCCCTTGTGTTTTTTTATTGTTTCCTGCAATTGTCCTACCTTGTCTATTTTTATTTTTTCTCCATTCATTTCAACTGCCAATACTATATCCCCCATTTTTACTCCCGCCTCTTCAGCCGGGCTTTTTTTGTTTACTGAGGCAATTTGAACTTTAGCATTTTTGGCTGGATCATCATCGCTAATTTGCTGAGGCAGCCCTAGCTGAAGCGCTATTGCCAAAAATAAAATACCAAAAACTAAATTCATTCCAGAACCGGCAAAAAGAATCTTGAATCTCTTCCAAATTGATTTATTGGAGAAACTCTTAGGATCTTTTTTATTTTCCCCGTCTTCGCCGTGAATCTTTACAAAACCGCCTATGGGAATCCAGTTTATAGAATAAATAGTATTTTTCCCTCTATCTTTAACTTCATCAGCCGGCTTGTTGCCTAAAATAAACTTCCTTTGGCCTTTGCTATTCTTATATATTCCAAAAATTCTAGGCGGATAGCCAAAACCAAATTCATCTGATCTCACGCCATTTCTTTTGGCAACAAAAAAATGTCCCGCTTCATGGACTAGGACAAGCACTCCAAGTATTAAAATGAATACAACAATAGTTAAAATCATTTATTTGATCACCGTTAATAATAAGTAATGTTTTGAGTTTAAAAAATTATGGTTTATTTAAAAATTTAAAATTTAAAACTAAATTTTTTATACTTCTATAATGGCCTTTTCTTTTTTATTATAAATTTCATCTATCCTTTCATTGGCTTTGTCTATCTCCTTTTGAATTTCATCTTTAGCTCTAAACTTATCGTCTTCCGAAATCTCCCCTCTTTTTTCTTTTTCCTCTATTTCATTGATTGCTTTCTCTCGAACTTTTCTTATTTTAATTCGGGCTTCTTCTGAGATCTTGCCTAACAATTTTACCAATTCTTGCCGCCGTTCTTCGGTTAGTTGAGGCAGGGTAAGCCTTATTATTTCTCCGTCATTATTAGGCGTCAAATTTAAATTTGACTCATTGATAGCTTTTTCAATATCAACCAAATTATCCTTATTCCAGGGAGCAATAACAATTGTTTTGGGATCCGACAAGGAAATGGAAGCAATGTGTTTTAGGGGAGTTTTTGCGCCAAAATAATCAACTGGCATTTTTTCCACCAGGGAAACACTTGCCCGATTAGTTCGCAATGCCCTAAGCTGTTCTTGGTATTTTTCTATTGTTTCATTTAAATTTTTTTCTAAATTGAGTTCTTCTAAATTCATAAATCAAAAACTTAATTTTTTATTTAAATTGAATAGTTAATTTGACTAAAAAATCTTGGTTAAATAAATTTCAATAATCCGATAACTATTGTTTGTTTCAATCTCTACAAGGTGGGCAAAAGCTGGAAAGCACTGCTGCTTATTTTACGCGTGCCTAAATAAATAACCTGGGGATTATCCGGCTTGAAAACAATAGAGCCAATAATGCGATTAAAGTTAAACTGCACCGGCATCCAACTTTCCCCTCCGTTTGACGATTTATATAGGGCTTCTCCAGAAGAATACAAAATTTCCTGATCATCCTTAGGGTTTACAGCCAATCCTCGAGAATAAAGATTTTCCGGCTTAACTAGAGTATTGATAGTTTGCCAATTTTTACCAAAATCATCGCTTCGATGCAAGCCTTTATTGTCGCTTAGAAATAGCACGCCTTTTTTATGCGGATGCGGTAATAAGGCATAAACTTTTCTGTTAGGCAATATCTCTTCAAAATCCTTGCCTCCGTTTTTGCTTATCATTACCCCTCTGCTGCCAGTACCGAAATAAATAATATTCGGATCTGCTTGATCAAAAACTATTTTTTTTACTGAATCTTCCGCCCAAAGCAACGTCTTCCAGGATTCTCCCTGATCTTCGCTTTTGAAAATTCCTCCCGAAGAATTGCTGGCATAAATTATTTTAGGGTTGGAATAATCTAAAGCTAAGCTTAATATAATTGGCCCGTCTGTTCTTTCCGTGTAAATTTCTTTCCAATCCTCTCCACCGTTTTGAGTACGATAAATTTTTCCTCTTTTTCCCCGGCTAGCAGCCACATAAATCGTCTGAGAGCTCACCGGATCGATCGCAACACTCGTTATATTGGAAAAATTATTTATATCTTTAACCCAATTTTCTCCGCCGTCAATTGTCCTGTAGAGTCCGTTGCTTTTTGTCCCCAAATAAATAGTATCCGAATTATTTTTATCAACAGCCATGCAAAGCACATTGGATTGGCTTAAATTGTTTTCCTCATTTATTTTATTCTTTTGTTGAAAAGTCTTTCCGCCATCAATGGATTTATAAACTCCGCCATCCGGCTTGCCGGCAAAACTACAACCCGAGAAAATCAATAAAAAAATAATTAAAAACCAAGTCCAGTATATCCTTTTCAATGTATAAATTTAATTTTTATTTTTGTGAGTTAACTAATATAGATAACTTTCTCTTTTAAATTACTCCTCCTCATCTTTTTCTTCTTCTTTATCCTGATTCTCCTCTGGAGGAAGAGGGCCAATTTCTTCTTCGGAAGATTCTTCCACCTCTTCAGCGCTGGGAGTAGCTTCTTCAGGGATCTCTTGATTTTCTATGCCTGATTCAATTTCTGGTTGTTGCTCCGGCAAATTTCCGCCACTCTCTTCTTCCACTGGCGGCTGATTTTGCTGAGTTTGTTGCAACCCTTCAAAGATATCTCGGCCATTCTCTAGATTCTCTATCATTTTCTTAAGATTTTCATTCTCTTGGTTAGTCTCAGCCACTTTCTTTAATTGTTGTAAAGCTTTGTCATTTTCTCCCTGTTTATTATAAGTTAAAGCCAAGAAATAACGGGCATTGGCATAATCCTTATTTAAGGCCAATGCATCCAGAAAACTTTTTCGAGCATTGTCAAAATTTTCATTATTGTAATAAAGCATTCCAAGCCTGAAATCTATTCCTGCATCATTAGGATAAATTTCTTTATTTTCTTTTTCCCTTTCTATGGCTTTAGCCAAGTCGCCTTCTTTTTGATAAATAGTAGGTAAAAGCAAATTAGCTGCTACATAATCCCTTTTAATTTCCAAAGCTTTTTGGGCGTTTTCCCTGGCTAAGGCTAAATATTCTCTGCTCTTTTGAGGCAATTCCATCGCCTGTTCTTGCCCTTGCTGGGCTTGTTGCTGTTGTTGCTGCCTAGCAGCTTCCACGTCGGCCAAAGTTACATAAATATTAGCAATGGAAACATACAAGGCTGGATTATTCGGATCATGCTCAATCGCTTTTTGGTAATTTTCAATCGCTCTTTCGTCCGCCTTTTCCATAGTGATCATCACACCTTCGTAAACATTAGCCAAAGATACATAATTTTGGGAATTTTGATCATTTATCTGTACTGCCCTATCAGCACTCTTCAGGGACTCAGTAATCATCTGGCTCACATAATTAGAATCTTCTGGAGAAAGTTCTTCCTGGCCTTTTTCTGCTACTCGCTGATTGGCCAAACCGAAAAGAGCAACTGACATATTTCGATAGTAGCTGTCTCTCTCTGGATTAGTATTAATGGCCTGGCTTATTTTATTCACCACATCTTCCAACTTTTCATTTTGGGCATTCATTTTTAACGCTTGATAATAGTAGGCAGCTGCCATATATTTTTGGCTTTGCATATAAATTGCTACAATTAACCCAATGATAATCAATACAAAAGCAAAGGACAAGGAAAAAGAAGACCGTGAATTCTTAGAAGAAGCAACGAATTCTTGAGATTCTTTTTCTTCATTTTCAAAACATGTAAAAGTAATCAGCAAAGCCAGGCTAAGCCACCAAAGCATCCAGATTGGAATGCTGGTAAAGTAAACAAAAATTATTATAGTAAGGAATAACCAGACTGCTCCAACACCGATTATCATAAAATTATTCTCTTTTTTCTTGAGAGTAGTAAGCATTACTCCCCTGAAAAGATAAAACAAGCCAGTTGCCACTAAGAATAAAAAGCTTAATGCCCCTAGGATGCCGGTGGTTGTAGCCAGGGTTAGAAAATAGCTGGAGCCATTATTAAAGTTAACTGACCAGAATTGCCCTAAATTGCTGGGACGATTTTCCTTGTAAATTATAGAATAGTTGCCCAGCCCTTTTCCAAGCAGGCTATTTTCTTTCCATGCGGAAAGCATTAGTTTGGCGGAAGTTTTGTAATTCAAATAAACTTCCACTGGCATTTGTTTTTTTCCTAAAACAGGCTTGTTGATTAAAATCGCCATCAAAGCCAAGACTAGAAAAATCATGGGCAAAACTCTGGCTTGGCTTGATTTCGTTCCGCTCTTGACAGTGGAAGCTCCTAAGATTAAAGCCAAAGCTGTCAATAAAGCAATCCAAATTATTTTTAAATTTATTACCAGAAGCACAAAGAAAAAGGAAAAGGAAAGGCAAATCAGGATAATCTTGAAAATTTTGTTGATATTTTCCAAAAATAAAGCTAAGCAAATAAGGAACAAGGCCGCCACATAAGCTTCAAAAACATAAACGGAACCGATGGTATTAAAAAATGGATTTTGAAACGCTTGCCCTGAAATAATATATATTTCCCAAATTTGCAATATGCCATAAAGAGTTACCAGAAATCCGCTTGCCAATAAAACAAAAATTACCTTAAATATTTCTTTTTTAGTCTTAATATTATTTAAAACTAAAATAAATAAAGCTGCAAAAAATATCATGGAAATAAAAGACTTGTGCTCCTCACCTTCCGCTCCCCAAAAACTGACTTCTGAATAAACAGAAAAAACAGCGTTCAAGCACATCACTCCCAGAAAAGTTAGCAGAGGAACCAGGATAAAAATCTTCTTAAACTTAATTTTATTTTCCCAAGCCATTTTGCCCACCCAGGCCAAGAATCCAATACCAATTAAAACCACTAAAAGAAACTGTTTATTTAATTCTAAAGCGCTGGAAACGGTTGGCAGGAAAAAAAGAGGCAAAAAGAAAATTGTAGCATAAATGGAAAACTTTATTATCCAATCCACAATTTTTTTAGCTAAACCTTGATCTTCATCCCTTTTCATTGTTTCTTTTTCTGCCTGTTTTTTAGGCAAACTTTCCTTTCTAGCTTTTAAAGGATCAAATTTTTTACTATTCTCCCTCCCAGCTTCAGGCTGAAAAAAAGCATTCGCCTTGCTTTCTTTGAAATTTTGGCGATCTTCAGCTTGATTTTTCCTAATTTTGATTTTCATTAAAAAATAATTTTAATTTTTATTATCATTGTTCCATTGTTTTATTGTTATATTATTTCAACAATTTAGCAATGTAGCAATCTAACAATGAAACAATTTAAAAGTTTAATTTCATCCAGCCAGCTAACAAGCTAACCGGCTAAATCCTAATAAGTTAACTAAGTAGATCTTACCACATTTTCAAATAATATCAAGTGCAGTAGCAACCACTTATTTAAAATAAATGCTAGCTTTTTTATTTTTTCTGATTTATAATGAAAGAAAATTTATTGTTTCATTGCTGCATTGTTACATTGCTTTAACAATTTAACAATGTATCAATTTAACAATGTAACAATATAACAATTATCTACAAGTCTATGAACGAAACTGTTAATTTAATGGTAGTGCTTATCCCATTATTCATTGGAATTATTGCCCAAACTACCAAGTTCATAATTTTTTCTTTCCAAAATGGCTTTAAGTGGAATTATTTTTTGACTCACGGGCATATGCCCTCCACTCATAGTGCTTTTGCTGCGTCTCTGATTCTAATCGTAGCCCATTTATCCGGCGTTTACAGCGCCGCTTTCGTAATCGCCTTAGCATTGGCTATTATAATCATCGATGACGCTCTGCGGCTAAGAATGTACCTTGGCGACCAAGGGCGATATCTGAATATGCTGATTGAAACTCTTAATCTCGATACTAAGAAATATCCCCGTCTCAAAGAGCATGTCGGCCACCGCAATTCGGAAGTGCTGGTTGGTCTAATTTATGGCGCACTATTGACGCTATTTTTCTTAAAATTGTTTGGATAAAATAATAGATAAAGTAATAATTGTCTTATTGTTGCATTATTATATTGTTCAATTGTTTCATTGTTTCATTATTGTACTTTTTCAGTAATTTAGCAACAGAAAATAAGCAGCAAATTCTTGTTCCATTGTCGCATTGTTGCATTATTTTGTTTTTCTATTTTTTAAACAATTTAGCAATTTAGCAATGTAGCAATTACTCTTTTAATCTTTCATTGGTAAATCTTATCAAACAATTTACTTCTTTTGGCAATTTGTTTAGTTTTGAAAATATGAAATCATATTCTTTTTTATTTATCAGTTTTCTTTTTCTTGTTTTTTCATTCCAATCCAAAGATTCTTTAATTGAACCATAACTGTATCGGTAAAATTTAACCTTGTCTTTTTTACTATATCTTCCAAATCCTTCGGCAATATTGGCAGAAATTGAATCTGCCGCTCTGGCAAATTGTTTTCCAATTGTATCTTTGGCAAAATAATCCCAATTAATAATTAAGTCCCAAATATAATTTGATAATTCAAAAGATTCTTTATAAGCGCTGATATCATTTAATTTTAAATATTTTTTCTTCATAGCAATTTAACAATGTAGCAATTTAACAATGAATAATTTCAATCTTTAAGTTGATTTTTTGTTTTAAATCCAGAATCCAAATTCAAAATAGACTCTATGACTTTTCTGTCATTCCACGGCACTCTTTTCTTGCCAATTGCCATAGTTTCTTCCGCGCCCTTGCCGGTAATTAAAATATAATCACCTTCCTGAGCCATTTCAATGGCTTTTTTTATCGCCTCTTTTCGATCAATAATCTTAAAAACTTCAGCCTCTGATTCTTCCTTGCCTGCCATCCCGGACTTGATCCAGGATCTTTTCCCTTTTTTTCCTAATTTTGAGTTTTGCCAGCCCGAGGCTGGTCCGCCTTTGGCGGAAATTTGGAATTTGTCCCGAGTACTCGGAATTGTAGTTTGTAATTTACTTGCCCCGTTATCACGGAGTGATTTTACGGGGTTTGTATCTTGTATCTTGTTTCTTGTATCTTGCATCCCAGAAAATATTTCATCTATTATCCTCTCTGGATCTTCACAATATGGGTCTTCATTGGTCACAATCGCCACATCGGCATAACGGGAAACAATCTCTCCCATCATTGGCCGTTTTCCCCGGTCTCGTTCTCCACAAGCACCAAAAATCCAAATTAGTTTATTTTTTTCATTTCCCTCCTTTTTTAAAACCTGCCTGCCGGCAAGGGAAGGAGGGTTAGGGAGGTTTTTTTGATTTTGGAATTTGTCCCGAGTACTCGGGATTGTAGTTTGTAATTTACCTGTCCCGTTATTACGGAGTGATTTTACGGGGTTTGTATCTTGTCTCTTGTAGCTTGTATCTTTTTTATTAATTATACTTTTCATCAATTTTCCTAATTTCTCCATAGAGTCCGGCGTTAAGGCATAATCAATAATAATATTTAATCCTCGGTCATTTTCCACATAATCCATCCGGCCTGGAATTTTTTTTATTTCTTCTAGAGCCTGAGCACATTTTTCCAAATTTACCCTCTGCGATAATCCTGCGCAAACCGCCGCCAAAGCATTTTCAATATTAAACTTCCCAAGCAAGTGAATCACGAATTTTGAATTACCAATCATGAACTCAAATTTATTATCTTTCAGTTTAATGTTCTTTGCTTCAACCTTTTCAATTTCTAAACTATCTTTAAATCCCCCTATTTCCCCCTTTTCAAAAGGGGGATTAAGGGGGTTTTCCTGGTTTCTAAATTTGTTATTTTGTTTTTGTAATTTACCTGCCCCGTTATCACGGAGTGATTTTACGGGGTTTGTCTTTTGTCTCTTGTCTTTTGTTTCTTGTTCTATAAGGTAACCATATTTTTCATCTGCTTCTGTCTCCAAAAATTCCTCTGCCCACTCCATATCCAAATTAACCACGGCGGATTTTCGATTTTCAATTTCCAATTTTCGATTCTCTTTATTTCCATTCTTCGTTTTAAAATTTAAAAAATTAAAAATTGATTTAAAATTAAAAATTAAAAATCTAAAATTATTGTTCAGCCTGCTGAATAATTCTAGCTTCGCATTTTTATAATTTTCCATATTTACGTGGTAGTCCAAATGCTCCCTAGTAATATTAGTAATCACTGCCGCATCATAGTTCACGCCCCATACCCGATTTTGATCCAAGGCATGCGAAGAAGTTTCCAGAACTAAATATTCGCAACCAGCTTCCGCTGCCTGTTTGATAAATTTCTGCAGAGCCCAGGCCGAAACGGTGGTAAATTTGGTTTTATTCACCCATTCCCTCTCCCCAATTTTATAATTTATAGTGGAATTGACCGCAACTTTATAACCAGCTTTTTCCAAAATTTTTCCAATCATCTGTACCGTGGTGGTTTTCCCATTAGTTCCGGTTACGCCGATAATTTTTATTTTCCTTGATGGGAAACCAAACCAAAAATTCGCCCCCACGGCTTTGATTAAATGATAAATGTTTTTTAAATTCTGAAATATTCTCATTGTTTTATTGTTGCATTGTTATATTGTTCAATTGCTTCATTGTTTCATTATTGTACTTTTTCAGTAATTTAGCAACAGAAAATAAGCAGC
>CAYMRZ010000012.1:0-1752 GCA_964393045.1 uncultured Bdellovibrionales bacterium | reverse complement strand
AAATTCTTGTTCCATTGTCGCATTGTTGCATTGTTTTGTTTTTCTATTTTTTAAACAATTTAGCAATTTAGCAATGTAGCAATTTATTTAGTTAACAATTTAGCAATTTAATAATGATCAATCTCAATCTTCAATTGAGATTACCCAATAATCAAAAGCAATGTCAAATTCCGCCGGCTGGGAAAGTTTGATGCGGAAGCCTTGCCCGTCCACTTTTTCCGACAACACCCAGCTGACCGGGCTGTTTCCCACCGGGGTAATGATAATCTTAGTGTCATACATCACCTTTTGGTTTTCCACAAAAACTTCCTGTTCGCCCTGGCGGATCACTGTAGAGCCAACATTTTTGTCTGCTACCGCCTCTTTGTCTTCTTTGACTTTATATTCCGCTGCAGAAACCGTCTGGCTATCCACTTCCGCTGCGATAATTGTCTCCGCTTTCAAACTCCCGTCAATCTCAAAGAGATATCCGCCCGTTGCCAATTCTTCAGTCGTCATCATTTCATTCAAAGTTTCTAAGTTAGACAGATTGGTTATGGATTGGTTATTATCAGTTGTTAAATTAGTGTTTGTTAGTTCAGCCTCCAGCGCAGCTATTCTATTCTCATGCTCCATTACCTGATCCGTCAGCATATTGGCCAAAGTGTTGATATTATCTACGGTAATCGTTAATTCTGATAATTGATTATTGACATCCTCAAAATCTTCTTCGATGTCCCCCTTTAACAAAGGGGGATTAAGGGGGTTTTCCAATTTTTTTAAACGGGAATCCAGTGATTGGGTTTGGCTAGCTAAGATGTTTATTGCCTCCGCTTGGTCCACATCATTGGTCAAGTCAAGCTGGCTGATGTTTAAATTGAAGATATCTTCTGCATTGTCTGCTAAGCTTGGTTTCTCATACATTTCCAGTTTTAGGTTTTTAATCCTTATCTGGTTGTCTTTGTTGAATTTAAAATAGGTTCTGAAATATTTGATATCACTCCAATCCGCTGCTCCGTGCTCTTCGGCAACATTGAAAGGAAGCTTGATCCTGTTCCAACCGTCTGCCAAGTAAGGATGTTCGGCTTTGCTCCATTCCAACTCTTGGCTGTCCATGGCATTGCCCAGTTCGGTGTTGATGTCTTCTATGGTGCCGGCCTCTTCCAGGTAGAGATCAAATTCCAGATAAGCGGTCTTGGTTTGGTAGGCAGAGGCCTCTATAGAGGCCTCTAAATTGACCCGGATTTCTTGGAAACCGCTGGCTTGATAATCTCCGCCGCAATAATCTGCTGCCTGGGAGAAATTGCCTAGGCTGGAAGAAACTTGATTATCCAGGCTGGAGAAGCTATAGAAATCTATTTCTTCCATTTCCGCTTTTTCCAGATTGTTGTATTTCTGGAGGTTGGCCGTTTTGACGCTGTTGTATTCTGTTTCCAGGGCGGTTTGGTTGATAGCGGAATTCAATCCTATGATTCTTGATTCATTCTCTATAATTCTTAATTCGTGATTCATAATTCCTGATTCATTTTCCATGATTCTTGATTCATGATTCATGATTCTTGATTCATGATTTTTAAATCCTAAATCCAATTTGTCTATTTGAATTTTGACATTTGAAATTTCATTAGAAATTAGCAATTGGGAATTAGAAATTGACACCATATCATTCTGCATATCCGCTAAGTTGGCGGAAACTTGATTCAGAATCTTATGCTGTCCTATAACATAGAGCGTATTCTCTTCGGTTTTCTCCAGGACACTCATAATCATTGA
>CAYMRZ010000011.1:0-20494 GCA_964393045.1 uncultured Bdellovibrionales bacterium | reverse complement strand
TCTTATGCCGTTTTTTCTAAAAGCAGGATATCATATAAATTTTTTACTTATTTTTTGCTTAATAGTCTTTTTAAATTTTAAAAATTCTTTTCAGGAAAATTTAATTTGGATAATCTCCGCGGGCTTGCTCTTTGATTACTTTTCTTATAATTTCTTTGGGTTAGGCATATTAGTTTTTTTAGTTACTGGATATATCATTTTTTTATTGGGCAAAAAAATATTCAGAGAGGAAAGAATGTTTTTTTTGGAGTTCTTTGGCTTAGTTTTTGTTAAGTTAATATTTGATTTTCAATTATGGTTTTACAGTCATTACGCTTTAAAATTTTTTAGTAAAACTGGCTCAACTGTTCATTGGCATCAAATTTACCATAAAAATTACGTTATTAACGTATTAATATTTAGCAGCTTAAGTTTAGCAATAATTTTTTTAATAGATAAAATAAAAGAGAAAAAACAAGCAAAATTAACAATAAAATGAAAAGAAATAATTCGTATTACAAAAAAGGCTCAGAAATTGAAAATCCAGTAGTTTATCCAGCCTTATCTTCAGATGAAGATAAATATTTAGTGAAAAACGAAGGAACTCATAATAAAAAATCCAAGTGGTTTTTATTTTTGATATTCTTATGTTTAACAATAATAGTCGGCCGGATATTTTTTTTACAAGTGATAAAAGGAGAGTACTACCAGGGAATTTCGGAAAATAATCGCATACGATCTATAACTATTAAAGCTCCCAGGGGACTTATTAAAGACAGCCAAGGCCAGATACTTGCCCAAAATATACCGAGTTTTGACTTAGTCTTTATTCCCATTGATCTTCCTAAAGAAGAAGATCGAAAAAATAAGATTTTTCAAGATTTAGCTGATTTTTTAAATACCAATAAAAAAACCTTGGCTTTAAAAATTAATGAAATTGACAAAAATTCCAAAAAACGTTATTTGGTTAAAGAAAATTTAAATAATGATCAAGCGTTGATTTTTTCTGAAAAAATAGAGCAATTCCCTGGTTTTTATCTGGAAAAATCAGCCATCAGAGACTATGTAAACGGCAAAGTTTTTGCCCATATTATCGGTTACAGCGGAAAAATAAACAAAAAAGAGCTAGAGAATAACAAAAGTTATTTAATGACTGATTCCATTGGAAAAAACGGGCTGGAATATACTTATGAAAAATGGCTAAGAGGAGAGCATGGCTACCAAAAAGTGGAAGTGGATTCCAGCGGTAATATTAAGGAGGAACTTGGCATTGTTAATCCTCAAAGAGGCGATACATTAATACTAAATATCAATGCCAAACTTCAGAAAAAAGCCTATGAAGTTTTGAATAAAACTTTAGAAGAGAATAAAGATGCTGTTGCGGCTTCCATGGTAGCTATAAATCCCCAAAGCGGTGCCGTGAAAGCCCTGGTTAATATTCCAAGTTATGACAATAATTTATTTGCCCGGGAAATTTCTGGTAAAGATTACGAAGAACTAATAAACAACGAAAAGAAGCCTATGTTGAACCGGGCAGTTAGCGGAGAATATCCGCCTGGCTCTACCTTTAAACCTTTTGTGGCAGTCGGTGCCCTAGAAGAAGGAGTTATAAATGAAAATACTACAATAGATTGCCATGGGTTAATTTCTATCGGAGAATGGAAATTTCCAGACTGGAAAACTCACGGCTTAACTGATATTAAAAAAGCTATCGCGCAAAGTTGTGATGTTTTCTTTTATTCCATCGGGGGAGGATGGGGGAATATTTCCGGCTTAGGAATGAATAAGATAAAAGAATACGCTAATTATTTTGGTTTAGGAAAATTAACCGGTATTGACTTGCCTTGGGAAAGCTCTGCCATTGTGCCTAATAAAGAATGGAAGTTTAAAAAATTTGGAGAGAAATGGTATATTGGTGATGACTACCATTCTTCCATTGGCCAAGGTTTCATTGCTGCCACCCCTTTGCAATTAGCTGCTGGAACAGCTGCGATCGCCAATGGAGGAACTTTTTATCGTCCCCAGGTAGTGGATAAAATAATTGATCATGCTGGCCAGGAGAATGATTTGCCCCCAGAAGCGATAAACAGCAATTTAGTAAACAAGGAGTCAATCAGAATAGTGAAAGAAGGGATGAAGCAAACTGTTTTCGGAGAGGAAGGTTCAGGCCGACAACTGAAATCTCTTTCTCAGCCAACTGCCGGGAAAACCGGAACAGCTCAATTCGGAAATGAAGATAAAACACATTCCTGGTTTATTTCTTTCGGGCCTTATGATAATCCAGATATAGCATTGGCAATTTTAATTGAAGGAGGAGGAGAAGGACACGATTGGGCAGTGCCGGCTACCAAAAATATTTTAGAGTGGTATTATAATAATAGTGAGTAGTAAGTAGTGAGTAGTAAGTAGTAAGTAAAAATTTTAAATTAAAAATTAAAAACGTAAAGGCTTATGTCTGGACATTCAAAGTGGCATTCCATTAAGCATAAAAAAGCAGCAGAAGATGCAAAACGAGCAAATATTTTTACTAAATTAGCTAAAGATATTGCCGTGGCAGCTCGCAATGGCGATGACCCGGAAACCAATTTTCAATTAAGAATGGCAATTGACAAAGCCAAAGCTTCCAATCTGCCGAAAGAGAATATTGAAAGAGCCATAAGGAGAGGAAGCGGCCAATTAGGGGATGGATCCCAAATCAAAGAAATTATCTATGAAGCTTATGGGCCTGGGCAAGTGGCCATGCTAATTAAAGTAGCCACTGACAATAAAAATCGGACTCTTTCAGAGATTAAGAATGTTTTGCAAAAAAATGGCGGAAAATTTGCAGAAGGGGGCAGCGTAAGCTGGCGATTTGAGCAGCAAGGAGTTTTAAAAATTGGGATAGAGGGTGAAAATCTTGAAAAAATTGAACTAGCCATCATTGAATCCGGGGCAAGAAATTATCAACAAAAGGACGGCATTTTTGAAGTTTATACTGAAGCAAAAGATTTACAGGCAATTCAAGAAAAATTAGGAAAAGAGTTTATTATAAAGGAGGCCAGTTTAAAATTTTTGCCTGAGAATCAAATGAAGATAAGTGAGGAGGATCGCAAAAAATATAATAGATTGGCAAACGCTTTAGAGGAAAATGATGATGTAGTCAATATTTATGATAATATAGAATAAATAATAATTAAAATAAAAGTATGAATAAAAATTTATTTTTAGCGGTTTTTATTTTGATGGCAGCATTGGTTACAAGCGGATGTGGAGAAGGAAAACAGGAAGAGTCCTCCAAATCTAATCAAGCGCAAAAAGAAGAAAATCAGCAAGAGTTAAACAAGCAAGAATTAAAAAATCCAGCTTCTGTTTACTGCGTAGAACATGGTGGGAAATTAGAAATTAGAAGCAATAAGTTTGGAGAAGTGGGGTACTGTGTATTCGATGATGGCAGCGAATGCGAGGAGTGGAGCTTTTATCAAGGCGAATGCCAAAAAGGAGAAAAAAAAGGAGAAGAAAAAGAAAATAAAGATAATGAGAAAAATAACAGCTCGCAATAGAGTCATTCTCGGTCTTGATCCAGGGACAGCGATCACTGGCTGGGGAGTAATAAATTCAATCAAAAAAACACCAGAATTAAAAGCCTTTGGAAGCATTCAAACGGATAGCAAAACAGATAATGCCCAAAGGCTTTGTGAAATTGCAGATGACTTGGAAAAAATTATAAATCAATACCAGCCAGATGAAATTGCTATTGAAGACCTTTTCTTTTTCAAAAATTTAAAAACTGCTGTTAAAGTTGCCCAGGCACGCGGGGTTTTAATTTTAGTTTCAAGCCGCCAAAAAATTCCTGTTTTTGAATATACGCCTTTGCAAGTAAAGCAGGCCTTAACCGGTTATGGCCGAGCGGATAAAAATCAAGTTCAGCTTATGGTTAAAAATATTCTTAAATTAGAAAAAATTCCTAAGCCAGACGATGCTGCCGATGCCCTCGCGGTATCTATCTGCCATCAACAAACCAATATTATTATATAGCCTTAGCCTAGCGCATTCATTTTTTTTAAATAACAAACTGATTATTATAACTGCCTTTTCGCTTGCTTAAATTTTTAAAATAATATATAATTTTTTCTGTTGTTTAATTAATCCAAATTTCAGAAAATGAAAAAAATTATCATTGGACTTCTAGGCGAAACCGGTTCCGGCAAGGATACGGTAGCCAAATACCTGAAAAATAATTATGGGGCAAAATTAATGCGATTTGCCGACCCCCTGAAAGAAGCCCTGTCTATATATTTTGATAAACTTTCTAAAGCCGATCAGCAATGGCTTTATTTGGTTTTCAAAGAAAGGTTTGGCGAAGATATTCTTTCCCGGGCAATGGCCAAAAGAATTGCAGAAAATGGCAGCCAATTGGTAGTGATTAACGGTTTGCGCATGCCTTCTGATTATGACTTTGTAAAAAATTATCCCAATTCGCATGTTTTATATATCACCTTGGACCAAAAGATTCGTTGGGAGCGGGTAGCTGGGAGAAAAGAAAAAACTGATGACAAAATTTCTTTTGAAGATTTCCAAAGACTGGATCAGCAAGAAACGGAAATCCATATTCCGGAAATAGGCAAAAAGGCGGATAAAAAAATTGTTAATAATAAGGATTTAAATCACCTGCTCAATGAAGTGGATGAATATATGACTGAGCTTGGCGTACCAAGAAAATTTAAAGAGGTGAGAGAAGAACATGAGGTAGTGGGGGATATTCCTAAATTTGAATAGAAGGAAAGGAGGATAATTATGTCTTTTGAAAAAAAAGATCCGCAATTACTTTGGGAGAAAGGATGGCCAATTATTGTAGTGGATGAGCTTAGGAAAGCAATTGAGTTTTATTCAAGAGCCGAAACGGCAGCAAAAATGGGCTCAATGGTTCCGGAAGAAGATTTGGCTGAAGCAGGCCAGGCAAGAGAATCTGCTGCAGAATTTTCAAATTTCATCTTAGCTCGACTTTAAAGTGAGCAGAGAAGCGAAGGGCGCCTTATTAATTTTTAAATTAAGGCGCTCTTGTTTTCTAAATATTTTTTGTTATAATAAAAAAGTACAAGTTTGGTTTTTGTTTAAACTATAATAATAAGAGAAAAATTTTTAGATTTACACTTGCTTTTTGTTACATAGTTTGAATTTTTAGATTTGTGAGCAAATTTGTTAATTTGTGGGAGACTACAGCTGAAATATCTAATAAACATTCTTTGCTCATTTGAATCATAGAACATAATGCGTATCAATAGCTATTATAAAAATTAATTTTCAAAAAAGGGGAGTGATCTCTTTTTTGTTTAAAAAAAATGGAAGAAAAAAAACAAAAAAATGAAAGACCGAGCTGGGATGAATATTTTATGAATTTAGTAGAAATGGTCGGGAGTAGGGGAACATGTGATCGAGGAAAGGCCGGCTGTGTGGTCACTAGAGAAAAAAGAATTTTAGCTACCGGATATGTAGGTGCTCCTATGGGCGCGGCCCATTGTGATGATGTGGGGCATGAAATGCATGAAGTAATTCACGAAAACGGCAATCACACTAAACATTGCATTCGCACTAGCCATGCTGAACAGAATGCCATTGCCAATGCTGCTCGTTTTGGCGTAAGCCTGGATAGCGGAACCTTATATTGTCATATGACTCCCTGTTATACCTGTGCCAAGATGATAATCAATGCCGGTATAAAAAGAGTAGTTTGCAACATGGACTACCATGCCGGCGATAGAAGCAAAGAACTTTTCAAAGAATGCGGCATTAAGTATGAATTAGTGAATAACGAAGTTCAGAAATATGATAATATGTAATTCGAATTAAAATGCAGAAAAAAATAATCGGTCTAGCCGGAGAAATTGCCAGCGGAAAAGGGACAGTAGCGGAATATATTAAAAAAAACTATCAGGGATCAATTCATCGTTTTTCTATTATGCTTAGAGATATTTTAGACCGGCTTTACTTGAATCAATCTAGGGAAAATATGCAAAAACTCTCCACTACTCTTCGGAATAATTATGGTCAGGATATTTTTTCAAAAGTCATTAGCCAAGATGTGAAAAATGATTCAGCCGAAGTGATTGCTGTTGATGGGATTCGCCGGGAATCGGATATTGAATATCTGAAAAAAATTGATGGGTTTAAGCTGGTTTACCTTGAAGCAGATATGAAGATTCGCTATAAACGGCTGATTAGGCGAGATGAAAATTCCGATGACCGAAATAAAACTTTTGAACAATTTAAAAAAGACCATCAGGGGGAATCTGAACTTCAAATAAAAGAACTGAAGAGCATTGCCGATGAAGTGATTGACAATAACGGAAGCATGGAAGAATTATACCAACAGGTGGATAAAATTTTAAAAAATAAAAAAGAAGGTTTATACAACTAATAAAACTTGGAGGGGATAAAAATTAAAATCCCAGTTAAATAAATCAAACTATTTAACAGGATAAATCTAAAAATGAAAATACACATTTACGATGAATTCGGGCCGCAGGATAACGCTATGATGCAGGCGCTCTATTCCCGCAGCCCATTAAGCGTAACTGAACATGTCAAAAAAGTCCGCAAAAGCGGATCAGGAAATTTTATGAAAAGATTCTATGTTGGTTATGGCCATGCCAGTATTGCCGATTGCGGCAGTACCACCATGTTTATTGAAGGCATCAGCATTTTAGCTGATAAGGCTATTCAGGATTGGCCTTTATACAGTGGCCAAGAAACATCTACTCGCTATATTGATATGTCCAAGCAAAAGATTATTGATCCTAAAAGAAGCAAGGCTTCCAAGCAGATTATAAGACGCTGGATGGATTTTTATGTGAAAAGCCAAGAGCCGGTTAGGGAATATCTGCGAGAAAAATATCCCCGAAAAAAAGGCGAGGCAGAACAGATGTATGAAAAAGCTATCGCAGCGCGCAGTTTTGATATTCTGCGCGGATTTTTACCAGCTGGTATTACTACTCAATTAAGCTGGCATACTAATTTGCGCCAGGCCGGAGATAAGCTAGCAGTTTTTATGCACCATCCACTTCCAGAAGTGAAAGAAATTGCTAAAGAGATGATGGATAAACTGAAGAAGAAATATCCGGAAAGCTTCAGCCATATTTTCACTAAAAAACAAAAAGACTATCGAAAATATTGCGCGGAAAAATACAATTATTTTAAGTCCAGTAAAAAAGTGAATTTTGATTTTAAAACCACTATAAAGCCTGGGGAGCTGAAAAAATACAAGGATATTTTTCGCAAAAGGCCGGAAAAAACGGGGCTGCCAATATTTTTAGGAGAATTGGGACAAATTCAGTTTAGTTTTCTTTTGGATTATGGATCATTTCGAGATATTCAAAGGCACCGCAATGGAGTTTGTCGCATGCCGCTTCTGACTACTCAAAGGGGATTCAGTAGGTGGTATTTGGATCAATTGCCGGATGACTTGAAAAAACAAGCCAAGCAATTGATTACTTTACAAAAAAAGGAAATTGATAAGATGAAAGTCCCGGCAGAAATCAA
This sequence comes from uncultured Bdellovibrionales bacterium, assembly GCA_964393045.1. Lineage (GTDB taxonomy): Bacteria > Patescibacteriota > Minisyncoccia > Moranbacterales > DUUL01 > CAYMRZ01. The sequence continues at coordinate 13,000 of CAYMRZ010000011.1, read as the reverse complement.
ACAATACTATATTGCCCTAGGCTTTAATGTTGATTGTCGAGTCACCTATGCTTTGCCGGCTACGGTTTATGTGATTGAATTGCGTTCTAGCCGCTATGTTCATCCCACTCTTCGAAAAATCGCCCATCAAATGTATGAAAGTTTATCCAAGAAATTTCCGGAACTCAAAATGCATGTTGATCTAGAACCAGATGATTGGGATGTGAGAAGAGGGAGTCATGATATTAAAATGAAAAATTAGTTAGTAAACTAGCAACCAATAATTTGAAGAGTTAGAAACAAAATGAATATACTCTGCCAATGAAAAGGCAGATAAATGATGAACATACCAATGAACATACCATGTTTGTCGACGAATTATAAAGTATGTTTAAAATTAGAATATAAAAATATTATGAAAGGAAAATTTATTGTTATTGATGGAACAGACGGGAGCGGAAAAGCCACTCAAGCAAGAATGTTGGCTAGCAATTTAAGGAAAAAAGGAAAAAAGGTTAAAAAAATAGATTTTCCAAGGTATTATAAAAATTTTTTTGGAAAATTAATTGGAGAATGCTTGATAGGAAAATATGGAAATTTTGCCAAACTAGATCCCCACTTAGCCTCTGTTTTGTATGCAGCTGATAGATTTGAATCAAGTGAAAAAATAATAGAGTGGCTGAAAAAAGGATATTTTGTGATAGCTGATAGGTATACCAGTGCAAACCAAATTCATCAAGGAGGAAAAATAAAAATTTCTAAGAAAAGAAAAGAATTTCTTGAATGGCTGGATAAAATGGAATTTGAAGTTTTTAAAATTCCTCGGCCAGATGCATTTTTTTATCTAAATGTTCCTTTGGAAATTTCTTTAAGATTGATGGAGGAGGAAAATAAGGAGAAAAAGAAGAAATATCAAAATGGTAAAAAAGATCAACATGAAACTGACACTGAACATCTTGAAAATGCAAAAAAGAGGGCTGTAAACTTAATAAAAAAACAAAACAACTGGATCAATGTAAATTGCACAAAAAACAAAGAATTAATGTCTAAAAAAGAAATTAGTGAAATAATTTGGAAGAAAGCAGGAGATGAAAAATTAATATAAGATGAAAATATATGGAAAAAGTTTTGGTGGTAAAAAATAAGATAATTTTTAAAGGCGGGGAATGGCAAGGATTAAAAACTGATGGCATAGAAAAATTATATGATTTAATTTTAAAAAACGGCGAGTTTATAAATCGAGATAAAGCAGAGGCCAGCGAGAAATTTCAGCAAATTATTCCCTATATTTTATTTAAAAATAAAAATAAAAATAAATTTTTTTTGTATAAATATCTTAAGGGAGCAGGAGAAACTCGACTTCACCGTAATTATATATTGGGGGTGGCTGGCCATATCAATCCAATTGATGAAGACAAAGACAAGGATGTTATTGAGGAGGGTATTGAAAGGGAACTGGAGGAAGAAATTGAATATCAGGGAAATATTTTGGAAAAAAAATTGGTAGGCATTTTAAACGATAATCGCCGGGAAGTGGAAAAAGTGCATTTAGGCCTTATTTATGTTTATGAGGGAGACAACGAGAAGATAGAGATAAAAGAAAAAGATAAAATGACTGGAAAATTTAGAACAATTGAAGAAATGAAATCGTTAATTGGCAATGAAGGTGATTTGGGTTGGGCGCCGCTTTTATTTCCTTATTTAAAAAAATTTTAATGATAGTTTTTGCTTTAGATTAGCCAAAAAACAATATTTGACTTTTTATTAAAATTGAAGTATAATAGAAAAACGGTTTTTAACTTAGCTGTTAGTTTTAAGCTTAAATTAAAAGTAAATAGCATCGGTTTATGGAAAATTCAGAAAAAAAAGGCTTGCAAGAAGAAAAATTGGAAAAACCAGGAAAATTTTCCTATTTTTTTGAATTAATAAAAGTAGTAATTTGGGCTTTAATCATAATTATTCCCATTAGGACTTTTTTGTTTCAACCTTTTTTTGTCCAAGGTGCTTCCATGGAACCCAATTTTCATGATGGGGAATATCTCATCATCAACGAACTAGGTTACAAAGAAACAGAGGTGGGGATTGCAGATAAAAGGCTTTTTAAAGTTGAGGCTTACAAGGATCTTGAAAGAGGGGATGTGGTAGTATTTCGGTATCCCAAAAATCCCAAAGACTACTTCATTAAAAGGATAATCGGCCTGCCTGGGGAAAAGATCAAAATAAATGATGGGAAAGTGGAAGTTTATAACGAAGATAACCCCCGAGGATTAATTTTAAATGAAAATAATTATTTGCCCATGGTGAATAATTATACCGCCTGCCAACAGCATAATTGCTTATTCGAGCTGAAAGAAGATGAATATATGGTATTGGGTGACAATCGTTCCCATAGCAGTGATTCAAGAACTTGGGGCGTATTGACCCAAGATTATATTATTGGAAAAGTTCTATTGCGTGCCTGGCCATTAAGCAGATTTGATTTTTTTAATTAATTTTTTATTAAAAATATGCCAAGAAAAAAAAGCTATTCAGCCAAAAAAAGAGGGAAGGCTCCCAACAGAAGAAAAACTGTTCAAAGGAAAAAAACAGTTAAAAAAAATTATACTCGCAAAAAGCCCGGCCCTAAAGAAAAAAATATTAATAAGACTCCTTTTAAGAAAAGAGAAATTAAGCAATTTCAGAATGTGAAAGGTATGAGGGATATTTTGCCGGATGAACAAGGCTATTGGGAGAAAGTAAAAAATGTAGTAGAAAAAAATGCAGAAGATTATAGTTATAAAAGGATAGATTTTCCTATTGTAGAATCCCGAGAACTTTTTGAAAGAGGTACTGGCATAGGGACAGATATCGTAGAGAAAGAAATGTATAAATTTAAAACTCGAGGCGGTGATGACGTATGCTTAAGGCCGGAAGGTACACCAAGCGTAGTTAGGTCCTACATTCAACATGGAATGCGAACTTGGCCCAAGCCGGTAAAATTATTTTATATGGGGCCTATGTACCGCCATGACCGGCCGCAAGAAGGGCGCTACCGTGAATTCTATCAATTTGGTTTTGAGGCGATCGGGGAGGAAGATCCGATAATTGATGCGCAGATGGTTCAATTGGCTATAAAGATTTTTAATAACCTTGGATTTAAAAAAATTTCTTTGCAAATTAACAGTATTGGATGTGAAGAGTGCCGTCCGGATTATGACAAGCTTTTAATTTCTTATCTAAAAAACAGGCGATCCTCTCTTTGTATGGATTGTAAGAAAAGACTGCAAAAAAATCCCTTAAGGATTTTGGATTGCAAAGAAGATAAGTGCAAGCAAGTGGTTTCCCAAGCGCCGCAAACCATTGATCATCTTTGTGATGAGTGCAAAGAACATTTCACTTTTCTTTTAGAATGTTTAGATGAAATGGAAATACAATATGAAATTAATTCTTTTTTAGTTCGAGGTTTGGATTATTATACTAAAACAGTTTTTGAATTTTGGTCAGAAGATGATGAATATGGCACGATGTCACTAGGAGGAGGAGGACGCTATGATCGATTGACTAAAATATTAGGAGGAAAAGACGCACCAGCGATTGGTTTTGCTTCTGGCGTTGATAGAATGATTAAAAAAATGAAAGAAATGGAAATAAAAATTCCAGAAAAAAAACAGCCTCAAGTCTATTTAGCCCAGCTAGGGAAACTGGCTAAGAAGAAAAGCCTAAAAATTTTCAGCGAACTGCAAAAAAACAGAATAACTGTGGCTGAAAGTTTTGGGAAAGGAAATTTGCGATCTCAACTAAAACATGCTAATCAACTCGGAATAAATCTAGTGTTAATTATTGGGCAAAGAGAGGCGCTGGACGAAACAATTATTTTGAAAGATATGGCTAGCGGCAACCAAGAACTTTTCACTTTTAAAAAAGTTATCAAAGAAATCAAGAAAAGAGTTAAGAAAAGTTAATATTCGGAATTATTTAGCTAATTAACTAATTAACTTTTTAACCAACCTTCCATGAAAGATTGCTTATTCTGTAAAATAATTAATAAAGAAATTCCATCAGATAGCGTATATGAAGATGAGGAAGTTTATGCTTTTAATGACATCCACCCTTTAGCGCCAGTGCATATTTTGGTTATTCCTAAAAAGCACATCAAAAGCATGAATGATATAACCAACGATGAAGTGGAGCTTATTGGAAAAATGTTTTTGATTGCCAAGGAATTGGCTCAAAAGAATGGAATATCGAAAGACGGATACAAGCTTCTTTTCAGAGTCGGAAAACATGGAGGGCAGGAAGTGCCGCACATTCATCTTCATCTTATCGGCGGAGCGCCGTTATCAGAGAATATTCGCCCACTTAAATAGCCGTTGACGAAAAAAGATTTTTTTGCTAGCATTAATAATTCTCTTAATTTAATAGGAGATAAATTCTAATTCATATTAATTAATTCTATGGTTTTAAATTATAAAAATAACATTAACAGTTTTAAAAAAAGAAAGGAGGTTTTTCAATGGTGGAAGTAGAGAAAAGAGATAAAGAATCTACCGAAGGTCTTATTCGGAGATTTAATAAAACACTCCAGCAAAGTGGAGTTTTAACCAAAGCCCGAAGCCAAAGATTTCGACAGAAAGAAAAGAATAAAAATCAGTTGGTCAAAGAAGCAGTTTATCGAATTATGATGAAGAAAGAGATTGATAAATTGAAAAAGATGGATAAATTTGACGAAGAAAATTTTAAGGACATTAAAAGAAAAATTTTGGCTCGAAAAAAGAATAATTAAATAAAAAATCTATGACTCTAAAGGATAAAATTTTTCAAGATTTTAGAAAGGCTTTTTCCGAAAAGGATCAAATCAAAAAGTCTGTTTTGTCGATGTTGCAATCAGAAATTAAAAATAAAGAGATTGAGTTGGGATTAAAATCCCAAGAAAAAGACTTGCCAGATGCGGGAGTAATTCAGTTACTCAAAAAATCCCAAAAGCAGAGGCAGGATTCAATTGAAAATTATCTGCAAGGCAATCGCCAGGAACTTGCGGATAAAGAAAAAGAAGAACTAGCAGTAATTGAAGAATATTTGCCTGAACAGCTTAATGAAGAAGAACTGGAGAATAAGGTGAGTGAAATTATTGGCAAAGAAAATTTCAGCGGCAAACAAGATTTTGGAAAGGCGATGGGCTTAGTAATGTCAAAGCTAAAAGGCCAGGCAGATGGAGAAAGAATAAAATTCCTTGTAGAGAAAAAATTAAATAAATAAGAGAAGAGGGAGGAATTGCTTGAAAAATAACACCAAGCCAATGGCTATAAAAATAGAAGTAAATGATAAAACAAACAGCGGACTCAATCCTAAAAAATTAGAACAACTGCTTTATAAGGGGATCAGGTATCTGAAAAAAGAAAAAATACTGCCTTTGAAAATGAAGGTAGTTATAAGTTTAGCCATAGTCAATCTAGAGGAGATAAAAAAAATTAATTTTCAATACAGGAAGAAAGGAATTTCTACGGATATTCTTTCTTTTTGTTATGAAAAAACTGGGAAAATTTTAGATGGTGAGTTAATAATAAACCTTGATATTATTTTTGAAAACGCCCATGGCTGTAATATTGATGAAGAAAAAGAATTAAAGAATGTTCTTATGCACGGCTTGTTGCACCTGGCAGGGTTTAAACATTCGGAGAAGATGTTTGATCTACAAGAGAAAATGTTAAATTTTTTAGAAGAATAAAAAATGTTTAAAAAATTTTTTTTGAATAAAATTGGAATAGATTTAGGAACAGCCAACACTTTGGTTTTTGTTCCTGGCCGGGGCATTATTATTAATGAGCCCTCGGTGGTAGCAGTTTCCATTGAAGATAACAAGGTATTAGCAGTCGGCAATGAAGCGAGAGACATGCTAGGAAGAACTCCGGAAGCGATTGTGGCCTCTAAGCCGTTAAAAGACGGCGCCATTGCTAACTACAGGGAAACAGAGGCAATGATTCGTTATTTTGTTAATAAAATTAGCCCTAAGCTCAGGCTGGTAAGGCCAGACGTATTAATTTCCATTCCGGCAGGCATAACTTCCACAGAAAGGAGGGCGGTAATTGAAGCAGCTATTAAGGCAGGAGCTAAAAATGCTTATGTAGTAAAGGAGCCAGTCTTAGCGGCTATCGGTGCCGGCATTCCTATTAATGAGGCTACGGGGAATATGATTATTGATATCGGCGGAGGGACTTCTGAGGTAGCGGTAATTTCCCTGGGCGGGATTGTAGCGGCTAATAGTGCCAGAGTAGGGGGAAATAAAATAGATAACGCTATTGCCCAATACATAAAAAGGCGCCACGGCCTATCCATCGGCGACCGAACGGCAGAAGAAATAAAAATTGCGGTTGGAAGCGCTGTTCCCCAAGTTAAAGAAAAGTATATTGAAGTGAAGGGACGTGATCTCATGGGCGGCTTGCCGCGTAACGTGAGAATTGCTTCCAATGAGATTAGCGAGGCCATTCAAGATGAATTGCGGGAAGTAACTAATACTATTAAAAAGGTTTTACAGGAAACACCGCCAGAATTATCAGCTGACATAATGGATAAAGGCATGGTTTTATCCGGCGGAGGAGCGCTATTGAGAAATTTGGATAAACTGATTACGGAAATTATCGGCGTACCTTGCTATGTGGCTGATGAGCCCCATTTGTGCGTAGCTAAAGGAGCCGGGGCAGCGTTAGAAAATCTAGGTGTTTACAAAAGGATGATTTTATTGAAATAATTTTAAGCTCATTTTTCTTATTTGGGACATAATTCCTAGAGTTCAACTCTTGGAAATTCCAAAAGTTGAACTCTAGGAAGCTAATTACTATATTTTCAAGAAAAATAAAAAATCATAAAAATAATTGCTCGCGCACATCTGCTTTTAGCCTGCATTAGTCCGCGACAATCGTTTTACAATTACATGAGAATTGGCATTGATGCTTCCCGGGCTTTCCTGAAAAATCGCACCGGCATTGAAGAGCATAGTTATCAAGTTATAACCAGCCTAATTAAAGAGCTGGAGAATTGCGAGGTGGTTTTATATATTAAAAAAAACCAAAAATCAAATTTAGAAAATCAGAATTGTAAAAATATAAAGATTAAAGAAATTAAATTTTATCGCTTTTGGACGCAGATTGGTTTGGCTTTTGAAATGCTTTTAAGTCCGGTAGATATACTTTTTGTACCGGCTCACGTTGTGCCTTGGATTCATCCAAAAAAGACTTTGGTAACGGTGCATGGCTTAGAATATGAAAATTGCCCGGAAAGTTATTCTTTTTGGTCACGTTGGCTGCACCGTTTTTTTATAAAAAAAAGTTGTGCTTGGGCGAAGAAAATAATCGCTGTTTCTCGAAAAACCAAGGCCGATTTAGTCAGGCTCTACCAAGTGCCAAAAAATAAAATCAAGGTGGTTTATAACGGATATAGCAGAGAAGAGACAAGATATAAGAAGCAGGATGCAAAAAAAAATTCAAATTATTTATTATACATTGGGAGACTGGAAAAAAGAAAAAACATTGAAAATATTATTAAGGCTTTTGAAATTTTAAAAGAAAAATATAATTATTCCGGAAAATTGTTTTTAGCCGGCCGATCAGGATATAAATATAATAAGATAAGAAACAAGATACAAGAAACAAGATACAAAAATTTTATAATTGAAAAAGGTTTTATTAATAATCAAGAAAAGTGGCAATTGATGCGGAGAGCGGACGTCTTCCTTTTTCCTTCCTTGTGCGAGGGTTTTGGAATTCCAATTCTAGAGGCCCAAAGCGCTGGTGTGCCAGTGATTACTTCAAATTTTGGCCCGATGGATGAAGTAGCGGGGGATAAAAATATTTTAATAAACCCTCGAAAACCGGAGTCGATGGCATCTTTGACAAATAGGCTAATTAATGATAGGATATTTCGTCAAACTGTTATTCAAAGAGGACTTAAAAATACTGGGAAATTTTCTTGGCAAAAAAGCGGAAAGGAGGTAAAAAGCACCTTAGAAGAAATTTAATTCAAATAAAACAAGGAGGAAAGAATATGGCAAGAGACAGGAAAGGCTTGTTTATTTGGGAAAAATGGGAAAGGGGCATCACTTTTTCTGATGAAGATTTTCGAGGAATTCTTGACCCAAGATTCTCAGCCGATTGCCGGAGTAATGGATATCAGGGAATTTTAACTGAATGGTCCGCTCTTGCTTCAATTGAGGCTTGGGGTGATGGAATTCTGGAACCTTCCGGTCTTGTTGAAGGGGACTTTCCTCATCGTCAAAAACAAAATAAATATAATCCGTTTATCATCGCAGAAAAAGCAGTTGCAATAAGTGGGGAATCGCCCTGGCCATTTTAAAAAGGAGGAAAATTTTTTATTCTTCTACTACATATAAAACGAGGTTAGGCTAAATAAGTCAAACCTCGTTTTTTTTATTTTTGTTTCTATATTTACCCATTTTTTTAAACAATCTAGCAATGAAACAATTTAACAATTTTTTATTTTTTTCTATGTATCCGCTAGTGGACTTTTGATTAATTAACGAAATAAAAATAGCATAACAAAATTAAATAAACCATTTGTATATTTGTATTAGATTCGTTGATTTGTAAGGCAAGTCATCTTGCTAGTTTTAATATTTTAACGATCTATTAATTTATGATTTTAAATATACATAAGATTTTATTCACAAAGGACTATTCACAAAGGACTTGACAACTATTTTTAGAGATGATACACTATCATTAGTGATATTAAATCATACTGCTGAAAAATATTCCATTAACTTACCCGAAATCTTCCTATAAGAAAGAAATATATGAAAAGCAATTTGTAAATTTGCTCGCCTGCTTTAACTATTTCGAAGGCATTGCGGGCAGGTAAAATGATTTGTAATTTGTATTAATTTTAATATTTAATTCAAAACAAATGAAATTAACACCCAAACAAAAAACTGTTCTCGATACTATTGAAGAATTTGTCGAGAGAAAACAGGAAAATCCTAATGCCTATAAGCTCCACAAATATCTGGAAGCAGAAGGCGTGCAAGTTGGCTCGCTCAAAGGCACCACTCAAGTACTAGAGGCGCTGGAAAAAAAAGATTTAATTAAAAAGGACAGCGGACGGAAAATCTATATCGTGGAAGACAAAAATTTTAAAAATTTGAAAAATATATTTGCCATTCCTGCCTATGGACTAGCTTCCTGTGGTGAAGCTCTGGCTTATACGGATGAAAATAACGTTGACGGCTATGTCCAGGTTTCTAAAAGCCTTTTCCGCAAAGAAGATCCGGCCAAGCTTTTTGCTGTGAAGGCCCTGGGGGATTCGATGGATAAAGACGGCATCAATGACGGGGATTATGTAGTTTTTGAGAAAAAAGATACAGGCTTTGACTATCAAGACAAAATCGTAGTAGCGGTGATCAATGGTATGGCCACTATCAAGAGATATAAAAAATTCAAAAATGGCATGATTGGGCTTTTCCCCAACTCCAAAAATGATTTCCATCAACCAATTTATTTGGATGAATCTGATCAGATTCTGATTGCCGGTATTTTCCGCAAAGTCCTGCCAATTAAATATACCAGTTTATAATAATAAAAAAGGCCGATTTCATTAGGAGGTTTTTACTGATAAAAAAATAGAGGCGCCCTGATGGAGCGTCTCTAAAATTGCATTTCTTAAATTAACTATTTCCGGTTACTGATTATTTATCCCGTAGTTAAACAAAGTTTTATACTACGGGGGCTAGTTGTTAGTTACTATTTTTGATAATTTCCCTTGCTTCTTCCAACTCCTCTTCTGTATTTATTGGAGCCCAGAAAGAAGCTTCTTCCACTGCCACCGGATGGTCAGCTGCCATTTTAACAATGGTCTGCGGCAGGCCAAACTCCTTTCCATCCTTAATTGGAACTAAATCATAATCAAAAAAATAAGGTTGCAGAACATAGAAGCCGGTATTAACTAAAATATTTTTTTCTGTCATTCCCTCAATAATATTTTTTAGTTTTCTATTTTCATCCATAACCACTTTGGCAGCGGTAGTTTCTCTTTCTATTTCTTTAACCAAAATACAATTTTCATGCTGAATGCATTTTTCCATGTCTTTTTGGGCATAGAAATCATCTCCCATCATCACTAAGAATTTTTCATCCAAATGTTTCTGGCACAAATGAATAGCATGGCCGGTGCCCAAGAGCTCTTTTTGTTCTATGTAAATGATTTTTCTGCCATTATATTCATTTCCCAATAAATCCATAATCTTTTCCTTCATATAGCCGACAATGACAACAATCTCATCTGCCTCTTCTGGCAAAATTTCCAATTTATATTCCAGCAAGGTTTTTCCATTTATTTTTACCAAAGGCTTGGGAATATTTTTTGTTATATTTTCTAATCTTGTTCCGCGCCCAGCGGCAAGAATAACAGCTTTCATCTTGATTTATTTATTAAAATTATTACAACCTCCTTTGCGTAGGAGGGTTATTAGAAACTTTTAAACAATCTCCATTATAATAGAGGACTTAATACAAGGCAAAAAAATAAATTGACAGATTAATTATAGTGTGGTATGATTAGTTTTTATGTTAATGCTTACTTCTAGTATTTCAACATAAAATATTAATTAATTTTTTATGTTGAATACAATGTATAAACAAAGAAACATGCGTCAGCCACGTAATAATAATGGCTGGAGAAAAAGACACAATAATAATTCAAGGAATAATAAAAATAAATTTTTTGGTAAAAAAATTGATATTAATCGTTTTATAAGTAAAGCCGAAACTAATCGAAAGGACCAGGTTTTTATTCCAAAAAATTCTTTTAATGACTTCGCTATTCATCCCAATCTCAAGAAAACAATAAAAAAACGCGGTTTTGGCAAGCCTATGCCTATTCAGGATAAAATTATTCCCATAATTCTTCAGGGTCGTGATGTTATTGGTTTGGCTAACACTGGAACGGGGAAAACGGCAGCTTTTCTAATTCCAATAATTCATAAATTTTTATCCAATAATCAGGAAAAGGCTCTGATAATTGTCCCTACCAGAGAATTAGCCATACAAATTCGAGAGGAATTTTTGGAACTCACAAAGGGTATTAATATCTTTTCCGTGGTTATAGTTGGCGGTGCTCGCATCGGAAAGCAAATCAGAGATCTTCAAAGAAATCACCAGGTAGTGATAGGGACACCTGGGAGACTAAAAGATCTTATTTCGAGGAAAAAACTTGATTTGTCGAGCTTTAATAATGTTGTTTTGGATGAAGCGGATAGAATGTTAGATATGGGATTTATCAGCGATGTTAAGTTTCTGCTTTCATTTGTGAAGAAAAAAAGGCAAACAATGCTTTTCTCTGCCACTCTTGGGAGAGAGATTGAGAGGCTTGTTAATAATTTTTTGGTTAATCCGGAGAAGATTTCCATTCAAACTAAAGAGGTCTCAAAACAGATCGACCAGGATATTATTCGTATTAATAATAGCAGGAATAAACAAGAAGTTCTTCATGATGTGCTTAACAATTCTGGATTTGAGAAAGCTTTAATTTTTACTCGAACCAAAAGAGGAGCGGATAAACTCTCCAAAGGATTACACCAAAGAGGTTTCAAATCGGATGCTATTCATGGTGATAAAGCTCACAATAAGCGTCAAAGAGTTTTGCAAATGTTTAAACAAAACTCTATCAACGTCTTAATAGCTACCGATGTAGCTGCCAGAGGGCTAGATATTCCCAATGTCAGCCATGTTATCAATTTTGATGTCCCAGCCACTTATGAGGATTATATCCATAGGATTGGCAGGACTGGTCGAGCTGGAAAAACAGGAAAAGCCTTAACTTTTATAAACTAAAATAGACTCTATGAATAAAAAATTTAATTTGTTAGTGATTCCTTCGGCGGCTAATGTGCAACAAGTAACTGATATGTTTCCTTTTCCCATAAAACTCACCAAAGGATCATTCAAGAAACTTGAAATTATTTTCAAAGATGGTGAAATTTCGGTATTGCACGACGGAATCAGCTTGAAAGATTTTTCTTTCATTTGGCTTTGCTCTTCTTGGCAGTCAAGAGATCTAGCTTATGCAATAGAGCTATTTTTGAAAAAAAATAAAATACCTTGTACTCGCGTTGAAAAAGGAACTTCAAAATTGACTGACCATATGATTTTTGGATTGGAAGATGTTCCAAGTCCTGATTTGGTTTTTATTGATATTGCAAATATTAAAAATAATTTATCTCAGGTTGAAAAGGTTTGTGGATTTCCCTTGCTAATAAAAGATATAAAAGGCTCCAGAGGATTGGATTCAGAACTAGTATTAAATAAACAAGATCTGTTGCAAAAGCTTAAACTACTTCCGAAGCATAAAAAATACTTTTTTCAAAAATATATTCCTAATAAATATGATTGGGGCGTGATGGTCTCTAATGGGAAAGTTGTTTCGGGAGAAAAAAGTTATCCGTGCAAAGGAGAATTTCGAAACAATGCCTGCAATGGAGCTAGGGAGGTTTTTGTTGATTCGAAAGATATCCCCCAAGAGATAAAAAATATTGCCATAAAAGTTAGCAAGAAACTTAATTTGTCTTGGTCTCGAACGGATATTGTTATCGATAAAAAAACAAAAAAACCTTATGTGATGGAAATCAATAGGTTCCCGGGAATAACTTCGAAGACCAGTGAGGTGCAAGGCGCTTATGATTTTTTATCTTCGCAAATAACTCAACGAATGGAAGTTTCCAGATAGCTTTTGTAAAAAAGTTGTTTGATATTTTTAATTAATAATTTTTTTATAGCTATTTTTTAAAAGAAACCTTGAAAAATCAATAAAAAAAAGTTATATTGAAAAAATGATATTAAATTAAGCTAATTCGGGGATCGTCTAATGGTAGTCGCCTCATCGGCGACCCGCCGTGGAGGCGGGGACAATTATTTATTGATATTAATATGTGGTACGTTTATAATTTAACTAGCAAGAAAAATAATAGATTTTATACCGGTTATACAAATAACTTGAAACGGAGATTTAATGAACATAATAAAAAAAAATGGAGGAAAAT
>CAYMRZ010000010.1:0-20814 GCA_964393045.1 uncultured Bdellovibrionales bacterium | reverse complement strand
TAAACTTTTTCCATAATAGAATAAATTGGCTGAATAATAGCAACGGCAAAGAGCCCTACTGCAGCTCCAATAATTACCATTAAAATTGGCTCAATAATAGAAGACAAATTTTTACTTATTTGATCAACTTCGGATTCATAAAATTGGGCTAATTTGTTGAGAATTTCCGGGCTTTTCCCCGTTTCCTCGCCTACTTCTACCATCTGAATAACTAAGTAAGGGAAAACTTTTTTGTTGCTCTCAAGCGCCTTGGAAAGAGTTATTCCTTTTTGAACTTCCTTGGAGGCCTTTTCAACGCTTTTACTGAAATAATAATTTCCTAAAGTGTTGGATGTTATTTTTAACGCTCTAACCAAGGAAACTCCACTAGTTAGTAGGGAGCTTAAAATTCTTGAAAACCTAGCGCTATTAACCTTCACTACTATGTTGCCAATAACCGGTAATTTTAAAAATAACAAATGGAAGAATTTCTTTCCCAAGGATGATTTGTAAAAAACAAAAACGCCGCCAACAAAAATAAATATAATCGCTAGAGTTAAAATGGTATTTGAAGCCATAAAATTACTTACCTTAATCAATATCTGCGTTAAAAGCGGCAATTGAGCGTCAAAATCATCAAAAATAGCGGTTATTTTTGGCACTACAAACATCATCATTAATATCCCGATAATAATCATCACAATAAGAATGATGGCGGGATAGATTAGCGCCCCCCTAATTTTTGCTATTAATTTATGGTCTTTCTCTAGCTGCCTAGAAAGAATCTTTAATATTTTTTCTAAATTTCCGCTGGTTTCCCCCACTCTTACCATGGAAACAAAAATTTGGTTGAAAATTCGAGGAAACTTATTCATCGCATCGGCTAGGGCCACCCCTTTTTTTACTTCTTCATGGATTTTTTGCAAGCTCTTTTTAAATATTTTATTTTTTTCTTGACCTACTAAAACAGATAATGCCCGATTGATAGAAAGCCCTGAAGCAATCATTACTGCTAAATGTCGGCAAAAAATCATCTTATCTTTTAGCGGCACGGTAAAAATGGAAATGCTAGAAAATCCTTTTTTATTTTTTTCTTCTATTTCTTTGATTGAAGTCACCCAGTATCCATCTTCTTTCAGTTTGATCGCCACTTCTGACTCATTGCTAGCTTCCATAACATCTTTTTTTTCTTCACCATTTTTATTTTTGGCTGTGTATTTAAATTTAAGCATAATTATTTTTTATATAATTTAATCTTCAATAACCCTTAGAACCTCTTCTATGGTAGTCATGCCCCAGAGGCTTTTAATGATTCCATCCATAAACATAGTATGCATTCCCTCTTCCTTGCCCAATCTTTCAATTTCCGTTGCAGTAGAATTGCTGCTAATTAATTTTTGAATTTTTTCGGAAACTTCTAAGACTTCAAAAATACCTATTCGCCCCTTGTATCCTTCGTGGTTGCAATGCTCGCATCCCTTGCTTTTATAAAAATTCACTTCAGCTAGGCTTTTTATATTTTTAAATTCTTTCATTTCTTTATCCTTGGAATTTTTAATAAATTTAATAAATTCTTCTACATTGATTTTCTGGTTTAACTCCTCAATTTGCGCTTTTGTTAATTTATATTTTTCTTTGCACTCCGGGCAAAGACGGCGCACCAGTCTTTGCGCTACTATTACATTTAAGGTAGAGGCGATTAAAAAACTTTCCGCTTCCATGTCTATTATTCTTGGTATGGCAGCCGCGGCTGAATTAGTGTGAAGCGTAGATAAGACCAAATGGCCCGTCATGGCAGCATTCAAGGCAATTTGAATAGTTTCTGAATCTCTAATTTCCCCTACCATAATAATATCAGGGTCTTGCCTTAAAAGAGCTCTCAAGCCTATGGCAAAAGTCATTCCAATTTTTGAATTTATTTGGGTTTGGTTTATTCTGGGCATTTGATATTCAACCGGATCCTCTACAGTAGAAATATTAACTTCCGGCCTATTTAAAATATCTAAAATTGTATACAGTGTGGTAGTTTTTCCGCTTCCTGTCGGACCAGTAACCAGCAACATGCCATTAGGTTTTTTTATAGCACCATGAATTTTTTCCAAAGATTCGCCCCAGAAGCCAATTTTTTCCAAAGTCAAACCCTTGGAAGATTCATCTAAAATTCTCATTACAATCTTTTCTCCTCCAAAAACCGGCAAAACTGAAACACGGAAAGAAATTTTTTTATCATCTTCTTCTATTTTAAACCTGCCATCTTGAGGAACCCGATGTTCATCTAGCTTCAAATTAGCCAGCACCTTGATTCTCGCTACAATGCCCGACATAGTTTGCTTAGGCAGCGTCATAGCATCATGCAGAACGCCATCGATGCGGTAACGGACAATTACCTCTTTTTCATCAGGCTCAATATGAATATCTGAAGCTGATTGAAGAATGGCATGCTTTAAAAGCGTATCAACTATTTTAATGATTGGTAAGTCTTGGGCAATTTTTTCTAAATCCTTTTCATCCCCAGATAATTTTTTTGAATTTTCATCTATTATTGAGCCAAATTCCGCTCTTAAGCTTTTGCTATATTGCTTCAAAGCTGCTTTCATTCCCTTCTTAGAGGTAATGCAAGGGCTAACCTTCAATCCGCTCTTCTTTTTAATAAAATCGATTATCTGAATATTCTCCGGATCTAACATTGCCACTCTTAAATCATTATTGGATTTTTTAAAGGCGATTATATCATTTTTTTTAGCAATATTTTCCGGAATAATCTGCAAAATGTCCTTGGGAATTATCTGCTTCTCTAAGTTTACATAAGGCACTCCCAAAATATAAGCATACATTTTTCGCAGCTCTTCTTCAGAAATTATTTCATTTTTAACTAAAATATCTCCTAGTTTTTCATCAGTTTCTTCGGCTTTTTTGATAAATTTATCGATTTCTTTTTCCTCTGCTACGCTAGCATCCACTAAAAAATCTTTTAGTTGCCTGTTGTCTACATGCATTTTATTTTTTTATTTATTTTAATCTTTGGAAATTATTTTACCTCATCAGCCTCCTTAAGTATCATCTCTACTTTATCAGCTATTTCTTTTAATTGATAGTCCGCCTTTAATAGATAAGTTTTTGCTCCTAAATCTAGGGCTCTTTGAATATCGCCTATTTCACTCAAATTAGTTAATAAAATTATCGGGGAAGTTTTAATTTTTTCTTCTTTTAATTTTTCTAAAATCTCAAACCCGTCCATTTTCGGTAAAACAATGTCAAGAAGGATAACATCAGCTTTTTTATTTTTTATCAATTCCAAACCTTGTTTCCCATCAGTAGCATATTCCACTTCGAAACCTCTTTCTTTGAACTCCTCTCTTAATAATTTATTCATTACCCCCTCGTCTTCTATTATTAATATTTTTTTCATTTTTTTACTTAATTTTTAAATTAATCATTATTGCTTAAAGGCATTTTAAAATAAAAAACTGTCTCTTTATCCTTTTCTGAATCAAACCAGATTTTACCTTTCATTTTTTTAGCAAGATTATTACTGATAAATAATCCTAACCCTGTGCCTGAGGCATGTATTTTGCTTCCCTCTTCTCCTCTGAAAAATTTTGTAAAAATATTTTCTTTGTCTTTTTCCGCTATGCCACATCCTTTATTAGTAATTTTAAATAAAAAATTATTTTTATCTTTCTCAAGATGTATAATCACGGCAGTCTCTGGAAAACTGTATTTTATGGCATTATCAATTAAGTTGTCTAGAATTAGTTTTAGTTCCCGATGATCTGTTTTTAAATAAGGATTTTTTAATCGATTGGAAACTAATTTTATTTTTTTAACTTTGGCCAAATAGGAATTAGCCTCCTTGATGCTCCCTAGCAAATTATTAATATTAATTTTTTCTTTTTTCAGTTTTTTATTTTCTTCCATTTTGGAAAGATATATGAAGTCGCTCATCAGATCTTCTATTTTTTCTGCTGAGGCGGCAATCTCATTAATTAACCCTGTTTGCTTTTCGGATAATAGTCCCTTTTCTTTTTTAATTGATTCTATGCTCCATTTTATGCTAGTCAATGGCGAGCGCACTTGGTGGGATATTATATTTATAAATTCTTTCTTTAAGCGGCTGCCTTTCATTATTTTTTTGGAAGATTCGACGATTATATTAGTCAAAAATAAAATAAGGACTGATTCTAAGGCAACCACAAAAACAGATTCTCTCGGATCTTCCATAAAATTCGAAGCCAGCCAATAAGTTACGACCATCAAGCCGGCATTCATAATTCCACTTACCAAAAACAAAAAATCCGGCAGTTTCCAAATGGGAACTTCGTACTCCCTGGATTGCTTTTTAAAATAATCTGCTAAAAACATATCATTTATTCCATAATTTATTAATTACTCTGAAAAAGGTTGATACAATGGCCGGAGAAATAGCGCTTAAAGTTTTATAATATAACTTCTCCATTTCTAATTTATAATTTTCAAAAAAATCATCATTTTTAATTGCTTTAATTAAGGCAATATCCTGAAGCTCATCTACACGCTTGATGTGCTCTATCCATAATAAATCCATAACCTTTAAAATGACTGTTTTTTCTATCTGCCTCATCTTGGAACTGGAATAAAAATTTTCAAAATCTTGATAATATCTTTCTAGGGCGCTTCTAATTTTTTCCTTTACTTCTATTATACTATAACTATGTTTTTTTTCTAGATTTAAAGCAAACCAGCCATTATTTACTTTCTGGTGGAGAGTGCTTTTTATTTTTTCCAGAGTCATTTTGTTAATAGAAGATTGGCCTTTAAGCTTATATTTCTTGTTTAAATCCAGAATAAATTCTTTATTGATCAAGCTGACTAAGAAATTTTTTAGATTTTTATTATAAAGAATTTGCTGCCTCTGGGTATAAAAATCTTTTCGCTGCCTTTCTAGGACTTTATCGAATTCATAGTTTAAAAACCTTTGGTCAAAATAGATGCCTTCCATTCTTTCCTGGGCTTTCCTTAATATTTTTTCCATCCTCTTGCTTGCCGTGCCCCTTTTATAATTTTTGAGTTTTTTTATTTTTTTAACGTACTCTTTTCGAAAATAAACATCTATCAGGGAATCATCCGCTGAAATCAAAAACTGACTTTTCCCCGGATCTCCCTGCCTTCCAGAACGGCCTATTAATTGGTTATCTATTCTTCTTGAATTGTGGCGTTCCATCCCAAAAACCATTAATCCGCCCTTTTTTTTAACTGCTTCATTTAATTGTATGTCTGTGCCTCGACCGGCCATATTGGTAGCCACAGTAACTGTCTGTGGCTGGCCAGCTTGGGAAATAACTTCCGCTTCTCTGAAAGTATGTTTGGCATTTAAAACATTGCTTGGTATGTTTTCTTCAGCTAAATTTTTTTGAATTTCAGTTGATTTCTTAACCGATCTAGTGCCTACTAAGGCAGCTCCTTCTTTGAAAAAATATTCCTGAGTGGACCAAGTTAAATAGTTAATTTTGTCTTCCCATTTGAGAAAAAATTTGTCTGGCAAGTCTTTCCTCTTGATAGGCTTATTAGTAGGAACTACAAATACTTTCTTGTTGTACAAAGTCCGCAATTCTTTTTCTGCCGTTTTAGCTGTTCCGGTAAAGCCGGCCATCTTTTTGTAATATTTAAAAAAATGCTGGAAAGTCGTAAGCGCTAAAACCTCGCTTTCCTCATTAAGCTCAGCTCCTTCTTTTGCTTCAATTGCTTGATGAATTCCTTGGTGATACCGGTGTTTTTCCATTATTCTTCCGGTAAACTCATCCACAATTACCACTTTTCCTTTATCGTCTATAATATAATCCTGGTCTCTTTTAAATAAATAATGCGCTTTGAGCAAGCATTCGATATAATAAATATAATCGGTATTTTCTTCGTATAAATTTTTAACATTAATAAGTTTTTCGAGCTTTTTTATCCCTTGGTTGGTTAAAAAAACGGAATGATTTTTTTTATTTAGTGTAAAATCTTTTTTGTTTTCTAGATGGCTAATTATTTTATTTAATTCAATAAATAAAATTTTATCCTTTTTGAATTGCTTCTTATTATTATCAGCGCTAGAAATAACTAATGGAACCTGGGCTTCATCAATCAAGACGCTGTCGGCTTCATCAATAATAACATAATTAAAACCCCTATGCCTTTTTTCTTTTAACTCATAGACCATGTTGTCTTTTAGGAAATCAAAGCAAACTTCTCGACTAGTAACATAAGTTAAATCTGAGCCATAAGCTACTTGGCGCTCAAAATTATTAGTTTGACTATTGATAAAATCTACACTTAAGCCTAACAATCTATAGACTTTCCCCATCCACTGGGCGTCTCTTTTGGCTAAATAATCATTAGCTGTTACTATGTGGACTCCTTTACCCGATAAAGCATTTAAAAAGGCAGGAAAAATGATGGCGAGGGTTTTCCCTTCTCCAGTTTTCATTTCTACGATATCGCCGTAATGAGCGGCAATGGCTCCTAGAAGTTGAACGTCAAATGCCCTTAATCCTAAAATTCTTTTGGCCGCTTCCCGCACTAAAGCAAAAGCTTCCGGCATTATTTCCTCAAGAGAAACGCCCGATTTTAGCCTCATTTTAAATAAGTTTTTTTGAGCAACAAAATCCTCGTTTTTAAAAGATTGATACTTTTTCTCTAATTGGTTTATTTTTTTTACTATTTTTTTGTATTTTTGTTTTTCAGTCATCTAATTTTTGCTTTTAATTTTTGTCAGAATACTGGGATTTTCAACCTCCGGTTGATTAGCCCCGCCAAAGTGGGAATGAGAGCCTTAATTATTGCCAAAGCCAATTAGTTTTGTTGAAATATTGGGATTTCCTGCCTGTCGGCAGACAGGGAACCTATGATCTCCTGCTCCTCCGCCTGCCTAAGCCCTGAGCTTGTCGGGGTACCCAGATTCGAACTGGGGCTAAATCCTCCCAAAGGACACGTGCTACCATTACACTATACCCCGGTATAGGCGATTGGCGGGCAAACAAAGCAGGCGCCTTAGGCTGCTAGGCCATACTCCGCTTTAACATTACAACTATTCACAGACTTTCCTCGCACCTGCAGTTTTTGTTAAATAAAACATTTACACACAACTTATAACAATATATTAATTAACACACAAGGCTTAAGACAATCAGCTAACCACTCACATTTGTAAATTTGCAGCGGATTTGTAGATTCGCCGGGTCAAAAACCTCAATGTAAACTAAAAATTGGTTTACTAATCTGAGCAGATTAAAGCATTAGAGTGTATAAATTTTTTATTTAATTCTATCTTTATAATAATTTATTTTAATGAAATGGTCAATTTTGAAATTTTGAAATTAAACCAATGGTTTGTTACGTAGCATGCTACGTAACATCATTTAAAAAAGATATTATATTCTAAAATAAATGATGAACCACGAGCTTAACCGCTAGTGGTTTCCCTGTCTGCCGACAGGCAAGATATCTTGCCGGCTCCAAGCCGGCTTGGAGCACAGATATTTTGATTTATGATTATTGGAAGTTTTTATTTTTTTATTATAGGTTAGGTTATATCTTTTTTTGAAGAATCAACCTCCCCTGTTTCCCCTCCTCGTCTGAGGAGGGGACTTAAGGGGTGGTTTTTTTATTTATTTATTGTTTTATGCTTGCTGCGCTTTAAATAGTTTATTCCGTCATATTGTTGGGACACGCTCCGGCAAAGCCGGAGGTTTTTGCTGGTAAAAAAACATCCCGAGAATTCGGGATGTTTTTCTATCTGAAAGCCAAATTATTTGACAATCTTCGTTACAATTCCAGCACCAACAGTTTTGCCGCCTTCTCGGATAGCAAATTTCATTCCGTCTTCCATGGCTACTGGAGCTACTAATTTAACGCTTAAATTAACAGTGTCTCCAGGCATTACCATCTCTGTGCCTTCCGGCAAGATAACTTCACCGGTCACATCGGTGGTTCGGATATAAAACTGTGGCTTATAACCTTTTAAGAAAGGAGTATGCCGTCCGCCTTCTTCTTTAGTCAATATATAAACTTCCGCTTCATACTCAGTATGAGGGGTGATAGAACCGGGCTTGGCTAAAACTTGGCCTCTTTCTACTTCTTCTTTTTTAGTTCCTCGAAGCAAAACTCCGGCATTGTCCCCAGCCTGGCCTTTGTCTAAGGTTTTATTGAACATTTCAATTCCGGTAACAGTGGTCTTGGTCGTGTCTTTCAGGCCCACAATTTCCACCTCATCGTTAACATTGACTTCACCTCTTTCAATCCTTCCAGTTACAACAGTTCCCCGGCCTTCAATTGAAAAAATATCTTCAATCGGCATAAGGAAAGGCTTTTCAATGTCTCGAACCGGATCAGGAATCTTTTCATCTAAAGCATCTAAAATTTCAAAGATGGGCTTAACATTTTCATCTTTATCGTCTTTTGCCTCTAATGCTTTCAAAGCTGAACCTCGAATAATACTGGCATTTTCTCCATCAAATTCATACTTTGTTAAAAGTTCTCTAATTTCTTCTTCTACCAGCTCCAACATTTCATCGTCTACATCCGGGGAATCGGTCTTGTTAATAAAAACCACAATTTCAGGCACGCCTACTTGACGAGCTAAAAGAATGTGTTCCCTAGTTTGAGGCATAGGCCCGTCAGTAGCGGAAACCACTAAAATTGAACCGTCCATTTGAGCCGCACCGGTAATCATATTTTTTATGTAATCGGCATGGCCTGGACAGTCTACGTGAGCATAATGACGCTTGTCAGTTTCATACTCCACGTGAGCGGTTGCAATGGTGATTCCTCGCTCTTTTTCTTCAGGCGCTTT
Source organism: uncultured Bdellovibrionales bacterium (assembly GCA_964393045.1). Classification (GTDB taxonomy): domain Bacteria; phylum Patescibacteriota; class Minisyncoccia; order Moranbacterales; family DUUL01; genus CAYMRZ01. Next base: position 12,023 of record CAYMRZ010000010.1, on the reverse strand, counting down.
ATCAATTTCCTCAACAGACCTCTCTGTTGCGGATTTGCCTGCTAGATGTTGAGCATGCAAAATTGCAGCCGTTAAGGTCGTTTTTCCATGGTCAACATGACCAATAGTTCCGACATTAACATGAGGCTTACTTCTTTCAAATGTTTCTGCCATTTTTCTTAATTATGTTTTAATGGATTAACCACCACTAAAACAGTTATTATTACTTATTATTTATAATACTATTTAAATTACGCAAATTTATTTTTATTTCAAAAAAAATCGTACTTGTACTCCTCTTGTTCTGCCCTGATTATTTCATTTAGTTCCCTCGCTTTTTCTGTCCGATAAAACTCATCAATTTCAGCATCTATTTTATCTAATTCATTTTTTTTTGTCAAATCATCTTTCTTGTGCCAGTCCCTTTTGTTTTTTAATACACTTTTTAACTGATTTTTAATTCTATTCCTGCCAATCTTATTCTCTTCCTGTTTTGAAATTTTCTTTACATCTTGATTTGTTGGTTCTTCTCCTTGTTTTTTTTCAGCTAAATATTCCCTTAACCCCATTACTACATAACTTTTCCCTATATCACCTTCGCTGATCACTATCTTCCCTCCTGAAATTTTAATTAATTCCTTAATTTCTTTAGAAAGCATTTTAAAAAATTATAAAAATTAAACTCTTTGATTTTCTTTGATTTTTTCCGCTACCTGAGAAGGAACTTCGGCATAATGGTCAAACTCCATTGAATAGTTAGCTCTCCCTTGAGTCATACTGCGAAGTTGGGTGGCATAACCGAATAAGGAAGCCAGCGGTACATGAGATTTAATAACTTTTACTAGAGCCGATCCCTCGCCCCTGTCAACCATTTCATCAATTTGGCCTCTTTTAGAATTAATATCGCCTACCACATCGCCCATGAATTTTTCTGGGGTTATCACTTCTACTTTCATAATCGGCTCAAGAATAATAGGATTAGCTGCCTTAGCAGCCGTTTGAAAAGCGGTAGAACCGGCAATTTTAAAAGCCGCTTCCGAAGAATCCACATCATGATAAGAACCATCATAAACAGTAGCTTTTATATCAGTCATTGGATATCCAGCTTCCGTGCCTTTGTCCATGGCTTCCTTCACTCCTTTTTCTATGGCTGGGATAAACTCCATTGGGATTGCTCCGCCTTTTACCTCGTTAACAAATTCAAAACCTTTTCCTTCTTTAAGAGGTTCCACCTTGATCCAACAATGGCCATATTGCCCGCGTCCGCCCGACTGCCGAATATACTTTCCTTCCGCCTCAGCTTCTTTTTTAATTGTTTCTCTGTAAGCCACTTGAGGCTGGCCAATATTGGCTTCTACTTTAAATTCTCTCTTCATCCTGTCTATAATAATATCCAAATGTAATTCGCCCATGCCGGAAATTATAGTTTGGCCAGTTTCTTCATCATTGCGTATTTGAAAGGTCGGATCTTCCTCTGCTAACTTTTTCAAAGCCATTCCCATTTTTTCTTGATCAGCTTTGGTTTTCGGTTCTATGGCAATAGAAATAACTGGCTCTGGGAATTCTATATTCTCCAAGATAATAGGACTTTTTTCATCGCAAAGCGTATCTCCGGTAGTAGTATATTTCAAGCCCACTAAGGCCCCAATTTCACCGGCATACATTTTTTGCAACTCTTCCCGATTATTGGAATGCATTCTAAGAATCCTGCTGACTCTCTCTTTTTTATTTTTTATTGGATTTAGGACATAAGATCCGGACTCAAGAACACCAGAATATATTCTAAAGAAAGTAAGTTGTCCCACAAAAGGATCGGTAGCTACCTTAAAAGCCAGAGCGGCAAAAGGCTCGTTGCTATTTGCTTTTCTCTCTAGAGTTTTTTCTTTATCTTTAACATCTATGCCTTGCACCGCTAAAACATCCACTGGCGAAGGCAGATAATCAGCAACTGCATCTAAAATTGGCTGAATACCCTTATTTTTTAAAGCTGAACCGGTAAGTACTGGGATTAATTTTCTTTCGATAGTGCCTTTTCTTAGAGCCTTTTTAATTTCTTCCTCGGTTATTTCTTTTCCCTCCAGGTATTTCTCTGTAAGGGCATCATCTGTTTCTGCTACTTTTTCAATCAACTTATCTCTCCACTCCTTAGCTTTTTCCTGCCATTTATCACTAACTTCACTTTCTTCCATTTTTTCTCCAAAATCACCTGAAAATCTTATTTCCTTCATTCGAACTAAATCTATTACTCCATCATGCTCTCCGCTTTCCCCCATTGGATATTGAATGGCTAAAGCGTTGGGAGATAAGCGATCCCAAATGGAACTTAAAGAATTTTCAAAATTGGCTCCTTCTTTATCAATTTTGTTTATAAAACAAACTCTAGGGACCTTGTATTTGTCTGCTTGGCGCCAAACTGTTTCCGATTGCGGCTCCACTCCTTCTTTGCCATCAAAGACTACCACGCCTCCGTCTAGCACCCTCAGAGAACGCTCCACTTCCACAGTAAAGTCAACATGGCCGGGCGTATCAATTATATTTATTTGGCAATCTTTCCAATAGCAAGTCGTAGCTGCGGAAGTAATGGTAATTCCCCGCTCCCTTTCCTGTTCCATCCAATCCATAATGGCTTCTCCTTCATGCACTTCGCCAATTTTGTGGGAAATTCCAGTATAAAACAAAACCCGCTCAGTAGTGGTAGTTTTACCGGCGTCTATATGGGCAATAATTCCGATATTGCGATATTTTTCAATAGGATAATCTCTATCTTCTGGCATTTTTATTGTTTAAATTAAAACTATAGATATTTAAATTGTTTAAAATTTCTTCTTTAATTTATCTTTTTTGGAATTTAAAAAAATTTTTAAGCAAAATGAGCAAACGCCTTGTTAGCCTCTGCCATTTTATGAACATTTTCCCTTTTTCTCATTGCTTCACCTTTTTTGTCAGCGGCGCCAATAAACTCCTCAGCTAATTTAGTGGCCATGTCATTTCCTTTTTTGGTCCGCGCAGCCTCTCTGATCCATCTCATTGCCAAAGTGCTCCTTCGATCCCCTAGAACGGGAACAGGAACTTGATAATTCGCTCCCCCGATTCTTCGGCTTTTTAACTCCATCAGTGGAGAAACATTTTTTATGGCTTGCTCAAAAACATTTAAACCGCCCCGTTTTGTCTTTTTGTGGACAATCTCAAAGGAATTATAAATAATATCCTGGGCAACGCTTTTTTTCCCTTTTAGCATTATTAGGCTAATAAAACGCCCGACTAAAAGGGAATTATATTTAGAATCTGGAGCCCAATTTTTTTTAAAATTTTCTTTCTTTCTTGGCATTGGATAACTTAATTAAACGAATTATTTGGTTTCTTTAGGTTTTTTAGCGCCATATTTGGAACGGCCTCTTTTTCGATCAGTTGTTCCAGCAGTATCTAAAACCCCTCTTACTACGTGATAACGGACACCGGGCAAATCTGGCACTCTTCCTCCGCGAATCATCACGATAGAATGTTCCTGTAAATTATGGCCCACGCCAGGAATGTAGGCAGTAACCTCCATCCCGTTGGTTAATTTTACCCTAGCTATTTTCCTTAAAGCGGAATTAGGCTTTTTGGGAGTAGTAGTTCCTACTTTCACACAAACCCCTCGCTTAAAAGGAGATTTATAATCTGCTACTTTATTTTTCTGAGAATTAAAACCAAAAGATAGCGCTGGCACCTTGGATTTCTTTTTGGTCTTTTTCCTGGATTTTTTCACTAATTGGTTAATTGTCGGCACAAAAAATTTTTAAAAATAATATACAAAGGTCATTATAACCTTTGTTTTGAAAACTGTCAATGGGAAAACAACTTAAGTCTATGGATGTGATGAGGGAGTTCCAGTCCGAGGCTTCTCAGTCCCACCGAGGCGGACTGAGAACCCCATCATTCCTTACTTACATAAAATTTCATGTGGATGCTGAGGGTCCCGAGTTCTCGGGAGAACCCCCGACCTTCTGGGTGTAAATCCCGAGTACTCGGGACTCTAAACCAGCCCAGCATAATTCATAAATCACAAAGTTTTCTATAAAAAATTTTGCTTTTCTGATTTTTCAAAAATTTCTCCCTTCTTACACTTTCTTTTCTAGTCTTATAATTTTCAAAGTAGACTAACTTCCATTTATATTTAATCGCATATTTGGAAGTATAAAATCCTAAATTATTATTATGTTCAGATAGTCTTCTTTCCAAATTATTTGTTTGCCCGATGTAAAATTTATCAAATCTGGCATTGTAAATAATGTAAACATAAAATTTCATGTGGATGCTGAGGGAGTTGAACCCCCGACCTTCTGGGTGTAAACCAGACGCTCTAAACCAGCTGAGCTAAGCATCCGAATCAACAATTGACTGACAACATTTAACTATTAACTATAATAACTCGTTTTTTATTACTAAAATCTTAAAACGTTTATTAACTATTATTAGTTATTGGTTAATTGTAAATTGTTAATTATTATGGTGGACCGGACAGGACTTGAACCCGCCGCCTCCGCAGTGCAAATGCGGTGCTCTACCAGATGAGCTACCGGCCCGAATATAAATTTTTAATTACATATGCTGTATACATAGTGGGCGATCCAGGACTTGAACCTGGGACCTCGTCATTACCCGCCGCGGCGGGCACACTCTAGCCATTCTCTTCCTCTGCCTGTTTTTAAAAATTTCTCAAAACGCAAAGCTTCTTCTCTTGTTTCAAATTCTTTTTTAAATATAACTTTCCAATGTCCTTTCTTGTAAGTAGCTTTGTGAAATTTTGCCCTATCCTTGGAAATATCATTGTGCATCTCCAATCTCTCATTTAAATTTCTTGTACTTCCCGTATACTTCTTGCCTTTTAAATTTTTAATTACATATACTGTATACATAGTGGGCGATCCAGGACTTGAACCTGGGACCTCGTCATTATCAGTGACGCGCTCTAACCAGCTGAGCTAATCGCCCAAATATGATATAGATTTCAAAAATCTAAATTATAATTAATTTCATGCTTCACATAGAGCGAAGCTGAAAGCTGCCTGCTCCGTAGTTAAGCGAAGCTTATACTACCGGGAAGCTAATCGCCCGAAATAAACAAAACTAAACATTTTTCATTATATTATGAAATTTATTTATTGTCTAGATTTTGTACTTTGCTATTTTTTATTAAGTTTTCCTATCTTGTGATAAACATTTAAAGTTTCTTCTGCACATTTTTCCCAAGAATATCTTCTGGCTTTCTTTAGGCCAATTTCTGCTTTTTCTTCTAAGTGCGCCTCCCTATTATTCAAGACATAAATTATTTTTCTTGCTAAGGCGTCAACATCTACTGGATTGAAATACTCCACACTATCTCCCGCAATTTCACGTAAAGCGGCAATATCAGAAACCGCAGTTGGAACCCTGCAGGCCAAGGCCTCTAATACCGTCATCCCGAAACCTTCATACAGGGAAGGCATAACAAAAACCTGGCAATTCTGAAATAATTTAATTAAATCATCTCCTTCTACATATCCCAAAAATTGTATATCATTATTAATTCCCAAATCCTTAGCTATCCGCAAATACTCTCCTGCCAACCATCCTCTTTTACCTCCCAGCACTAATTGATAATTAAATTTCCCTTCCTCTTTTAATGTCTTTTCCTTTACTTTTTTAAAGGCCTGCAGCAGCCGCGTGATATTTTTAATGGGCTCTAGCGTTCCAATGAATAGTATATATTTTTTATCTATTTTAAATTTATTTTTTAATTCTTCTCGAGTTTTTTCGCCTCTATAGTCAACAGTGGAAAAAAATCTTTCGTCAATACTGTTATTAACTATTTCTATTTTCTCTTCCGGCAAATCAAAAAATTTTATTAAATCTTTTTTAGTGTTTTCAGAGACTGCTATAATTTTATCCGCTCTCTTGGCCATCGCCTGGCGGTTGTATCGAGCTTTTATTTTTTTTAAATCAGGAAAAAGCCGGGGAAAGTTAAAAACTGCTAAATCCTGAAAAGTACAAATGACTTTGCCATGATAACCAAGGGGAATTCGGGCATCCGGGGAAGTAATGTGAAGCACATCAAAATTTTTCTTTGCTAAAGTTGCCAAGCCTAAAATTTCACTATAAGCACCCGGCAAATACTTCTTGTAGTCCGACCAAGGGAAAAAACTTATTTTAACGTTCGGCTGGGTAAATTTCTTTACATCTTTTTCTCGAACCCGGTAATCAAAAAACAAAGTATATTGGTTTTTGCGGTCAATTTTAAGCAAATGCCGGATCAACTGATATGTATAATGTCCTACCCCGATAGCCGGATTTTTTTGCGGATTCAATATCCATCTGGCATCAATTCCAATTTTCATTTTTTAGTTTTAAAGCTTATTTCAGTCCCCCTAAGTTTCCTCCTCCAAATTTCTTTTGATTTTACCCTAGCATAAAAGGAAAATAAGTAAAGATTTAAATAAAATAATTCTAAACAGCGCCTGATTTAGTAATACAACTTATTTTTCAAAAAAATTTAGCACTAACCATTCGAAATTTAACCAAAAAACGCAACGGCTTTCCTGAAAAGGAAAGCCGCCTTTTTATTTTTATGAGATTTAGCAATGAAACAATTTAACAATAAAACAATTTTCCAACCTAATTAGCTAACTCCTAAGTCCTAATAAGCTAAACCTACTGCACAATCTGTGTCTCCATCCAGTTGGAAGCGCCGCAATTATTTCTTTTGGCTTGGCAAGAAATTCTCTGATCATCTCTTTCACATTGCCAACTTGTAGATTCTCCAATTTCAGGATCATAATCGCTACAACTAAAAGAACCAACGAGGCTACTATCGGATGCACAACATTCATTATTATCAAAATCTTCTTGGCAGGAAAAAGTCTTGTCGTTATCTCCGCATTTTGGATCATGCCTTTCAATCGTTACAGTTGCATCACCTGAACCCGGTTCTTCTGCAGAATTATAACAAGTGAGACCATAATAAAAATTATTCACTTTTAATGGCTCTGTTTCACTCTGGCCTGATCGGGGATTAATTTGTAGGTCTGGAGGATAGTTCCACGTACCTCCCCCATCTTGCGGAAGATCACATCTAACTGCATTTTCAATAGTCCAAGTCAATTTGGTTTTTCCTCCATAATTTACTTTAGAAGGCTGGGCATTTAATGTGACATTTGGATTACACACACAGTTTGCATCAGTAGAACAGTCAGCGTTAACACAATGGCCATTCAAGCAGGATAAGCCTCCTGCACAAACAAGAGCTCTGCCGTTTGGCCCCACGCAAGATTCATTGCATCCGGGAGGCGGCGATTTTCTGCTTGCTGAACATCCTGATTCATCCGGACAATTCCAAGAAACAGTTTCTCCTTGAGCTGGAAAGCTGGGCGAACCATTTATCGGGTTTTTATTATTAGTGCAAAAACCATCAGTAGGCCATTTTTCCGGAAAAATATCATAATTAAATATTGATCCGTTTAAGCTGCCGCATTCAGACTTCCTTGCACTATAAGGAGTGTAATATTCACATTTTCTTGAAGAGCAATCTTCCTTAGAAGCTCCCGGCTCAGGCGCTCGCTGCCACACTAAATTTTGAGTAAGCTTTTCATTGTCTCCCGGGCACATACTGGAACCAGCAGGGATAGAGCCTGTGCACTTGTAAGGCGAAGCTCCCACTTGTACGGTTACACTATCGCTACCTTCATCATCAAATTCATTATAACAATTAATCCTATATGTCTGACTATTAACTAGATTGGGTGTCGTCCAATTATCCCCACTCGGTTTATCGACCCACCCCCTTGTGCCATAACCCTCCAGCCAACACTTGTCAGCATTTTCTGATTTCCATTGCAAATCAGCCTTGGTATTATAAGGAATTATTATCGGTCCATCGGAATATCCTCCCTTCCCCACCTGCCTAGCTTTAAGATCTACGCTAGGCAGCTCTTTCTCTACTTCAAAATATCGAATCATACCGTGATAAAGAAATGACCCATAATTAGATCTAGCATTTATATAAAGCGCATATTTTCCTGAATCAAAAGAACCAATTTCCCAAGAATGGCTTCTGTTATTTCTATTTAGTGAAACTGCGCCTTCTTTCGCCTTTGCGCCAGTTAGCCTGTTGTAGGCCACCCATTCAATTTTTGTACCATAGTGATCATGATCAGCACACCAACTATGTACATTGCTTACTGAAATTCTTATGCTTTCTTTTGTTTTAAATTTTTGATTTTGGTAAGGGCTTGTCCATCCAATTCTGGTGTAATGAAACCTATGACCATCTGTTCGCGAAAGACCACCAGAAGCATAGCTGTTAATAGAACAGTTGTTATTTCTGTTATCTAAACATTTCTTATAATTTTTCAGTTCTTGTGTATTTATCCAATGAGTAAAAGGATCTACCCAGCTCGTTGCCCAATCTTTATAACTCCCCACATCCGCCCTCCAAGCTTTAGCATTACTGGTTAAATTGGCATTTAATGCAAAAGCCAGAAATCCGCTTAAAGCAAGCAAGAAAAATGCGTTAAATGGGCCTTTGCTTTTAAAATAATTTTTATTAGATTTTTTGTTTTTGCTTTTATTTTTCTTTAGTAAAAGCATAACTGCTAAAACTCCTGCTAATATAATAGCCATAAGAATTAACGCTAAAGTGATCGCTTCTTTCATTTCTTGATTTTTTATCTCCTTTTTTGCTGGAGGCTTAAGTTGGACCATCAAATCTTGGCTCATCTTTTCCTTGTAAGTGTCCACCAATTGTCCACTTATTTTAAAATCTGCTTTAACAAGTAATCCATTGTATTCTCCGTTGAAATTAATATCTTTTAGCGAAAAACTAAGGTTTTGGGTAGCCGGTCCCACTGTTTTTAATTTTTTGTTTTGAGAAAAATAGATACTACCTTTTTCATCCTTAATTTGCACAAAAACAGCGCCTTCTTTGTCTACGGAATAAGGACTGCCAACAACTTCTATATTAAAATTTTTGTTTTGGTCAATGCCAGCGCCAAAAATTTTGCCTTGCATGCCCTCTACTACCCAATGGCCCCGGACCGGCAGGGCTACTAATTTGCCGTTTTTTTTAAGTTCGATTACACCAGTATAAGATTGGGGTTTTTTGAAATTGGTCATTTCATAGGCTAATTCTTTTTTTTCACCGGCTTGGAAAGATAAAACGGGTAAATCTTTTTCTTCTACTTTTTCTAAAGTGGTAGTATAGGGATAAACTGTCAGATGAGGAATAATGTCATTGATTGGCTGTTTCGTGTTATTTATTACCTCGAATTTTATCTTTACTGTTTGGCCTTTTTCCGCCGGCGCGCCCAGTCCCCAATCATGATTTTCCTGATTAATCTCTATTTGTGCTTTTTCCGGGAAAACCGTCAAATAATTTCCAGTTGATTGAGTAATTGTAACAGGCATATGATCAAAGCCTAATACCCGTCCTCTTGAGTCAGTAAGCTGAAACATAAAATTATATTCTCCGGAAGGAAAGCCTTTAGGGATTTCGTAAGTAAAAGACTCTGTCATCTCCCCTTTTGGCTGGATAGAAAAAGGCTTGGCTGATTTTTTTTCATCTACTGGCGTGCCTAGTCCGCTGCCTTCACCGTTAGCTAACAACTGCAAACTGTAGCTTAGGCTGTTGAAAGACTGATTAGCAAAATTGCCAATAGTGGCTTTTCCACTGATGACTTTTTTTGCATCGTCATACTCCGCTTCTAAATCTTTTACCAAAACGTTGTTAAAAGCTCCTTCCTGGGCTTGGCTAAAATTGGAGAAGATGAATAAAAATGCCAATAACAGAATACCTATTATTATTTTTTTCATTTTTTGTTTTATTTTTAAATTAACTTAATATTTAAATATTAATTATCCTTGTTTGTATTGCATTTTAAAAGATAAACCAAACATCATTAATCTACTATTTAAATTTTTGAAAAAACTTTAGAACCTCTAAGATATTCCCTATATTCGAAATTTGAAATAGTAAAATAAAAAATATTAATTAAGTATAGATTTCTTTTGTTTTTATTATAAAACTTTTCAAAAACTCAGTCAAACTGGCAAGAATGCTGCCCTCCTTAGTCTCCCTCATTTTAAATAAAAAATTTCATAGAAATATTATAAGCCCATCTCTTTTTTCAGCTCTTCTATCGCTTTGTTTAGTTGGGGATCATTTTCTTTTTTTATGTCTTCTTCGGTAATCTCTACTTCAATATCCGGCTCCAATCCTTTGTCATGAATAGTATGATTGGAAGGAGTAAACCATTTTGCTACGGTTATTTTCAAGCTAGAACCGTCACTGAAATCCTCCATTTGCTGAACTGAGCCTTTGCCAAAACTTTTCCGGCCAATTAATTTTATGCCGCGGTTGTCCCTCAAGGCACCAGCCAAAATTTCTGAAGCACTGGCACTTCCTTCGTTAATCAAAACCACTAAGGGGATTTCAGAAAAAACATCCCCGCCTGTAGTTTTATAAACATGATCCAGTCCTCCCCGGCCCTTCTCTCTCACTACCACTTGATTTTTTGGCAAAAATTTAGAAGCCATCTCAACGGAAACCTCCAGGTAGCCGCCGGGATTATTTCTTAAATCCAAAACTATTCCCTTGATGTCATCGGCTAACATTTTAGCCGCTTCCCGGCTAAATTCTCTGAAAGTATCCTCAGAAAATTTAGTAATGCGCACATAGGCAATGTTGTTTTCCTTTTTTTCATAAAAGACGCTGTCTAATTTTATAGTATCCCTGGTAATCGTAATGTCCTGGGTTTTATTGTCGCCATTTCTAACAATAGTCAACGTGACATCAGTTCCTTTGGGACCGCGGATTTTTTCCACGGCTTCGTTTATATTCATATCCGTAGTCACTTCTCCCTCTATCTTGAAAATTTTATCCCCAGCTTTCAGGCCAGCTTTTTCCGCCGGCATGCCGCTAATTGGAGAAATTACCACTAATGTATCATCTCGCACACCTAGCTCAGCGCCAATCCCCTCAAAACTGCCTTCCATTTCAATATTGAAATTTTTGGTTTCACTGGGATCCAAAAATACAGAATAAGGATCGCCAACCGCATCCACCATTCCCTTAACGGCGCCATAGATTCTTTCTTGAGAGTCCAATTGTTCCTCGTCTACATATTTCTTATCTACTTCTTTCCAGGCTTCCCAAAAGATTCCAAAATCTACTTCTTCTTTCTTGGAATCAGAGTTTTTAAAAAATTCCTTGGGATTGGTAAGGTTTTTAATAAAACCGGCAGTTGGCTCGCTAAGCTCTGTTTCGCTTTTTCCCGTAGTATTGCCCCAAACATAACCTCCATAAAAAATCAAAGCGGCAAACAAAAGCAAAATAAACTTATTTTTGCCTTGGTGCTTCCTTGCCTGACTTTTCGTATTGGAAAAATTATTTTTATCGTCTTTTTGCTTGTCTTTTTTAAAACGAATCTCGTCTTCCATATTATTAACTATTTTTTAAATTAACTTGTAATTTTATTTTTTTAATGAGGCTTTTTTTCGCTGAAATGTTTTAGAAAAAATTTTAAAGCGCTTTTGATGTGAACCCGGGTATATTTATTAAAAAATACTGCTTGCAAGGCATTGGCGCTGGCACTTTTTTTGCCATGATAGTGATACATTTCCACTAAGGGATAAAAAATAACTTTATAACCATGTTTCCAAAATCTCCAGCACCAATCCACATCTTCAAAATAAAGAAAAAAGCGTTTATCCATCCGGCCAACTTTGTCTACTGCCTCTTTGCGAACCAGCATGGCAGAACCCATTAACCAATCTGCCTCAATAGGCTGATTCAACTTTCTTTCTTTTTTCATTAAGAAACGAGATAACTCTTTTTTGGCAAACTGGAAATTTTTTAGAAAAGTCCTGCGATAAAGTATAATTAAAGGACTATAAAAACGAAAACAAGAGGGCTGGACAGTATTGTCGAAATTAATAAGCTTTGGTCCTGCCATTCCGATTTTTTTGTCTGATTTAACAAAATTTAGCAACTCCAACAGACCATTGTTTTTAACTATAATATCAGAATTTAT
>CAYMRZ010000009.1:0-20903 GCA_964393045.1 uncultured Bdellovibrionales bacterium | reverse complement strand
TGATTCTGCGGTCTTTTGGTGGTAGATTAAGGGTAAATAAAGGGTTTTAAACTTTTTCACAAAAAACTCTTGACAGGAGATTTGATGATGATATAATATCATTAAATCACTAAATTAGGTTTATGAAAAATAAAAAAGAAAACAAAGGGGCGTGACAAATATTGATAATTTAAATATGCAATACTTTAATTTTTATGAAAAAACAGAAAACTAAAATTGCTCTTTTTGAGCAAAAAAGAATAAGAAAAACTTGGCATCAAAAAGAATGGTGGTTCTCTGTGGTTGATGTTTGTTTTGCGCTTACAGAAAGTTCGGACGCAGGGGCTTATTGGAGAAAATTGAAGCAAAGGCTTAAAGAAGAAAGCAGTGAAGTCGTGACATTTTGTCACGGGTTGAAATTATTAGCGCCAGATGGGAAAAGGAGGATTACTGATTGCGCTAACACTGAAGGAATCCTAAGAATAATCCAGTCAATTCCGTCTCCCAAAGCTGAACCTTTCAAAAGATGGCTAGCAAAAGTTGGCTATGAAAGAATTGAGGAAATAGAAAATCCAGAATTGGCACAGGAAAGAATGAAACAGCTTTATGAAGCCAAGGGCTATCCCCAAGATTGGATTGATAAAAGATTACGAGGAATAGCGATTCGACAAAATCTTACTGATGAATGGAAAGAAAGAGGAGTGACACAGAAAAAAGATTATGCCATTTTGACTGCTGAAATATCCAAGGCTACTTTTGGAATGACCCCAAGTGAATATATAAACTATAAAAATTTACCAAAGAAATCCAAAGCAAATTTAAGAGATAATATGACAGATTTGGAATTAATTTTTACTATGCTTGGAGAAAAGGTGACAACTGAAATTTCTAGAAAAGAAAAACCCAAAGGAATGAATGCTAATAAAAAAGTATCAAAAAGAGGCGGGAATGTAGCAGGGAATGCCAGAAAAGAAACGGAAAAAGAAATTGGCAGAGCGGTTGTTTCCAAGAAAAATTTTTTAGGCAATAAAAATGTAAAAATAAAAAGGGCTCCTTAGGCACTAGCACCTTTCGGATCCCTTTTCGTCTTGATACCTATATTCTATTACGTAATTAAAGTCTTGTCAATTTTTTAAGGCTACTTTTTTAAAAAAAATAATGAAAAAGGTGAAGCCACTAAAATTAACAATTTTGTTTGTTCTTTGGCTATTTTAGTGGTAAATTGAGTTAAATATATTTGAATTTATTCATAGAAAATATAAATAAAAAAAACTTATGGCAAATAGTAATCTTACCAATGCAAAGAAGTTAAAAAATGACGAGTTTTATACCCAATATGGCGATATTCAGAAAGAAATTGAAGCATATTTAGAATATGATCCGGATGTGTTTCGCGGCAAAGTGGTTTATTGTAATTGTGATGATCCGTATGAAAGCAACTTTTTTCGTTATTTTGTGCTCAAGTTTAATAAACTGGGATTAAAACAGCTTATCACCACCAGCTATAAACCTTCGCCAATTGCCAATACGAAACTTGTATTGCAGCCATCCCTTCTTCCTGGCTATGAAGATAAGGTTGTGAGAGAACCAACGGAACCAAAGGGCAGACCAAAGACAACCGCTAATAAATTTATCATCAACGAAGTGCATGATATAGATGGTGACGGTGAATTTAACTTGAAAGACGTTGCTCAAAAATTAAAAGAAAACAAACACAACGAATGGACGCCATTAAAAGAAAATGGTGATTTTAGAAGTTCTGAATGTGTAGAATTATTGAAACAGTCCGATATCGTTGTTACTAATCCTCCCTTTTCCCTGTTTCGTGAATACGTGAAACAGCTTTTTGATTATAAAAAGAAATTTGTCATTATCGGCAGTATGAATGCCATTACCTACAAAGAAATTTTTCCGCTTATAAAAGAAAACAAGTTGTGGCTGGGCAACGGTTTCCACGCGGGCAATGCCTATTTTTATACGCCAGATGCGAGAGAATATGCCAGCGGTGTACTTAATGAAAAAACAGGACTGGTTAAGTTTCGTAATTGTCATTGGTTTACTAATCTTGATCACGGGAAGCGTCATCAGCGACTGGATTTAATGACAATGGCAGATAACAAAAAATTCAACAAACAAATTCAAAAAAATGAAAATAGCTATCAAAAATATGATAACTATGACGCCATCGAAGTACCCTTCACCAACGCCATCCCCAGCGACTACGAAGGCGTAATGGGCGTCCCGATTAGTTTTTTGGATAAATACAATCCTGATCAGTTTGAAATTATAAAATTCAGACACGGAAACGATGACAAAGACTTAAGATTAAAAGACGGAACTTGTCCGTATTTTAGAATTTTAATTAAGCATAAAAAATTGAATAGATAACTTTTTACAAGGCATGGGAGATTCACTCAAAATAGATTTATCAAACTACCCTAAACGATTTGCTAAAAATAGTAGAGAATTTTTTGTTTGTAAAAAAATTAATTTTGTTTTTGGCAAAAATGGAACTGGTAAAACTACGATTGCGGATACAATTAGAGCACAATTTTCAGATATTTATAATGTTTGTATTTTTAAAGATTTTGAAGGGGTGATTGGGGAAAATAATAGATTAAATGCTGTTGCTCTGGGAACTGAAAATGCCGAGATCCAGGTCAAAATTGAAGAAATTAATAAGGAAATTGATGATATTAAAAAAGAAGTTGATGAGCCAGTTGATAAAACTGAAAATTTTTTTACAAAAGCTAAAAAAGCAGAAGAGAGCTATGAAAATCAAAAAGAGAAAATTGAGAAATTCTTTTTTAAATCTGCGCAGAAAATTAAAAATCAACCTAACCCACAAATCGCTAAAACCAGCTATTTCAAATCTGATTTCAAAGATGAAATTTTTAATGCAAAGCCTCTTTCTGATGAAGAAGTTAAAAAGTATAAAGAAACAATTAAAATCGACGAAAAGAAGGAGAATGTTAGAATAACTAGTTTACCAGATATTAATTTATCTGTTTATCTAAAATCTACTAATGATATTTTGGAAACCAGTGTATCTCAAAGACAAATTATCGAAGAGCTAAAAAATAACCCCCAAAAGCAAAATTTTGCCCAAGAAGGTATGCGAATACATAAACATAAGGTTGGTGAGAAGTGTGCTTTTTGTGGTAGTGAAATAGACGAGAAAAGGTGGCGATTACTTGGTAATTGTTTTAACAATGAGGTGGATGAATTAAAAAATCGTATAAAACAAGAGATTGATAAAATTAACTTTGAAATAAAGAAGTTAAATGCCTTCAAAAAGATTGATAGGAATAATTTTTATGATAAATTTGCTGAACAAATTGAGTTGCTTAATTTACAAATTGAAAATACTAAAAATGAGTATAAAAATTTCTTAGATAAATTAAAAATAGAATTAGAGAAAAAAAATAAAAATCTTTTTGTTAAATCCAATAAATTAAAAACTTCTATTTCAGCTAATTTTAATGAGATCAGGGAAAGATATGTAGAAATTGTAGAAGCAAACAATGATTTTACGCAAAATTTAACTAATGAGGTAGAAAAAGCAAAAGACGCTTTGCGTTATCATGAAGTCAAAAAAGCATTAGATATTTTTAAATATGAGTCAGAAAAATCCAAATTAGAAAATCTCGAAACACTAAAAAAAGAAGCAGAAAAATTATTGAGTAATAAAAAGAAAGAACTTGAAGAAAAGAAAAAATATAAAACTCAACTTATCAATCAGACAAAAAATGAGAAGCAAATTGCAATCAAGATAAATAAACTATTGAAAAATATGGGTACTGAGTCTTTTTCCCTTCAATTGGTTGATAATGACAACAAAAACCAAAAAGGACAATATAGGATACAAAGGTGGTACCATAAAGAGAATGAGTCTGACGATGTTGTTAATTTGAGCAAGGGAGAGAAAAATATTATTGCTTTTCTCTATTTTTTATTTTCACTTAAAGAAAATGGCGATAATGGCAAGTCTAAAATTATTGTTCTTGATGATCCCATGACTAGCAATGACGATACAATGCAATACTTAATGATAAGTGAAATTCAAAAGTTTTACAAAAATCTTGATAGTGATAATTATTTTTTTCTTTTAACGCATAATTGCCATTTTTATTTGAATGTTCGTCCGAATACAGCAAAAAAATATAAGCATGGTGGTCGAGAAATTAGTTTTTATGAAAAGCATGGGAATTATTGCCTGCTTTCTGATGGTAGAAAGGCAAGCATAAGAAACATTGAAAGTGGCAAAGATGATTTTAAGACAAATTACGAATTATTATGGAAAGAGATACAATTTTTGTATGAAGAAAATACAGCTACTGCAGATATAATGTTAAATCCTTTTAGGAAAATTTGCGAAACTTATATGAAATTTAATTGTATTGAATTGGAAAAATTTTTTGAAAATAATCTAGGTGTTAAAAAACTTTATGACGTTAATCAGCATTCTGCTGATGATCTAGAAGCTGAGCAAAATGGAAAGACAAAGAGAGAAATAAGGGAAATACTTAGAGAAATTTTTACAAATAACAATGCCAAGGAACATTTTGACAAGCATTGGCCAAGAATTTAGGATTAATTAAAAATTTAAGATTAGAATATCATGAAAAAAGTTAAAGTATCAATTCAAGATGAGAATACACTGGTTTTAATGGAAGACGGCGCGAAAGGAGATTTGATTGATCTTAAGTCTATTCATGAAACGGATATTGATAAAACGACAATCACTAATGTCGTCAATTCTATAAAACGCGATGCTTTTAATGAGGAATTGGAAAAAGCAAAAGAGTCTATTGAAAAAGAAAACGAACTAAAATTAAAACTCAAAGAGAAAGAATATGCCGATCAAATGAAAAGAGACTTATCTGAAAAAGAAAAAGAAATTGCCGCGCTTAATTCAAAACTGGAAAACATCGCAGACAAAACTGAATCGGATGCAAAGCTAAAAGCGCTTCAAGAAAAACAAGCAATAGAAAAAGAGCGGGATAATCTGATTAACGAAGTTGAGAATAAGAAGGTGGAAAAGGAATTGCTTGAAAAATCATTGAAAGAAAAATTTTCTTCAGAATTAAAGACCAAAGACGATATTATTAAAATGAAAGATGAGGAAATCGAGCTTCGCAAAGATATGAAGCTGAAGCTTTCAACAAAAATGGTTGGCGAAACGCTTGAACAGCATTGCGAAACGGAATTCAATAAACTCCGCGCAACCGGTTTTCAGAACGCTTATTTTGAAAAAGATAATGATTCCGGAGCCGGCAGTAAAGGCGACTATATTTATCGCGAAACCGACGAGGCCGGAAATGAAATAATTTCCATTATGTTTGAGATGAAGAATGAGGGCGATGAAACTGCCACAAAGCATAAGAATGATGATTTCTTGCCCAAACTCGACAAAGACAGAAACGATAAAAAATGTGAATACGCGGTGCTGGTGACGCTTCTAGAGGCTGAAAATGATTTATACAATAATGGTATTGTGGATGCTTCCCATAAATATCCTAAAATGTATGTTGTCCGTCCGCAATTTTTTATTCCAATAATCACCCTGCTTCGCAATGCCTCTCTTAATTCCCTCAAATATAAATCGGAACTTGCCTTGATAAAAAATCAGAATATTGATATTACAAATTTCGAAGACAAACTTAATGATTTCCGAGACTCATTCGGCCGCAACTATCGATTGGCTTCCGACAAATTCAAAACTGCCGTTGACAGCATTGATAAATCTATTGCCCAATTGCAGAAAACAAAAGAGAACTTATTGCGATCCGAAGACAATCTAAGAATTGCCAATAACAAAGCAGACGATTTAACTGTCAAAAAATTAACCCGCGGGAATCCTACAATGACAGCTAAATTTGCAGAAGTTGATGACAATGATAAATCAGATGAAAAATAATAAAGATAATAGAATGATTTTTAGCGTTGATTCAGTTCTCCCTATCTATCGGTAGACAGACTGAACTGAATCATAAATTTTTGGAATAAGAACCGAAAGGCTCAAGGCAGTCTGCCTGCTGGTAGTTAGGCTGCCATTGAACCCACAAGAAGAACAATCTCTAGATAAATTAATCATCTAAATTCTAAATAATATGATTTTTTCCAAGAAGAAAAAAAGAGAAGAGCTCAAAGAAAGTTTGCTTCGAAAATATTTTTCTTCCAGTGAGCATAAGAAAATTATTACAGAAGCAGCGAGAAGATCAGCTGAAGATCAAAAAAATCTTTCTAAAAAATACAAAGAAGCTATGTCTTCGGCACGTGGCTAGTTTTGTTTTTTGTGATTTTAGGACGCGCCATTAGTGGCGTTTTTTTGTTGCCTAAAATTAACATAAGATGTTAAAATAACAACAAACAATCAAGAATATTCTCAAGGGATTAAAATTATGGATAAATGAGACAAAGAAATCAAGTTATCATCTATAACACAGAAGATGATAAAATGCATATTAATTAGCAATAAATTTTAACAATATGGAAACAACTTTAAAAACCGACATCACTATCAAGGAGATTTGTGATGGATTTATCTATAACGAATTGGAGGGCAAGGGATTGTTTGGTTTGTCGGGAAAACTCACTATTCAACCAGAATATCAACGAAATTATATTTATGCCGAAGAGGGAAGGGAAGCGGCGGTCATTGAGTCAATATTGAAAAGTTATCCGATTGGATTAATTTATTTCAATAAAGTTGGCAATGATAAATTTGAAGTTTTGGATGGGCAACAACGCATCACCAGCATTGGGCGGTTTATAACTGATAAATTTGCCATAAAAGATGAAAATAGTACGGAACAATATTTTAGCGGCATGGCAAAAGACAAACAGGATAAAATTTTAAAAACTCCTTTATTAATTTATGAATGCGAGGGAACAGAAAGCCAAATAAAAGAATGGTTCAAAACAATCAATATTGCCGGTGTTCCGCTCAAGCCTCAAGAACTGCTTAATGCTATTTATTCTGGACCGTTTGTGACGCTGGCAAAAGAAGAATTTAGCAATAGTCAAAATGCCAATACTCAAAAGTGGAGTGCATACGTAAAAGGCGTGGTTAACCGCCAGGATTTTCTTGAAAGGGCGCTAGATTGGGTGAGTAAGGGCAATATTGACGACTATATGAGCCGCCATCGAAAAGACAAAGATATCAAAGAGCTGAAAAATTATTTTAATAGTGTGATTGATTGGGCTTCCAGTGTGTTTATAGATGTGGAAAGTGAAATGTGCGGTCTTGAATGGGGTCGGTTATATGAGCAATATCATAAAAAATCTTATGATCCAGCTAAGATTTCTGATAAAGTGCATAAACTTTATGCGGATCCATATGTTAAGAATCGCAGGGGCATCTTTGAGTATATTCTTGGCGGCTCAAAAGATACTAAATTATTAAATATTCGAGTTTTTGATGAAGCAACTAAAAAATCAGTTTATGCGAAACAAACAGAAGAGGCGAAAAAGAAAGGCATATCAAATTGTCCGCTGTGTGCTGTTGGAAACAACGTTAATAAAAATAAAATTTGGAATTTTTCTGAAATGGATGCTGATCATGTTACTGCATGGAGCAAGGGCGGTGCAACGGATGAAAAAAATTGCGAGATGTTATGCAAGACACATAATCGAGCAAAGGGGAATAGATAATGATTTTTATTTAGTAATTAGTCAAGGAGTGATTTACGTAATTAATTACGTAATAAATTCAGTAATTAATATTAAAAAACACAATAAAATTCATCCTTAAATACTGGAGTACTTGAGTATTTAAGGATGAATTGTTTGTTCTTTGGCTGTGATTAACTTTAACCCAAAACCAATAAAAAAATATATATTATTTACATCTTTAGTTATATTTTTGGTCACTATAGTTGGCAGTTTTTTGTTTTTTCTTTTTTATAAAAATAAAAACGCAAGCGCGGAGAAGAATAGTCAAATAATTAATAAAAACAATAAAAATATGGAAAATAATTCTCAAGATAAAAAAACAGCGGTGGGGAAGTCGGTAAAGATTATTTTTGCCGGGGATTTGATGTTCGACCGCTATATCCGGCAGATAGCCCAAAAAAAGGGGAATGATTTTATTTTCCAAGGCTTAACAGATTATTTAAATTCAGCGGATTTGGTAGTGGCAAATTTGGAAGGCCCGATAACGGATAATCAATCAAAAAGCATCGGCAGTGAATTCAAATCCCATGACAATTTTGTTTTCACCTTTGATCCCGATTTAGTGCCGACATTGATCAAGCAGAATATAAAAGTGGTTAATTTGGGAAATAACCATATTCTGAATTTCGGGAAAGATGGCTTGCAGCAAACTGTCAAAAACCTAGACAAGGAAGGAATCAAATGTTTTGGCGATACAGGCGGGGAATCTTCTTGCCAGCCCTATCTAGAAACTGAAGTAAACGGAATAAATCTAGGCTTGGTGAATTACAGCCGGTTTGCCGAAAATAGTGCGAAGCGGGCTTTGGGTAATATTAAAAAACTAAAGAAGGAAGTTGATTTTTTGGCAGTTTACACCCACTGGGGGCAGGAGTATAAAACAGAACAGAACGAATCCCAGGAAATTTTAGCCCATCAATTCGTTGATGCCGGCGCAGATGCGGTTATTGGCAGCCATCCGCACGTTATTCAAGGCCAAGAAGTTTACAAAGGGAAAATAATTTATTATTCTCTGGGAAATTTTATTTTTGACCAATACTTTAGCGCTAATACCAAAAAAGGCTTGTTGATAGAATTTGAGATTGGCGAAGAGGGGAGCCTAGAAAATATAAAAGAGACAGAATTGAATCTGAGAAATAACGGGCAGACGGAGATAGCAACAATTAACGATTAACACTTAACAGTTAACAAAAAATATCCCAATTACTCGGGATATTTCTTGTAAATATTTTTATAAAAATTTTATTCAAATAAATTCATTTGTTCGGGATAATCGGGCCTGGAAGTTGCTGAATTGGGAGGGGGAGTTAGTTTTTCCTTTCGGGAATCACTCTTTCTATTTAATCTTTTTTCAATTATTTTTGACATAATAGTTCTTTCTTTCATCTTCGGAATTCTCATAAAGCTGTTTTTATATTCCTCAATCCATTCAGAAAGTAAAGGAATAATTTCATTGGAAGTATTTATTTTCAATCTGTAACATTCACTGGCAACCTTGTCCATTAGGCCCTCAATTTGGCTTTGGCCGCAGTCTTTATATATTGATTTAATATTTACCTTTTTCTCGCTTTCAGAATTAGGAAATTTTTCCATCTTATATCAAATATTTTTTATTTTTGCTTAAATTTACAAAATCATCCGCTTCCTCAATGAGTTTTCGGCTGCAACTTTCTTCAAAAGCCATCAATTCCACTCGAATGCCCTTATTAAACTGGAGATATTTCAAAAGAGGAATATAATCGCCGTCTCCGCTGACCAATACAATCACATCTAAATTGCTGGCTAATTTAATGGCATCGATAGCAATGCCGACATCCCAGTCGCCTTTTTTCATCCCGCCTTTGAAAATTTGCAAGTCCTTGGTTTTAACTTCATAGCCGATTTTTTCCAGAGATTCGAAAAATTTTTCTTCTGAACCCTCTTCGGTTTTAATGCCATAAGCAATTGCTCGAATCGGCTTTCTCCCCACAGTAGCAGTTTTTAGAATTTCTTTAAAATTTGTTTTTTTGTTATGGTGAATTACGCGGGCGCTGTAATATAAGTTTTGCACGTCCACTAGAACACCCACCCGTTGGTCTGAAAATTTAGCCATATTTTATTTTAATTATAATAATTTAAAGGGCTCACCTTAGCCCTTTAAATCTAGATCTTTAATAACTTTTTTGTATTTTTTCTCGTCGTTAGTTTTGAGGTATTGAAGAAATTTTTTCCTTTTTTGCACCATTCCCAGCAATCCTCTCCTGGAATGTTTGTCTTTTGGGTTCTTTTTCAAATGAGAAACTAATTTTTTAATTTTTGCCGTTATCAAAGCTACTTGATAACTAGCTGAACCGTTATCTTCCTTGTGGAGCCGAAAACTTTTAGTTGCGTTCGCCTTTTGCCTTTTTGTTAATGCCATTGTTTAAATCACCGTCCTGTCGGAACCTCCCCTCAACCTTTAATCCCATTACAAAATAAAAGGTGTTTACGAGAGATTTCGAGCAGGCAAGCTTAGATTATAGTTTATTAAGTTATTATCAATATATCACAAGCTCATATTTTTAGCAAATTTTAGGAGCTCTGGAATATTTCCAGAACTCCTAATTATTGATTCTTTTTGTACCATTTTTACTGATAACCGCATTTCATATCTTTTCTAAAATATTTTCCTTTCTGATGCTGGCATGCCCAGCAGGTTCCAGCTTCCAGCGATTGGCCTCGCTCAACTCTTTCTTTTGTTAATTTTACCGGGTGGCCATTTTTTTTAAAATTTTCCACTAACACAGGACATCTAATCCTTCCTCCTCTGTTTACCCTGCAATTCCTCATAACAACCTCCTTCTTTCTTTGAAAATATTTTATTTGGCTTTTTGGAAGAGTTGTAATAAGATGTTAGAATAAAAATACATTAAAATCAATCCCAGTTAAATAAGAAAAATATTTAACCAGTCTCGATTAAACGTCAAGTCTAGGCGGGAGGGATAAATAACAAATGACAAAAATTTTAGACGAGCTTAACGAAAAGCAAAAAGAAGCGGTGCTGCAGACGGAAGGGCCGGTTTTAATATTGGCTGGTGCCGGATCGGGCAAAACCCGAGCGCTTACATACAGAGTAGCTTATTTAATAAAAGAAAAAAACATCCCGCCAAAAAATATTTTAGCGGTTACCTTTACCAATAAAGCGGCCGGTGAGATGCTGGAAAGAATAAAAAAAATATTGGGCTTGCCCTTTAATATTCCGCCTTATTCCCAATATCTTCCCCATATTGGAACATTTCATTCTATTTGCGTAAGAATTCTCCGCAAAGAAATCGACAAAATGGGCTATAAAAATAATTTTGTTATTTATGACGATCAAGACCAACTGGTGCTGATGAAAAAAGTAATGAAGAGGCTTAACATTTCAGCAGAACAAATAAAGCCTAAGGCGATTTTGAATGCTATTTCCGGAAGCAAGAGCCAATTGATAGATGTTAATACTTTTAAAAATGAAGTAGGCAGCCAATTCGAAGAATTAACAGCCAAATGTTATGAACTTTATCAACGGGAATTAAAACGGGCCGAAGCGCTGGATTTTGACGATATTATTATGAAAACAGTGGAAATTTTTAAAAAATATCCGGAAATTTTAGAAAAATACCAGCAGCTTTTCCAGTATATTATGGTAGATGAATACCAGGACACTAATCACGCCCAATATATTTTATTGAAATTATTGGCTCAGCAACACCAAAATATTTGCGTAGTGGGCGACGACTGGCAATCAATTTATGGGTGGCGGCAAGCGGATATTCGTAATATCTTAAACTTTGAAAACGATTATCCCGGAGCCAAGGCGGTTTTGCTGGAACAAAATTATCGCAGCACTCAAAATATCTTGGATGCGGCCCATTGCGTGATTTCGAAAAATGTCAACCGCAAAGATAAAAAATTATGGACTAGAAACAAAGAAGGCGACTTGATTGTTTCTATCGAAGCAGAGGATGAAGCGGCTGAGGCGATGTTTGTGGCCGAAGAAGTTAAGAAAATGAAAAAAGAATTGAATGCTAAATTTGATAATTTGGCAGTTTTATATCGGACCAATGCCCAGTCCAGGGCACTGGAAGAAGCTTTTATAAGAGAAGAAATTCCCTATAAAATTATCGGCGGAGTTAAATTTTACCAGCGCAAAGAAATAAAAGACATTTTAGCCTTTTTATTTTTAGTGAATAATCCCTTCGACAAGGTAAGTTTTGAAAGAATTGTAAATTTACCGCGGCGGGGGATCGGAGACAAAACAATTGAAAAAATTTTTTATTTGGCAGAAACAAAGAGAAAGAATTTTCTGGAAGTTATTAAAGAAATAGAAAAAGAAGAGGGTTGCTATAATATCCAGCCGGCTAAAGTGAAAAGTTTGAATGATTTTCGAAAGCTCATAGCCAGTTTATCAGCTTATGCTAAGGAAAATCCAGTAAGCAAGATTATTCAAAAAACCTATCAAGAGTCTGGCTATGAAACGGCATTGTCCAAGCAAGGCGAAGAAGGGCAGGTAAGGCATGAAAATATTCAGGAATTGTTAACAGTAGCCAATAAATACGATGATGAGCAGAATGGCTTGCAGGCTTTCCTGGAGGAGGTTGCTTTAGTTTCTCAGGCGGACCGCGATCTGGAAGCCCAAGATGCTGTTCCGCTTATGACTTTGCACAGTGCCAAAGGATTGGAATTTGATACCGTCTTTATTGTAGGAATGGAAGAAGGCTTGCTGCCGCACAACAGGGCAATGCTAAATGAAAAAGAAATGGAGGAAGAAAGAAGGCTTTGTTATGTGGGGATTACCCGGGCGCAACGCCAAGCTTTTTTGCTTTTCACTAATGCTAGAAATATTTACGGTTCCACTCAAATTTCCATTAAATCCAGGTTTTTGGATGAAATTGAGCCGGCCTTAATTGAAGAAAGAAGACTAGAAAATTTTTTCTTTGAATCTGAGGAATATGATGCAAAGGAGGAAAGAGGGGAAGCTAATAAAGAAAAATTTCCTGATGGCGCTAAAGTGATTCATCCGGATTTTGGCAATGGAATAGTGGTAGGGCAGGATGAAAATTTGCTGTCTATAGTTTTTGCCAAGGCGGGGCTTAAAAAAATTGCTAAAAGTTCGGAAGTGTTGGAGGTCAGTAACTAGTCCCGGTAGCATAAGCCTATAGCTTAACTACGGGATAAATCAACAGAGATCAGTTATCAATAATTGTAAAATGAAAAAATATAAAATTGCCATTTTAATAGTAATTTTTTTAGCAATAGTTTTGCCATTAGCTATTAAGGCTTTTTGGTTTGATAAAAGGGAATTGCAGTTGCCAGCAGCCAAAGAGATAATTTTAATTGATAATGGCCATCGTTTTATTATTCTTTCCAGGGCAAATACAGTTGAAGATTTTTTAGCAGAGCACAACATAAACTTAAAAGAAGAGGATCTGATCTTCCCTTCTCAAGGAGCAGAATTATTGCCAAAAATGAATATCGAAATTAAGCGGTCGGTTAAGGCCAAGATTCATGTGGATGGCCAAGAGATTGAAACAGACACTTTGAGCAGGACGGTGGCAGGAGCGCTTAAGGATGCTTCTGTGGCAGTAAGCCACTTAGATATTGTAAAACCGGTCGAAAAAGCTGCTTTATATGAAGGGATAGAAATAGAAATTACCCGGATAGAAATAGAGGAAATTACCAAAGAAGAAATTATTGAATATAAAACAGTGGAGGAAGAAGATGATGATTTGAAATGGCGCAAAGAAAAAGTTGTTCAAGTGGGGGAAAACGGGATAAAAGAAGTAGATTACCGGTTGAAATATAGGAATGGCAAATTAGCAGAAAAAACCAAGCTGGCTTCCAGAGTAGTGAAAGAACCAATCAAGGAAATAATTGCCATTGGCACTAAAATTGAAGTAGGAAAAACCAAAACTGGCGTAGCCAGCTGGTATAGCCATGAAGGCGGAATGTTTTGCGCTTCCCGAATGTTTCCGCGAGGCACTTGGCTGCGGGTCACTAACAAAGAAAACGGCAAACAAGTTTTCGTGCAAGTGAATGACTATGGCCCGATGCGGGGAACGGGAAAGATGATTGATTTGGACAAGCCGGCCTTTAATGCAATTGCCAATTTGGGACAGGGAGTAGTGGAAGTGAAAGTGGAAGAAATTTTAGATTAGCTTTGTTAGCTTTTTAGCTTCACTAGCTTCATTAGGAGAATAGGAAAATTATTCTAATTAATTCAGTAAATTGATTTTTAAAAATTGTTAAATTGTTGCATTGTTAAATTGTTAAAAAATCAATGTAGCAATGAAGCAATCTAACAATGGAAATTAACAATTTAAAAACCACTTATAATTCTAACTGCATACCCCCTAATTCCTTTTACAAAATCAGCAGATAATTCATCTTGTTATAAGTGGCTTTTTCCACTCTATCCTTGCTTTTTTTATGTCATGGGCAAGGACGAGATTTTTTTCTTCCATCTAGGCTAGCCTTTACTTATTAATAAAGAACACCTTCACTATTTACTACAAACATAAAAAGCTTTTATTTTATCATTAATTTTTCAGAATAAAGAAGCGATATGATTTATTTTATTACCGGTAATAAGAATAAATTCAAAGAAGCCCAGGGGATTTTAGGTAAAAATATTCGGCAACTAGATTTGGATTTGCCGGAAATCCAGGAAATCGATTCCAAAAAAATTATCAAAGCTAAACTGGAAGAAGCCTCTAAATCCAGAAAAGGGGAATTTGTCGTGGATGATGTTTCTTTTTACTTGCATTGCTTGGGAGGAAAGTTGCCCGGCCCTTTAATAAAATGGTTTTTGAAATCTATTGGAGAATACGGCGTTTATAAAATTGCCAAGCAGGCCAATGATTTTAAATGTAAAGCGGAGGTAATTTTGGGATATAGAAACAAGAAAGGTGCGATAAAATATTTTAGCGCTGGGGCTTATGGAAAAGTGGTTTACCCCCAAGGCGCCGGAGGGTTTGCCTGGGATAAGATTTTTCAGCCCAATGGTTCTTCCAAGACTTATGCCCAAATGACGCAGGAAGAAAAAGAAAGGTATAAAATTCGTTTTAAGGCAATGAGAAAATTGGCGAAAGTAATTGGTGGTTAGTTCATAAAGTTTATAAAGTGCAAAAGTTCGTAAAGTTTATAAAGTGCAAAAGTTCGTAAAGTTCATAAAGTAAAGAAAGTTTGTAAAGTTTATAAAGAAAAAATATGAGAGACGAAAAAATAATTCCTAAAAAATCATTGGGACAGAATTTCCTTAAAGACAAGGAGGTTTTAAAGAAAATTATTAAAGCAGCGGAGCTAAAGGAAACTGATAATGTTTTGGAAATTGGACCAGGGAAGGGCGTGCTCACGAGCGCGATAGTTGGTAAAATCAATAAAATAATAACTATAGAAAAAGATAAAATTTTAGCTGACAATATTGCACGCAATTTCCAATTTCCAATTTCCAATTTCCAATCAATTTCCAATGAATTAATTTATAATTTTCAAAATAGGTCAGGGGTTATTTCGGGTGATGTCTTGAAAATAAACTTAGCCAAGTTAATAGAGGCAAATAATTTTCAGGATTATAAAATTGTAGCCAATATTCCTTACTATATAACTGGAAAATTTCTGCGAATAATTTTAGAGGGAAAATATTTGCCTGAAATAATGGTGCTGATGCTGCAAAAAGAAGTGGCGGAAAGGATTTGTGCTAGAAAAGGAAGCATGAATAAACCAGCCCTGCTGGTGAAGTATTTCGGAGAAGCAGAAATAATAAGCGAAGTGCCGAGAGAGGCTTTTGAGCCTGTGCCGAAGGTTGATTCCGCTATTTTAAAAATAAAAATTAACAATTTTAAGGCAGATCGCAATTTTTTTAAAAAAATATTTCAAATGATTAGAATCGGATTCTCCAGTCCTAGAAAAATGCTGATAAATAATTTAGCCAACGGCCTGGAAGTAGATAAAAAATTTTTAATTAAGATTTTCAAACAGCTTGACATTTCATTAAACAGCAGGGCGGAAAATTTTGATTTAAAAGATTGGGAAAAACTAACATTAACTATTAAGAATAACTTGTAAAATTTTAATATTTTAGTTATAAATAAGAGAGTGAGCCTATAAAAAAATAATCAAACAAAAATTAAATGTTAAAGTCAGTTAAAAAGAAACAAAAGAAAGATAAAAAGGACAAGGAAAGCAAGAAAAAAGCAGAAAAAGCCTTGGATAAAAAGGAAGCTTATGAATCACGGCAACATGACAAAATAGACTCTTTTATCAAAGAATCCCACAGAGAGGGAGAGGAAGAAGCTGTTGCCCAACATGCCAAGGATATTGGCATGCCATATTTAGACTTGCATGTTTTTCCCGTTGACCAAGAAAATTTAAGTTTAGTTAAAGAAAAAGACGCTAAAAAATACGGAGTAGTGGTATTAAGAAGGTTTGGGAATGAAGTTAAAATGGGAGTATTAGATCCAAAAAATGAAGAAACGGCCGATTTTATCAATCAACTGGAAAAGGATGAAGATTTGGATATTACGCAATATCTGGTTTCAAAGTCTTCAATTGAGAGGGCATGGGAAAATTATAAAAGCATTGGATTGCTAGAGCGCTTGGATTCAATGAAAGTAAAGCTAGACAGGGAAAGCCTTGCCCAATTTGAAAAAGAAATCAAAAACTTGGTCGACCTAGAAAAGAAAATAAAAAAAATTTCCACTACAGAAATTATTAGCATAATAATAGCGGGAGCAGTAAAGCTGGGGGCTTCTGATATCCATTTTGAGCCATACAAAGAGGGGAATATCAGATTGCGTTACCGGGTGGATGGTGTTTTGCAGGATGTGGCTGAGTTCGAAGGAAGTTTTTATCCTTCTGTCCTATCCAGAATTAAGATGTTGAGTGATATGATGATAAATGTTCGTGATGTAGCCCAAGACGGAAGATTTTCTATTGCTTCAAAAGGCGATGAGGAAATAGATGTGCGTGTTTCTATGTTGCCAGGCAATCATGGAGAATCCATAGTAATGCGATTGTTGAATCAGGATATTAGCGAATTGCAGATTGAAAAGCTTGGCTTGGAAGGGGCAGCTTATAAGCGCCTAGTGAATGAATCAGAGAAAAAACAGGGAATGATTATTAATTCCGGGCCCACCGGCAGCGGTAAAACAACCACCTTGTATGCCATTATAAATATGATAAACACTCCAGATAAAAAAATAATCACTATTGAAGATCCAGTAGAATATAAAATAAAAAATATAGTGCAGACTCAAGTAGAAGAGGAGAGAGGCTTTAGCTTTGCCAATGGTTTGCGTTCCATTATGCGCCAAGATCCTGACATAATCCTGGTAGGAGAAATTAGAGATGAAGAGACTGCCAGCATTGCTATTCAATCTGCGTTAACCGGGCATTTAGTCTTATCTACTATTCATGCCAATACCTCTGCCGGAGTCATTCCTCGCTTAATAGATCTCGGCATTAAGCCTACTTTGATAAATTCTTCCTTAAATGTCTGTGTAGCCCAAAGGTTGGTGAGAAAATTATGTGAACATTGCAAGGAGAAATACAAGCCGGCGCCAGAAACTGTAGATATTCTTAAAAAAATGGTATCGCTTATTTCTCCTAAGGCAAAAGTCAAAATTCCGAAAAAAGTAGATTACTTATGGCGGTCCAAAGGATGCCCTAAGTGCCGGGGAATAGGTTATAAGAGCCGAATAGGCATTTTTGAAATCCTTAAATTAACAGAAAGAGTGAAAGAAAAAATAGAGCGAATGGAGTCCGCCGAGTCGATTACCAGCAGTGCACTAGAGGACGGCATGATTACCATGGAACAGGACGGAATAATAAAAACTTTAAAAGGCTATACTTCAATGGAAGAGCTTACTCGCGTTGTAGGGAAAGGAGATTATTTATTACAAATGTATGAAAAAATTGTGATTCAGGCTTTGTCTAGGGACGTATTAGTTGAGAAAGAAATTTATGAAAAAGTTAAAGATATAAAGGAAGATTATAATGCGCTGAGAGTCGTTATTCAAAATGCTGAGCCGGCAGATGTCATTAAGTATGTCTTATTGATTGGTTTATTGATGGACGCTGGAGATGTCCACATAGAGCCCGGCAAAGAGAATTTTAAAATAAGATATCGTATAGACGGAGTTTTGCAGGATATTGTAGAATTGCCAATGAATGAATTTTTGTCTCTTTTAAATGAGATAAAAACATTTTTAGACGTAAGCATTGAAAAACGAGAAGGCTCTATTGACGGGCGATTTGGAATTGCGCTGGATCAATCCATAGAAGAAGTGCCAAAAAGCAAAGTTGATGTAAGAGTTTCCATCATTTTGGGCGGTTACGGTGATATCGTGGTAATGAGGTTATTAAGCCAAGATTTTGAATCTGTTAATTTCGAAAAACTTGGTTTCAGAAAGTTAAACTATAGTAAAATTGAACAGGAAATGAAAAAGCCTAATGGTATGATAATTAACACTGGACCCACCGGCAGCGGTAAAACAACCACGCTTTACAGCATTTTGAAAGTTCTTAACAAGCCGGAGATAAAAATAATAACAGTAGAAGATCCAATTGAATATCAAATGAAAGGAGTGCTTCAGACGCAGGTCAATAAGGAAGAAGGTTATACTTTTGCCAATGCTTTGCGTTCCATTTTAAGGCAAAATCCCGATGTTATTATGATTGGCGAGGTGAGGGACAAAGAAACAGCTAAGATTGCTTATCAGTCAGCCTTAGCTGGCCATTTAGTGCTCACCACTTTGCATACCAATGACGCGCCTTCGTCTGTGCAGAGATTACTAAATATGGGAGTTAATACCTCAGATGTTATTAGCGGCACCAATTGTTTTATTGCGCAGCGTTTAACCAGAAAATTATGTGAGAAATGCAAGAAGAAAGTAAAAATGACTAGCGAAGAGAAAAAACATATAAAAGAGGTTTTCCAAGAGGCTCCTGATCCTATTGACTTAAGCAAGTATAAAATGGACTATAAATATGAAGCAGTTGGTTGCAAACATTGCCATGGTTTTGGCTACGAAGGCCGGTTGCCTGTTGCTGAAGTTTTGCAGATAGACAAAAATATGGAAAAATTTTTAAAAGAAAAACCCACCACCAGCGAGATTCGTTCTGAAGCAATTAAAAACGGAATGTTGACTTTGCGCCAAGACGGTTATTTAAGGGTATTAAGCGGAGAGACTACCATAGAAGAAGTAGGCAGAGTAGCCGGCTATTAGAGCCAGATTTGGCAGGCTATTTTATAATTTTTTTGGGAAAATAAAAAGGCTTTTTGCTTTTAATCTGTAGACAATTCTTGCAATTAGGGAATTGCAAGATTGGAATAATTCCGAGGAGAAATAGAGCCGAAACCTTATTTTCCTATAGCTGGGAAAAATCCCCTTAGGAGCAAATTAGAAGTCAAATACCCCTTTTGTCTACAGGTTAAAAATAAAAAGCCTGAATTTTTTAATTGAATATTTTTAACAACTGAAAATAAATTTTATACTATATTTAAAATTTTGTCAAGTAAATTTTTTATTTAAATCATTATCATGTTGTTGTATGATATTAATACAAGATAACCTAAAAAAAATTTTATGATTACTTCTAACAAAAAAAACCAGAAGGAAGATAAACTTGAAGCAACTTTGCGCCCCAGGACATTTAAGGAGTATGTTGGACAACCTAAAATTAAAGATAATTTAAGGGTGCTGATTGATGCTGCAAAAGGCCGGAAAGAGGTGGTAGAACATGTTTTGCTAGCCGGCCCTTCCGGTTTGGGGAAAACCACCTTGGCTCACATAATTGCTAACGAAATGGGGAGTGGCATAAAAGTTACTTCAGGTCCGGCCATTGAAAGAATAGGGGATTTGGGCTCTATTATAACTAATTTGAATGACGGAGACATTTTATTTATTGATGAAATTCATCGTTTAAATAAAACAGTAGAAGAAATTTTATACCCGGCGATGGAAGACGGGAAAATAGACATCATTTTAGGCAAAGGCCCTTCTGCTAAAACAATTCAGTTAGAATTGCCCAAGTTTACCTTAATTGGAGCTACTACTAGATTGGGAATGATCTCTTCTCCTCTAAGAAACCGCTTTGGAGCTATTTTTCGATTAAATTTTTATGATAATTCAGAAATTGGGGAAATAGTAAAAAGATCTGCTCAAATACTAGATGTTGATATCAACGAGTCGGGTTGTTTAAGCATTTCTTCTTCCAGCCGAAAAACTCCCCGGGTAGCTAATCGGATCTTGAAAAGAGTGCGGGATTTTGCCCAAATTGAGAATAAAAAAACAGTGGATGAAGAAGTGGTGAAAAAATCATTGAAAATGCTGGAAATTGATCCAAGAGGGCTGGAGCCGGTGGATAGGGATATTTTGCGGATTTTAGTGGAAAAATTTCAAGGAGGGCCAGTAGGAGTTCAGACTCTGGCAGCGGCTATTTCCGAAGAAGTCCAGACTATTGAAGATGTTTACGAGCCTTTTTTATTGCAGTTGGGTTTTTTGGAAAGAACTCCCCGAGGAAGAAAAATTACTAAAAATGCTTGCGAGCATTTAGGCTTAGAGTATCCTTTTGAAAATAATCAGAATAATTTGTTTTAATGGTTAATAAAAATTAAACATTTAAAAATTTAGGGGGCACTTTTAGGATTGCCTTGTGGAGTTATAATTAATTTTATGTTTAAAATGGAAACTCAAGAAAATTATCAAACCGCTTTTTGTTATGGCGGCGTCCATAAATGCGATGCTGTAGTTCTCTGTTGCATTGATTTTCGTTTCTGGAGGGAGACAATGCAATTTGCGGATGAAAAATTAAAAATAAAATCTTACGATTTTCCCAAGCTGCCTGGTGCAGCCAAGGCAATCAATGAATCAGCTGAAGGAGATATGAGCCAAAGCTGTGTTAGCGTGCCATGCGATTTGCACGAAGTTAAAAAAAT
This sequence comes from uncultured Bdellovibrionales bacterium, assembly GCA_964393045.1. Classification (GTDB taxonomy): domain Bacteria; phylum Patescibacteriota; class Minisyncoccia; order Moranbacterales; family DUUL01; genus CAYMRZ01. The sequence goes on along the minus strand of CAYMRZ010000009.1, from coordinate 313 downwards.
TGTGATTGTCAACCACGAAGATTGCGGAGCTTATGGCGGCAGCGGAAAATTTGAGGGTGACAAAGACGCGGAGCAAGAATTCCACAGCCAGGAGTTGAGAAAAGCTCGGGAAATTATCCAGCAAAAATATCCGAATAAAGAAATTATGCTTTATTACGCGCGGCTTAACGAAGATAATCGACAGGTTCAATTTATTGAAATAAACTAGAGCTTAATTTTTTGATAAAAATAGGGGCCCCTATAGGGACCCCTAGAAATAATAAATAGCATTTCCCAAAAGGTAATCCACTAGTTTCACTAGTGCGACTAGAAA
>CAYMRZ010000008.1:12528-21751 GCA_964393045.1 uncultured Bdellovibrionales bacterium | reverse complement strand
GAATATTTTAATCTTAGTAAGATTTTTTTATTTTTTTCCTCGCTTGCTTCATTATTAATTGGTTTTCAGGTTTTTATATTAATTGCGGCTTACCATTTATTAACTTGGATATACTCCCATTATCCTTTTCGCCTTAAAAGGTTTTATCCGGTTTCTAGTGTTTTATCCGCCTTTGCCTCCTTAATTTTTTTTATTATTGGCTTTTTAATTTTTTCAGAAAGTCAGTCATTGATGGGTTTTCCTTGGAAAATCTTCTTTTTTTTAATGGCAGCTTTTTCGCTTATGCTTCCTATAAAAGACTTTAAAGACATTGAAGGCGACAAGAAAGACGGGGTTTACACCCTGCCTGTAATTTTAGGAGCAAAAAACGCCAAAAATTTTTTAGCCGCAGCTTTATTTTTCTTGTATTTATTTTCAGTGGTTTTATTAAAGGAATCAAAACTTTTCTTGCCGGCTTTAATCTTTGCTTCAATCAGCTTTTGGTTTTTAATTAAAATGAAAATTAGGGATAAAAAAATAATTTACTGGCTTTTGCTTTTGATTTCTTTGTATGGCTTAACCATAATAAAAATAGTCTTTACATAATTTTTTTAAGAGGTATAATTAAAGAAAGATTAGCTGTTTTTAAATTTTTTCTAAACAAACGTGGAAACAAAAAACAAAGAAAAAAAGAATAATTCAAAATTTTCAGTGTGGGTTTTATTTTTTTGCGTATTTTTTGCCGGCTGGATTTTTGTTTCCGGCGTAAGTTTCGGAGAAATGAATATTTTTGAAGATAAAGACCAGGACGGGCTTTCCGACCAAGAAGAAAAAGCGCATGGGACCGATCCGGACAATCCTGATACGGATGGTGATGGATACTCGGATGGAACAGAAGTAGAAAGCGGCTATGATCCCCTAAAGCCGGCGCCTGGAGATAAAATTGAGACAGAAAACCAGGTTTTGGGAACAGAGGATGAGCAAGACTTTTTACTTAATCAGTCAGAAAGCGGAAGCTTTAATTATACAGAAGAATTTTTAAATAAGTTGAAAAATGAAAAAGGAGAGGAGCTTGCTGCCATAACTGATATTTTAAATAATCCTGAAACGCTAGAAGATGAAAGTGTTTTAGAAAATCTAGGAAATACTTCTCTAACTACAGAAGATTTAAATGAAATAATCAATGGCATTGCCCAACAAAAAAATGTAGCAGAAGAAATTGAAATCATCCCCAGAAATTCAATTAATATCTTAGAAAAACCCGAAGGATTAGAAGAGGAGGTTAAGGAAAAAGAAAGGCAGCAAATCCAAGAGTATTTATCAGTCTTAAGTTATATCGCTTTTAGCAATGCCCCAATGGAAACCCTAAGCGAAAACCAGCTTAACCAATCAGGCTTGCTTTTCATAAGCCAACTTAGCACTTATTTAGAAGCGGGGAACAGCAAGGAATTGGAGCGGCTTAGGAGTAAGGCGGAGAAAGCCTATCAAGAGCTAAGCCAAATGGAAGTGCCGGAAGTTTTAGCGGATATTCATTTATTGGGGATGTCTTTACTGAAATATTCCCTGGAGAATATTGACGAAAAAGCGCTAATTGACAGCCAGGATCCGGTAGAAATGCTAATAACTTTAAATAAATTTCAGGCTGTCTTAACCCAGGGAGAAAATCTAAAAAAGGAAATTCAATCAATATTGGATGAATATGAGATAGAATTTTTAAATTTTAATTCCGATGGAGCGATTGAAAAAGAAGAGGAAGAGAATGAGGATGTGTTAAGCGAATAATATTTTTTTAAAAAACCAATCCAAAAAGATGCAAAATAAAAAGATACAAAAATTTTTTTCTTTTATATTAATCTTTGTAATTAGCTTGTCTTTTTTTGGTTTTTCTCCCAATAAAGCCAAAGCGGGCTATTGGGGAGAGCCAATGCAGGCGGCGGCTTTTCAAAATCTGTGGCAGGAAATGTATGATGCTTTTCGGGAGGCTTTGCGGGGTATGCTAAAAAAGCAAGCGGCTAATTTAATTATTGACAGGGTAAGGTCATTATTAACTGGGCGGAGTTCGCGCAGTTTAATGATAGGTGATTATGAGGATTATATTTTTGGCAATGCCCAAAGGGAGGCCAAGTTGTTTTCTAATAATTTTTTCCGGTCTATAACAAGAAACGTTTCATCTTCTACTAATAGAATTCAAAGAAGCGTGCAAAAGACTATCGAAAATGAAATAGAGATTCAAACTGAAAATTTAGGCCCTGATATTGACAATTACGTGCAGGGCGGAGCAGATAATTTATTTGATACTCGAAAAGGCGGCGGCACTTCAGCAGTGATGGCTACCGTGGCCAACCCCTACAATAACGCTTTTGGTTCATACTTGAGGACTTCTCAGATTGTAGAAGCTAAAATGGAAGCCTCCCAGCGCTCCGCAGAAGCCCGGGCGGTGGCCGGCCAGGGGTTTGACAGCAAGACAGATGCTGGCACTAGCTTAATAGACTTGCCCGGCAGTATTACCAAGGAAATAGTGGCTACGGCAGAAACTTTGCCGATGGCAATGGTAGCAGCCGCCACTTCAATGCCGGAAATAATAGGCACTATGGCAGCCGAGGTGGTTTCCAAGGCGCTGGAGTCTGGAATTGCTAAAATAACCCAGCCCGTGGACAATAAATTAACGGAAATAAATCGGGGCGTGCGGGGAGGAGCGCGTAACATACAAAAGAAAATAAACAGCGGACTAAAGTTTTCTGATCATTAATTAAAAAATTGGAAAAAATAAGAAAGAAAATTGAAAACATCAAGCAGTTCTTATTAAAAAGACACAAATGGGTGTTGGGATTATTTTTTGTTTTTCTTGCATTGTTTTTATTATTTATTAATTTTAACATCTCCAAAGCTATTGATCTTTCAGATTTAGCGAAGATGACAGTTAATCGAAATCAACACATGGGGAAAGCCATTGCTGATAGTGCTGCGGGAGATATTATGGCCAATACGGGAATGAAAATAGTTAATGCGGCTCTTTATATGGTATATCAATTCAGCGTATTTGTTTTCGCTGCAGGCAAGTGGCTTTTGGACACCATGACTGATCCCGGGCTTTATTCCACGGTCTTTTTATCGCCTCATTCCATTGAGGCCATTAACACCGCTTGGATGCTGGTGCGAGATTTTTTTAATATGATTTTTATTTTAATAATTTTAATGATAGCGATTTGCATTATTTTGCGCGTGCCGAAATACAGCGATAAGAAATTTCTTTTTTACATAGTCCTGGCGGCGCTTTTGATAAATTTTTCCAAACCAATCGCTCTGGCAATCATTGATGCCTCGCAATTGACTATGAATTACTTCATCAATGCAGTTAATGGAAACACCTTCGCTTTTACTGACACCTTTGCTAAAAATATTAATTTTGACAGAATTTTTAACGTACCGAATGCTAAAGTGGGGATGGGCATAGCAGTGGTTATTATAGCCTGTACCATTTTTTTATTACTGCTGGGATTTATGTTTTTTCTTTTAGCCATCACCCTTTTAATAAGAATGGTGGCCTTTTATGTCTTAATCGTGTTGTCCCCCTTTGCTATGTTTGGCTTGGCCCTAAAAGGCACTGGTGCCGGCAATATGTCCAGTGATTGGTTTAAGAAGATGATAAGCTGGGCCTTTTTCGGTCCGGTGTTGGTTTTCTTTCTTTGGGTTGCTGTAATTTTGGTTAAATCAATAACTGAAGTAACCGACAGCGCAAGTTTTCAGCAATATTTCAATACCTCGTTACTAAAAGTAGACGGGGCAGACGGGGAAGCTGATAACACATTAAACCTTATTTTGGGGCTGATAATTCCTTACGCAGCCGGGATATATTTATTATATTACGGTTTTGACCTTTCCAGAAAAATGTCATTGGGCGCAGCTAATGGAATTTTAAATTGGGGAGAGGGAAAAATGAAGGCCTGGAGCAAAAAAATAACTGGAGGAGCCAGGCGAGCTGCTAAGTCGCCCATGGCGATCCCCAAGGGATTATGGCAGCAAAATATACAACCTAGACTGAAAGGGCGAGCAGAGGGGTACAGAGATAAGTGGGGAGAAAAGAAGTCTTTGGGATTCTTAAAAACCAAGGAGACAAAAGAAAAAGACCGTAAGAGAAAACTAGAAGCGTCAAAAGCGGCTGCTAAAGGGCAGGATATGAAGTTTTACAAGCAAAAAGAAGAGGCAAGTGAAATAAATAAGAAAGCAGAAGAATTGAAAAAAGAAAAGATGACGAAAGAACAAATGGAAGATCGTCTTGAAAAAACTAAAGACAAAGACGAAAAAGCTGCTCTAGCCAAGTTGATGGTTAATGAAGATAAAATTGATAGTAATAATTACAGTGAGGTTATAAAAGCTGCTTCTCATAACGCCCTTATTAAGGACCAAGTAAAAGATAAAGCCAAAAAAGATCATGTTAAACTTGTAATAGAGAACGAATTAGAGGAAAAAGAAGCGGAAAAAGCCAAAAAGAGCGGCCACGTAAAAAGGGATGGCAGCGCTGATCTGGAAGCCTACAAAAACTCTTTTGATAGTGAAGAAGAATATGAAAAGAAACTAAAACAAATCAAAAAAGAGGTCTATGATAATAATCTAGATAATAAAAACATGAATTATTACATAAGACAAAAAGACGGCTTTTTGGAGGATGACGAAATTAAAAAGTACATAGTAGACAAGTATAAAAACACTGGAATTACGCCGGAACAAATGGAAAACTTAGAAAAAACGATTGCTGAAAAAGAGAATACCCCTAAACAACTTGAGTTTCTAAGAGAAGTTAGAGATGATGTTATTTTGAAAAACAAAACTCATTCTTCACGGGAGAGCAAAAAAGAATCTCAACAAGAAGAAAGTACTCAACAAGAAGAAAGTACTCGACAAGAAGCTGCTCAAGGAGAGGCCATGGAACATTTTATAAATAGCCAGCAAAACCAAGAAAACGAACAAAATCAAAATAGTCAGAGCTCTTTTAGTAGGCAGCGCCCATATTATAATACAGAGAATACTAGAGAAAAAAGAAGTGAAGAATAGAGAATTTCAACAAAAGAAATATAAAAAAGAGTAATGCTTAAAGTAACGAGCCTTAAAAAGTTTAATTCATCAATATGATTCAAAAAGAGGAGATAAAACTCAACAACCAAGCCAATCCAGTTTTTGCTAGTACATCATGGAACCCAAAAGAAAGCCAGGAAAGGCAAACAAATACTTGGTTTGAAACCTATTCAGGGCTGCCTTTAATTATTAGGAGAGGCTTGATTAATTACAATACAGAAAAAACAATAGAAAGTTTTTGTGCTAATTATAAATTTTCTCCGGAAAAAACTGGCGAGGTTTCCCGGATAATCCGGGAATACTTTGCGGAAAATAAAGGCCAGGAAGAATTTATAAAAGATGCTGTTCGGCGAGCTAAGGAAAAACTAGTTATCCCTCGGGAACATATAAAAGATTTTATAAAAGAGCTGTTGGGCATAATTGAAAAAATCAAAGAAATAGGAAGGAAGGAAACAGAAGAAGAATATGAAAAAATTCCCTTACTGGAAGCTATAAAAAAATATGAATCAGTGGCTCAACAATTAGTTTCCAATGAACCGATCAAATTAGAAGACGAAGAGAGGGGAATAGCTCCCACTATTAGCCACTGGCTAGAGGATTACTTGGAAAAAATGGGTACTGATTATTATAATGCCGTAGGAAGAGGCAAGTATCTTTTTGAATCAGAAAATGCCAAAAAATTAAACAAAAAGGAGCGGGATAACTTATCATCCATAATCGAAGCTTTTAATGAAAAAAAGAATGTGTTTATATCAAAAGACAAAAAGGAAGGGCCCCAAATTAATTTTGAATTGACCAACGAATTCAATAAAAGCTTTAGTAAAAATCAATATAAAAAAAGGAAATCTTTAGAAGAAGAAAACCCTATTAAACTAAACAAGCAAGCTGCCGATCAGCCAGAAACTAAAAAAGACTCCTCCTTGTCACCGCAACTTAATAGTGATAAAATTTTTATTGAAAATAAAATGAGAGTAGGATCGGAAAGCAAAGCTGACGGTAAGTCTAAAGAAAAAAACAATTCTCAAGTTAATTTAAAGAATAATAGGCCTAGCCAGCCCGAAAAAAATGCCAGTTCAAACAGAAATGTTCTAGACTTGAGCGAATTTATAAACCATAACTAAAAAAATGAAATTTAGAGTCCCTCAATATATAGAGATAGAAGATAAAATCGCTTTTCTGCTAACTGCCAAACAACTAGGTTGGTTTGCTTTAGGGGGAGTGATTTTGTTTATCCTTTGGAATTTTGTAACTCAGGGATTTTTTATTTTTTGGGCAATTATTATAGGCTTGGCAAGCTGCGCTTTTGCTTTTTATAAACCTTGTGGCGTAACTCTGGCTTCATTTATTAAGAATTCTTTTCTGTATATGATCGGGCCCAAAAAATATGTATGGAAAGTTAATCCCTCCATAATGGATTCAATTAAGAAAAAACAGAAGACAGATAAAAAGGAGGGAAAAGAAAAAAATATAAAAACACGTCCAAAAAATTTAAATGAAATCGTAGAGATTCTTGATTCATAAAATTAAAATAACCGCAAATAAATATGGAAAAAAAAGAAATTAAAAGCAGGCTGGCTTCTCTGCAAAACCAGCTGGATATCGTAGATATTAAAAAAGGAGCCGTAGCATTGCGAGATGGTTCCCTGAGAGGCGTTTTGGCTGTTTCTTCTATAAATTTTGAGTTAAAAGCCCAGGAAGAGCAGGAGGCTATTATTTATAATTACCAAGGATTTCTCAACACGCTTGATTTTTCTGTTCAAATTTTAATTTCTTCTAAGAAATTTGACGTAGATCCTTATCTCAATATGTTGGAAAAAAGAAAAAGAAAAACATTAAACAATATGCTTAAAAAACAAATAACTGATTATGTTGATTTTATCAGTGAGTTGACAGAAATAAGCAATATTATGTCTACTTATTTTTATATAATTGTTCCTTTTTATCCCATTGAGCAGAAAAAGCAGGGTATTCTTGAAAAAATTTTTTCACTGGTTAATCCCAGAAAAGCGATTTATCAAGAGCGAGAAAATTTTGAAACTTGCCGTAGCCAGCTTTTTTTAAGAATGGAGCAAGTGCGCGAGTCTTTAATAAATCTGGGGCTGGATATTGCCCCCTTGGAGACGGAGGACCTAATTGAGCTTTTCTATAACTTTTTTAATCCTTCTGAATTTGAGTATAACCAAATGGAAGGCATAAATAAATTACAATTAGAATAAGATTAATAATATTATGAATTTTTTAAACAAGCTAACCGGTTTATTTAGCAAAAAAGAAAAACCAAAAAAAGAGGCAAAAGAAGATGATATTGAAAAACAAAACAATAAAGAATCAGCCAAAGACATACTAAAAGAAGAAAGGAGCTACAAGGAAGGGCTGATTAAAGTTTTGGATTTTATTTCTCCTTCAGCTTTAGGTATAAATGCTTCTCATATTCAGATAGGAGAAGCCTACTGCCGAATTTATTTTATTTCTACTTATCCGCAAACCCTCTCTATTGGCTGGCTTTCTAGCGTGGTTAATATTGATATGCCGCTAGATGTTTCCATTTTTCTTCATCCAGTAGATACGGGAAAGATTCTCAAGACTTTAAGGAAAAAAGCTGCCCAAATTCAATCGGAGCTAGATATCGAATCAAGAAAAGGATTAGTGAGAGATCCCACGCTGGAACTTGCTTTTGAAAATGTAGAAAATTTAAGGGATACTTTACAAGAGGGAAGCGAAAAAGTTTTCAAAGCGGGAATTTATATTTCCATTTTTGCTAAAAGCCTTAAAAAACTTGATAAGCAGGGAGAACTATTAGAAACTATTTTAAATGCGAGATTGATTTATACTAAAAAAGCTATTTTTCGCATGAAAGAAGGCTTTTATTCCACGCTCCCTCTTTGTGAAGACAAATTAATGTCCGGGGTAGATCTAAACACGGCTCCCTTGTCCACGTCTTTCCCTTTTATTTCCTCAGATGTTACTTCCAATAAGGGGATTTTATACGGTGTTAATAGGCACAACAACTCCTTAATTCTTTTTGACAGGTTTTCTATGGAAAATGCCAATATGGTAATTTTTGCCAAGTCCGGAGCCGGCAAAAGCTATACTGTAAAATTAGAAGCTTTGCGCTCTATGATGCTGGGAACCAGTATTGTTATTATTGATCCGGAAGACGAATATCGGCACTTAGCAGAAGCAGTGGGGGGGAGTTTTATTAAAATATCTTTAACTTCTCCCAATCACATCAATCCTTTTGATTTGCCTAGAGAAGAGGAAGAAGAAATGGAAAGCATATTGAGAAGTAATATCGCCGAGTTATTAGGACTTTTAAAATTAATGCTAGGAAACATCACGCCGGAAGAAGAAACAATCCTAGAAAGGGCTATTAAGGAAACTTATGCAGTAAGAGATATAACTACTGATACTCCTATAACTGAATTGCCGAACAGAACGATTCCAATTTTAGATGATTTGTATGAGGTTTTAAGAAATATGAAGGGAGCGGAGGATATAACCATGAGGATAGAAAAATATACTAAAGGCATTTTTTCTGGATTTTTAAATAATCAATCCAATACCAGCCTAAATAATCAAATGATTGTTTTCAATATCCGGGACTTGGAAGAAGAGTTGAGGCCGATAGCAATGTATATGATTTTACATTATATGTGGAAGGATATAAAAATAAACCGAAAAAAAAGAATGGTTATTGTAGATGAGGCTTGGGTAATGATGCAAAGTGAAGAAGCGGCTAAATTTATGTTTTCTTTGGCTAAAAGAATTAGGAAATATTATGGAGGGCTGACTACTATTACCCAGGACATCTCCGATTTTATGAATTCAAGATACGGCAAGCCGATTGTTTCCAACTCTTCCTTACAGCTTTTAATGCGCCAATCCCAGTCTTGTATTGATGTTATTGCTGACACTTTTTATTTAACGGACCGGGAAAAATATTTATTATTGGAAAGCCGAGTAGGGGAAGGAATATTTTTTGCCGGCAATAAACGTGCAGCCATTCAAGTGGTTGCTTCCTATAATGAAGATAAACTAGTCACTACCAACCCGGAACAGTTGCTGGAAATGGAAAAAGAGGAGAAAGAAAAGATGAGAGAAGAGAAAGAAAAAAATAAGTAAATAAAGCTTATGGAAAGAGAAAGAGAAATAAAAAGGGGACTGGACAGGG
>CAYMRZ010000008.1:1807-12518 GCA_964393045.1 uncultured Bdellovibrionales bacterium | reverse complement strand
GCCCGGACAAAAAACAGAGTTGCCAATCCTGGTAGAAAAAATACTGAATCAAAAAACAAAAGCAGCATGGCCAAAAGATTGACCCCTGTCAGGGCAGTTACCCTAGCCCTTAAAATGAGAAAACAAGCTACTCAAGGAGATACCAGTGTTTACATTTATGTATTTTTTTTGGCTGTTATGGCGGACTCGGTTGATTTTATACCCATTGCCGGACCAATGGTTTCGGGTTTCATAAAACCGTTTTTATTTGTTTTTTTGTGGGGAAGGGGGGCATGGAAAGTAAAAACTGTTCGTTTAATTTTAATCACAGCGGATTATTTGCCGGTTTCCAACAAGCTTCCCTGGTCCACTATCTGCGTAGTTTATTCTTATGTGAATGAAAAAAAACAAGCGGAAATAAAAAGCAAAAGGATAGAATATTTTTAAATCAATTAAAACAACAGGAGATTTGAAAAAAAACAACAAGGAAAATTTAATATTTTTTATTGCTATTGCAATAATTTTTTTAGGACAATGGTATCTTGCTAAAAACAACAGCAGTACTTTTGATTTATTGAATTGGCTGCTGGCTTCAATCTTTATGTTGTTTGTTTTTCCAATTTTTATTATTAAGCGAATTTATAAAAGGAAAGTAAAAAATTATTATCTAAAATTAAACTTTCTAAAAGATAATCAGGTTAAAATTATTGTTTTATTGGAGATTCTGCTTGTGGTTGGATTATTATATTTTTTTATGGTAAAATTAGGTTGGGCAGAGCATTTCAGAGTTTATACGTGGTTTTTTGGTAGTTGGAGCGTTATTTTATTTATAGAGTTAATTATTTTGCCGTTGGTTATTTTCTCCGAAGAGTTTTTTTTCAGGGGATTTGTTCTTAAAACATTGCTGGATAGGTATAAAATATTATGGGCCTTGCTCATTCAGGCCTTTATTGTGATAATTTATCAGGCAATTTTAAGCTCCTCTCTGGCTTGGCAGTTATTAATTGTTTTATTTGTAGTTAATATTTTTTTAAGCTGGATGGTGGCGCAAACCAGGACAATTTGGATTTCTTTTTTAGCGATGCTTTTATTTAGATATCTCATCGACGGATACATTTTATATCAAGTGAAATTTTTATTGGGAAATTAATTTTGAAAACAAAAAAATGCCCAATCAACTAAAAAACAAAATAAAAAAAATATGCTATGTGTTTATTATTGTGTTGTTTTTAACGGGCCAGCATAGTATTGTTTTTGCCTTGCCGGGCGATGATCTCATTCCGGGCGGCGACGATGACTCTGATTTTGCTGGAGGAATTTTTGGAGGCGGACCCAGTATAAGCGTGGCAGGAGCTTTAGACCAAATAGAAAAGAGGTACGGATACGACAAAAATATTTGGAGAAGAGGGAAAGTAAAAGCTTCTTATCCTAAAGTCGAACTTTTTTTTGATAAAACCAGCCCGAAGGAGGGAGAGATGGTCACTGCCAGTGCTATCCCCGCTTATTTTAAAAATACTTCGGAAAACTTGTATTTCACTTGGTATATCATACATAAAGATGATATAGAGAAAGGAGAAATTGATATAAAAGAGGCCAAAAGAGAAGCAATGGGAAAAGTGGCTAGGGGAACTTTTAATCCGGTTTTATTTGACACTAGATATGATAATCCGGGAGAAGATCCAGACAAGGACGGTTTTAACGCTCCCGTGGGAGGAAAAGACGGGGTTGGGGCAAAGGAAAAGGATTGTCCCGGCGATGACAATGATCCCAACAAGGTCTGTTTTGAAGAAGACTGTTATTCTGATCCTGCCCGCCAATTAGTTGATCCGGAGTGTATCAGCCGCTGCTATGAGCATAATTTTGGCTTGCAGTTCAATGCGGATGAGGAGTTAAAAGTTAGCGAGCAAAACGGGCTGAAAACCAATGAAAAAGAAATGGTCTCTGGAAAAGACAAGGTAGTGGAATGTGAGCATGATTTTGCTGAAGCAAAAGATGGGAATAAAATTACTATCAGTGAAGAGGGCGAGGATTATGAGTTTGTTTGTGATGGAGATTATGAAGTCGGAGATTCTGATGATTTTACTACTGGAGAAGAAATTTGTTGGGGAACCGATCCGAATAATCCAGATACAGATGGAGATGGAATTGAAGATGAAGCAGATTTAGCCGGTTTGGCCCAAAACAGCTTTACCTGGCAATACAAAGAAGGAGACCACGTCGGTGTAACAGTAGAAGGAACATCTCAGGTGGCAACTAATGAAGGGCAATCACAAATTCAGGCGAGCGATATGGACAGAGCGGAAGAAGACGCAGTTTTTTCTCTTGGTTTGGATACAGACATGAGCGTAAAAGATTTTCTTTTGCCTTTCAGTAATTTTGATGCGCCTGCTGACGAAGAAGATACAACCTCTGACACCAGCTATTTAAATCCCTATTACAAAATAACCTGGGCGGGATTGGAAATTTGCAATGAGCACAATGAAGATTTTTTAGAGGGAGACGGTTGTGAAGACGAAGATGATTACGGTTATTATTTTTATGCTGTTAAGCCGGTAAATGAAAAGCCTGATGGCCTTATTGAAACAGAATTAAAATACCGGCCCATCAATCCCCAGTTTGATACCGTAGACGAAGAATATTCTGACACTATAAACATTAACGCGATAATAAGAAATGAAACTTTAAACAACAACTTTACCTACTTTGAGTGGGATATTTATCGCTGTGATGAAGGAGATATTGAAAATTGCCCCGGATCTTCTGATGAAAAAAATCAAGTTCTTGCCTTAACAAAAAATTGTGAACATGGAGATTTGCTAGAGGAATGCACCAAGCAGTGCCTGGATGAAGCAGAAAAAATTATTATTAATGGAAATTGCAGCGAAGAAGAAAAGGTGAAAGTTTTAGAATCTGACAGCCATGTCCAGGGGATGGGCATAAGTGAAATAAACTTTAAACCGAAAAAAGTGTTAATAGAAGAAGATAAGCAATATTTTAACATATTTTTAAAAACTAAAAGGCATCAAAATGATAATACGCACTCCCTATCCCGAGTTTCTATCCCTATTACTAAAAATAATTTAAAAATAAAACTGTACAAAACGAAAAAACTGGAAAACGGCAAGTATGGCTTTGACTCAGAAAATGATGAGATATGCAAAGAAGGCTTATATAAAACCATGTGCCCGGTTTTCCCCTACCAGGTTTTAGCTGCCAAAGCCGAATTTCAAGGTGAGCCGGAAGATAACGTAACTTATAATTGGAAATTGGGAGAAAACCTAATAAGCCCGCCATTGGATTGCGAGGACTCATTTCAGGAAAAATATTGTGATTTGGATAAGGTCATTTATTTTCCAATTTTAGAAGAAAATGAGTCCATTAATACTATTGGAGTGGTAGCCAAGAGAGGGGATATAGAGGGAGACAATGGAGAGGATTTAATTTCCCAAAGAATTTTTTCTGTTAATCCCCCTGCAGCGGCAATTAAAACCCAAAATCCAGAAACTGCTTGGCAATCCAAGCTGTATGACGAAACAGAAGGAGTTAATTTTTTTGAAACTGAGCCTGGCAATAAAGTGGAATTTAAAGCTTCTATGATACCTGATTATTTAGAAATAGGCGAGGATGTTTCTTTGGACTGGTATTTAAACGGTACAAAAGTTACTGAAGATTTCATTAAAGAAATTCCAGAAATGGAAATTGAACTCAAAGAAGATCAAAAGGTGATAAACTACAAAGTTTTAGGAAAAATCGGTAATAATAGCAGTTTAAGTGTAAAAACGAGAAAACTATTTTCTTTTGACGAACTTAGGCTGTTACAAAAGAATTGGAATGTTCTAGATGTGGATCCGCTTGAAAAAGAAAACTCGATTACTATTAAAAAAATTTACAATCCGGCCAATAAAGGAGAAAATAATTTAGCCAACAATACAGATTCATTGAGGTTGTTTTTCGCCTCCACCGTTAAAAACTCTCCGGGCTATTTGATTTTTATTTTAAGGTTGTCAGTGATGTTGATGATTATCTGGGGAATTATTTTTGGGGCAGATTATATAGTTTCACGGCCAAATAAAAATAAAAGTGATTCTTAAAAATAAAAAACTGTATGAAAATCTTATTTAATAAAAAAAATAAAAAACCGCTTTTCCTGTTTCTGTCTTTTATTTTTCCTGTCCTTGTTTTCTCTGCCTGCAATTTCGGTTTTATTAAACAAGAAGTAAGTTTTTCATTAAATTTTTCAAAAAATCAGGTACTGGCAGCCAATCAATCAAATAATGGATCTTATGAAATGTTTGAAAAAATTCCAGGGCAAGAGCCTGCCAAGGATTTTTTAGAATATCTGAATACTCTTTATAAATTTGGCATTGCCATTTCCGCCATCTTGGCTTTTGTGATGATTTCTATCGCCGCTTTTACCATTATGGTCAGCGGTGCCGGCAATGCTTCCAAGATTGTTGATGCTAAATCGATAATTGGAGACGCCGTACTCGGCTTAGTTATAGCCCTAGCTGCTTATTTATTTTTGTATGTCATTAATCCTGATTTTGTTTCTGCTACCAAAGAGAAACAGAAGACAGTCGGTGAGATGACTCATGATGACGATGATCAGCCCTCTAAGGTTTCAAACAAAGAAGGTTACTCTAAGGCCTGCCCCAAAGGCGAAGAAAGCGATAACCCGATTGATTATGGAAAATCTCCGGAAGAAGAGCAGCGCTTTGGGTCTGACTGCAGCAATACAAAATTAAATGAACTTTTTGATGAATATGGCGCAGACCTAGACCGTTCAGGCGATCCTGGAATAGATGGTGCTTGCCTTTTAAAAACCATTGCTCATCTGGAAACCACTTGTGGGGTAAATGGCAGGGAAAAACGTCCCAAAGAACTGAAAGACGGGACAACGGTATATGTTTGCAGTTTAATGCAGTTAAGAGAATCTACTGCTAAAGAATTGGGCCATACTGATGGATGCAACGGAGACTTGCCGAAAGATGATGAATTGGCGATAAAATTAGCTGCTGATTATATAGAAAAGCACTTAAGCAGTGTTAGCAGCCTAGAGGGTTATAATAAAATCGCAGGCTTACTAGCCGGATATAATAGCGGCTATGCCACTTCTGTGCCAGAAGGAAAACCCAAAAGCGCCCTTTGCGACAGCAGTGATTGTCCGGGAGAGAAAGCCTTTGAGTGTTGCATAAATCCATTTAGACTAGACCAATCAATTAGTCATGCCTGGAACGGAGTAGGACTCTATAAGCAATGCACTGGAGCTCACTGGACAGAAGAAGAGCAATAAAATTTATTCTCTTAATTAATGTTTCTCTTTTGGTTAAGTAAAAGAATTAATTTTAGGTTATGATTAAAAAGGTATTTTTAATATCTTCTATTTCGTTTTTAATCTTGGGATTGGCTTTTTTGTTTTTGAAATTTTTTTCCAAAGGCAATTTTGTTTTTTTTAATAAAAACCAGCCAGAGAAAATTAACGTTTCAGAAAAAGAAAACCCTTCCCTGAAAGAAGAGGTTGTTGTCGAAAAAAATAAAGAAAAAATAAAACAAGTAATTGCTGGAAATTTAATTTCTGCTACTATTAAGTTTCCGGAAAATAATATTTATTATTTTCATAATAATAATTTTTTAAAATTTAATAGCAGTACAACATCTCCGGTTTCTCTTGCCAGCCATCCTTTTAAAGAAATTAATTACATAAATTGGTCTTTCCAAAGAGACAAGGCTTTAATAAAGGATGGCCAGAAATTTTACATTGCTTTCTTAGAGGAAAATAAAATTTCACCTATTGAAAAAGCAATAGACACAGCTGTTTTCAATCATTATGGAGATAAATTAGTGTTTAAGGACTACAACAAAGAAACCCAGAAAAGAAGTATTAAATTATTAGATTTAAACACCAACAAGGAAAAGTTATTGGCAAATACAAAAGAGAGAAGGGTTTCTCTTAAAATGAGCCCCCTTCAAAATGAATTTTTGTTTTTTGCTTATCCTAGCGCTTTTCAGAAAACAAACAGTTTTTTGTTTGATTTAGTGGCTGAAGAAGAAAAACAAGTACTTGAAAATAAGCAAGGAGTTAATTTTTTATGGTCAACCAAAGGTGATAAACTGCTTTTTTCTTACACACTAGAGAGTGATAAAAGCAAAATGGAATTGGCGATTATGAATAAAAATGGAGGGGAAACAAGGAGTCTAAATTTTCCTGCCTTGGTTGACAAATGTGCATGGTCTAAGGATAATGTTAATATCTATTGTGCGGGATTAACAGACATAGAAGCAACCACAGTCCTGCCAGATGATTGGTTAAAAGGCAATTTTAAAAATAAAGACGTCTTTTGGAAAATCAATACCAATAATGGTGAAAAAAAGAGAATATTGGAACTAAAAGATATAAAAAAGAATTACGACGGGTATAATTTTTTTGTCGACCAGGAAGAAGAAAATTTATTTTTTATCAACAAGCAAGACAAAGACTTATATAAAATTGTTTTATAGCTTGCAGTTGTGTTAACAATAGGATTTATGACCAAAAAAAGAGTTGTCTAATAATGTTATATCTTATTTTTAAGTCGATTCCAAAGGGGAATCGATTTATATTTGTAATTATTTTTATTTAAATGAAATGAAACTGGGCGGCTTGCAAAAAATTTCCCTAATAGATTATCCAGGCAACATAGCGTGCACTGTTTTTACTGTAGGCTGCTGTTTTAGGTGTCCCTTTTGCCATAATCCGGAACTGGTTTTGCCGGATATAGGGAAAACTGGTTCAATTTCAGAGAAAGATTTTTTTGATTTTCTTAAGCAAAAAAAACACAAATTGGACGGAGTTTGCATTACTGGCGGAGAGCCCACTATTCAGCCGGATATTATTAACTTTATAGAAAAAATAAAAAAACTTGGTTATCAAGTAAAATTAGATAGCAATGGAGCTAGGCCGGATGTGATTTCAAAATTAACAAAAAACAAACTGGTGGATTACATAGCGATGGATATAAAAAATTCTTTGAAAAATTACAACAAAGCCTGTGGGAGAGATGTTGACCTAGAAAGAATAAAGTTAAGCGTAAATTTAATAAAAAGATTTAAAATTGGTTATGAATTTCGCACTACTGTGGTGCCGGGTATTCATAAATATGAAGATTTTAGGTTTATTGCCGAATGGCTTAAGGGCTCCAGGCTTTATATTTTGCAGGCCTACCAGGATCAAGGAAAAATTTTAAAAGAAAATCAGCGAGAATTATTCAAAACTGCTCCTTCTTTAAATTTTGATAAGATAAAAAAAATTTTAAGGAAGAGTTTTAAAAAAGTAGAAGTAAGGGAATAATTTTAATGAAATTAAAAGTCAAAGTTTCTACAAATTCCAAGCGCAATAAAATAGAACAGCTTGACCAAAAGAATTACAAGGTATGGTTGACACAGAGGCCTTTTAAGAATAAAGCTAATCAGCAGTTAGTCCAATGTTTAGCTGAATATTTTCAAACCCCGAAAGCAGCAGTAAAAATTTTGAAGGGAGTTCGCTCAAAAAACAAGCTGATTCAAATATTAAATTCGAACAAAGAAAAATAACAAAAGAGTCTTAAAGATTAAAATTTTTTAAAAAAATTGAATAAAAATTTTGGAAAATTTTTCTATTGCCTTTTGTTTTTTTATATCCTAGGGATATTTATCGGCAATTTTTACCAGTTTCCTTTCTATGTTATTGCTGTCTTTTTAAGCTTAGGTTTGGCCTTCTTGGCAGCCGATCACAAAAACAAAAAAAATTTATTAATCTTCTTTATTTTAATAGGGCTAATCCTGGGAAATTTAAGAATAACAAAAGAGTTGAATTTTATTTCTGACTTGCCGGAAAAGCAGCTAAGATTTTCGGGCCACGTCTTGATTAACCAATTTCCTAAACAAAAAGAAGATTACCAGCAACTTATAGTTTGTCCCTTCGAAGGAAAACAAATAAAAAATTGCAGAAAAAATTTTTTAATTTACGCCTCAAAACATAAAAAATTTAGCTTGGGCGATATTTTAAAAATTAATTGCCTGCTGGAACAGCCGGAAAATAGGTTTGGTAATTTTAATTACCAGCTTTTTTTGGCTAATAAAAAAACCTACTTTATTGGCAAAAAAAATGAATTTCAAGAAACAAAAGAAAAAATTTTTTCTATTCCCTTTAAAATTCAAGCCAAAGTTTTTGTCTTTAAAAAATTATTTGCAGTTCGTCAGTTCTTAGAAGAAAAAATTAATCTAATATTTTCCCAGCCTCAGAGCGGATACTTAGCCGGCCTTTTGCTGGGAGGTGAAGATCGGCTGCCTAAGCAAGTAGCGGAAAATTTTCGCAAAACCGGCACTACTCACACCGTGGCTGTTTCCGGTTTTAACATAACCATTATTGCCGAATTTTTAATTTTATTAGCCATTGCTATTGGTTTTTGGAGAAAACAAGCTTTTTGGGTTGCTTTGGCAGGGGTTATTTTGTTTGTAATTATGATAGGCGCTCCTTTTTCAGCTGTTAGGGCGGCCATAATGGGCGGAATACTGCTTTGGGGTAGCTGCCGGGGAAGGTTGTCTAAGTCTTATTATGCCGTTCTTTTTGCGGCTGCCGTTATGTTAACCTTCTCTCCTTTGGCTCTTTTGTATGATGCCGGTTTCCAGCTTTCTTTTCTAGCCACCTTGGGAATAATTTTTATTTATGGGCCGTTATCAAAAAAACTTCAAATTAAAAATGATTTTTTGGGATTAAAATCAATTTTGCTGGTGACTATCTCCGCTCAGTTAGGAGTTTTAGGAATAATAATATATAATTTTGAAGCTTTTTCTCTTTCTTCTTTGCTAGTGAATATGATTATTCTTCCCCTAATTCCCATCATTATGCTTTTGGGTTTTATAACGGTAATAATAAGTTTTTTTTCTTTGTTTTTAGCCCAAATTATAGCTTTTCCAGCCTGGTTGCTTTTGTTCCTTGAGATAGAAATAGTTAATTTTTTTGCCAAAATGGATCAGTTACTAATAGAATTTAAAGATATCAGTTGGATTTGGCTGGCTGGCTATTATTTATTTTTTTCGCTGCTGGTTGTCTTTTTAAAGAAAAAATGATGCTTGTTAATTGTCTCGTTTTTGATTATAATTAAAATAATTACGAATTAAAAATAGAAGATGTTAGAACTTTTTATTTGGATTGCAGTTTTTGTTTCTAGTTTGTATGTATTAAGCAAGTCTTCTGATTATTTTTCCGACTCGGCTGAAAGAGTAGGCTTGTTTTTGGGTTTCTCTCCTTTTATTGTCGGTGTTACTATCGTAGCGCTGGGAACGTCTTTTCCAGAATTAATCTCTTCTATTCTTGCAGTAGTTAGAGATTCTTCCGAAATTGTCATAGGAAATGTAATTGGCTCTAATGTGACCAATATTTTTTTAGTTTTGGGAATTGCGGTGATTATTGGAAAAAAAATGAAAATAGCCCGTGAATTGATCAATGTTGATTTGCCACTTTTCGCCAGCTCCGCCTTTCTTTTAATTTTAATGATCTGGGATGGGGAGTTTACTTTTTTTGAAGGCATAATCAGCCTTCTGGCTTTTGCAGTTTATCTTTTTTATATGATTAAAACCGGGAAAAAGCAAACGGCCTATAAGGAAGTCAAAAAAGAAGAGCTACAAATAAAAAGAAAGGAAAAAAAACTAAATCCCCGCACAATCTTTGTCCTAATTATTAGCTTAATAATAGTTTTTATAAGTGCCAACTTTACTATTGAATCAATTTTAAAGCTTTCTGCCATGCTAAATATCGGCAAAGAAATAATTGCTGCCAGCGCAGTGGCCCTGGGAACATCTTTGCCAGAGTTAATGGTGAGTATTAGTGCCGCTCGCCGAGGGAAATCTGAAATTGCAGTAGGAAATATCTTAGGATCCAATATTTTTAATTGCTTAATTGTTATGGGAATTCCGGCCTTAATGGGAAGTTTAATAATTCCTCAGGGCATGATCTTTTTCGGCATCCCGGTTTTGCTGGTAGCTACCTTTTTATATTTTTTTGCCACTCAAGACAAGCAGATTACCCGTTGGGAAGGTTGGATGCTAATTGTTTTTTATGTTTTTTATCTTGGCAAGTTGTTTAACTTATTTTAATTTTTATGAATTATCAATTAGAGGCAATCATTCTGAAAGAGTGGGATGCCAAAGGCTTTGATAGATTTTACGAAATATTTTCTAAAGAAAAAGGGAAAGTAAACGTAATTGCCAAAGGAGTAAGAAAGAGCAATGCCCGCTTGGCCGGTGGAATGGAGCCGGTCACTTATTCCAAGGTTTATCTTTTTAAGGGCAAGCAGGTAGATAGATTGGTGGGAGTTTTAGTTCTGGAGCAGTTCTTACCTATTAAACAAAATCTTGGATTAATCGGAGAAGTACAAAAAGCCAGCTGGATTCTTAGGAATTTTTTAGGAGAGCAGGAGCCTAATGAAAGAATTTTTCAACTATTCTTAAATTATCTAAAAAGCATTAATAAAAAAAATTCTAAAAATAGTCTACAATTTTTATTTTTTTTGTGGTGCCTGATAAAAGAAAGCGGATATCAATTCCAGTTGATTAGATGCATTGGCTGTAATAAAAAACTATCTATCAGTCCAAAATATTTTTTTTCTTTTAAGCGGGGAGTGATTTGTCCTGAATGTGCGCCTCAAGAGAGGCAAAAAATAGAAATATACGAAGAAAGCATAAAGTTGTTAAGGGTGTTTCAGCAAGGGAATAC
>CAYMRZ010000008.1:0-1797 GCA_964393045.1 uncultured Bdellovibrionales bacterium | reverse complement strand
ACAAATTTAATTGAAAAGCTCAAAGTAGAGAAAGAAACCAAGTCTCAATTGATTTTGATAACAAAAAATATATTGGAGAACATACTCAGCAAACAAGTTTATTTATAGGATTGATTTATTTATTTAATTTGCTTATAATTTAAACTAGGGAAAAATAATAAATAATTTAAAATCATGACAAAACAAAAAAACAAAACAGCCGAGAGAGATAACATTTTTTTCTTTTTTAGCGTAGCCCTATTAGTGATCTCTTTTGTTTTTGTTGTAGTTTTTATTAAAACCAAGGCGTTAAATGAGGAATCTTTAAGCACTAAACTGGTAAAGCAAGATAATTTAATTGTTGAAACAGCCCTAATAAGACAATCCAGCAAGGATAGCACATCGGTAATAACTTGTAATCAAGAATCTTTAAATAGCTGTTTAACAAAGATTAATAATGTTAATAGAGATTTAGTGGCTCCTCCGGCTGGAGCAGCAGAGAATATTTTAGTAATTTCCGCTGTCTTATTGGGGCTTTTGGGAGTAATTATTTTTTTGGGTTTGAAGTTTCGTTGGTACTACTAAAAAGAGAGCGAAACTGTTTTTTAAATTCAATTAACTTGACTGGAATTTTTAATTTGCTAACATAAAAAAATAAAACATTGCTTTTATTCATAGAACATTAACAATTAATATTTTCATAAATAAAGCAGCATTGCTGCCTTTATTTTTTGAAAACTAGAAAGAGAGGTGAATTGATGGACGAACAAAACCCGGAGACACAAGAAGATCTCGGGATGGGAGGGAAATTTAAAAACTGGATACAAGACAATATCCGGATAATCATCTCTGTGCTGATTGTAGTGGCTATCGCCGGCGGGATTTATTCTTATTCCAAAAGAGGAGAGGATATTATAACCGAAGAAGAATTAGCTATGGAGCAAATTGAAGGAGAAACAGGAGAAGAGTCAGCAGTTTCCGTTGTGGGCGAAGGAGAAAACCAAGAAACAGAAGAAGCAATAGAAGAAGAAGTGGCAGAAGAAGATATTATTGTTGAAGAAGACATTGAAGCGGAAGAAGTGGAAGCAAACCAAGAAGAAGCAGATGGTCAGACTGAACCAGAAACTGCCACTGAAACAGAAGAGCCCCAAGTTGCTGAAGAAGCCGTTCCTCAGGAAGAAGCTGAAGCAACGAAAGAAGATGTAAAAGTTGACACTGGAATTTCCGAAGGAACCAGCGAAGAAACAGCAGAAGCCTTTATGGAGGAAGCAGTTGAAGGAGACAGTGTTACTACCCTAGCCAGAAAAGCCTTAAAAGATTACCTGGAAAAAAACCAGGATTCCAGCTTAACCCCGGAACATAAGATTTACATTGAAGACTATTTAAGGAAAAATGTTGATCACACTGGGGGAGTTTATGTAGGAACAACCATTGGCTTTTCTAAAAATTTAATCAGAGATGGAATTGAAAAAGCTAAAACATTAAATGAGGCCCAGCTCGATAACCTCAAAAAATATTCAGCTAGAGTTTCAAATTTATAAGTTCTTTCTAGTTACTTCACGTAAAGATTGAAAAATTTTTTTATTTTTCACTCTTAGGCATCCACTCGGTTATTGCTTTCAAAAGGCTGATTTATACCGCGGATGCTTAACTATAAAGCCCTGACAACGTTCAGGGTTTTATAGTATTTAAAAAAATGTTTTTGAGTTTATATTTTAATTCCAGTTTTATAATTTTAAATGTTAAGTTTCAAGTTTTAAAATACCGCGTTGCCCGCGGCCAGTGCCGCCGCGATCTGGCCGGTGAAGATCGCCAGCG
>CAYMRZ010000007.1:0-24231 GCA_964393045.1 uncultured Bdellovibrionales bacterium | reverse complement strand
AGTAATACAAACAATTATTACACCATTACTGAAATTTATGACTATCTAAGAGTGCTTTTTGCTAGAATTGGAAAGCCATATTGCCTTAAATGCGGGCGGGAAATTAAAAAACTTTCTAAGGATGAAATTTTAGAAGCGATTGTAAAAGTCATAGAGGAAACGGATGTTAAAAAAAACAATAAAAAAATTTTTGGCGTGGAATACAATGATTTAAAAGTAAAAATTTATGCTCCAGTTGTAGTGGGCAGAAAAGGGGAATATTACCAATTGCTCTATAATCTTCTAGAAAAGGGCTTTGAAAAAGTGAAAATAGACGGAAAAGTTAAAAATTTGAGGGAGAGGATAATTTTAGAAAAAAATAAGCGCCACAATATAGATGTTTTGGTGGATGAAATTTATATTACTGAGTTAAAAGAAAATCGGAAAGATACGCTGGAGAGAATTTCAGAAGCAGTGGAGCGGGCGTTGGAAGAATCGAAAAGCCTTTTGAAAATAGAGGAGCCTGAAGGAAAAGAAAAAATTATTTCTGCTGACTTTATTTGTGCTTATGACGGTTTTTCTTTTCCGGAAATTGAGCCAAGGCTTTTTTCTTTCAATTCTCCCTACGGGGCTTGTCCGGCTTGCAATGGTTTGGGCACAAGAAATTTTTTCGACAAAAGAAAATGCTTGGTTTGCGAGGGGACCAGATTGAGAAGAGAAGCTAACCATGTTTTCATTGGCAGTAAAGGCAGCTCTGGAGGAAAAAATATTGTGAATATCACCCAGATGCCTATCAAAGAAGCTTTTGATTTTTTTGAAAAATTGAAGCTTTCAGAAAAAGAAGAAATGATTTCCCGAAACGTAATTAAAGAAATTCAGAATAGGCTCAAATTTATGATAGATGTGGGAATTGAATACCTGACGCTTAACAGAAGAGCCGGCACTCTTTCCGGAGGCGAAGCCCAGAGAATTAGGCTGGCTTCCCAGCTGGGTTCGGGTTTAGTGGGAGCGCTTTATGTCCTGGATGAACCGACCATCGGTCTTCACAAAAGAGACAATGACCGGCTGTTGGAAACCCTTTCTAATCTTCGAAATTTAGGGAACACAATTATTGCTGTAGAACATGATGAAGACACTATTTTTGCTTCTGATTATATTGTTGATTTAGGGCCAGGTGCCGGTATCCACGGCGGCAAGGTGGTGGTAGCTGGCTATTTGGAAAAATTTTTAACAGCTAAAAAAAATAATTTTAATTCTTTAACGCTTGATTATTTGCGCGAAGAGAAAAAGATAGAAGTTCCTCGAAAAAGGAGATTAAACAGCAAGGGAGGGATAAAAATTCAAGGCGGCAAAATCTTCAATATAAAAAATTTAAATGTTGAAGTGCCGTTGGGCAAGTTTAATGTCCTTACCGGAGTTTCCGGCTCCGGGAAGTCCAGTTTTATGTATGAGATTTTATACAAGAATTTATTAAAGAGAACCAGCCGCCGAAACAATAATTTGCAGCCGATAAACTGTTCCCGTTTTGAAGGGAGCGAGAATGTGAGCCGGGCAGTCATGATTGACCAATCGCCTATCGGAAGGACTCCAAGATCCAATCCAGTCACCTACACCGGTGCCTTTACCCACATTCGCGATTTATTTGCCTCTGCTAGAGAAGCCAAGGTTCGCGGATGGAAGCCGGGGAGGTTTTCGTTTAATGTAAAAGGCGGAAGATGCGAGGCTTGCAGGGGAAACGGCCAAGTTTCAGTGGAAATGCATTTTTTGCCGACTGTTTATGTGGAATGCGATGTTTGCAAAGGCAAAAGGTTTATGAAAGAAACCCTGGAAGTCAAATATAAAGGAAAAAATATTTATGACGTGCTGAAAATGACGATTGAAGAGGGGCTGGAATTTTTTAAAGAAATTCCAGCGATTCATGACAGGCTCAAAAGGCTGAATGAAGTGGGGCTTGGTTATTTGGAGTTAGGACAACCAGCCACCACTCTTTCCGGCGGGGAGGCTCAGCGGGTGAAAATCGCCTCTGAGCTTTATCGTCCCTTTAGCCGGAAAAGCTTTTACTTATTAGACGAACCGACTGTTGGCCTTCATTATGAAGATGTCAGAAAATTAATTGAAATTTTACAAAGCTTGGTAGATAGAGGCAATACAGTGATGGTTCTGGAGCATAATATGGAAGTGGTCAAGAGCGCCGACTATATCATTGACATTGGGCCAGAAGGGGGAGATAAAGGAGGCAAAGTTGTTGCTATCGGCACACCGGAGCAAATAGCGGGAAGCGAAGGTTCTCATACGGGAAATTATCTAAAAAAGTACCTTAAGTAGTTAAAATTATTTTAAGTAGGATGAATCTAAAGGATATCAAAAAACAGCTGCCGGATTCGCCAGGAGTATATTTTTTCCTTGGCAGAAACCAGGAAATTCTTTATGTTGGCCGGGCGACTTCTCTTCGGAACAGGGTGAGGAGTTATTTTTCCAAAGATGTTATTTTTTCCCGAAGCAAAATGATTGAAAAAATGGTGGAAAAAGCCGTTGAGATAGATCACAAGAAAACTAGTTCTGTTTTGGAAGCCATTATTTTAGAGGCGGATTTAATCAAAAAGTACCGGCCGGTTTTTAATATCAAAGAAAAGGATGACAAAAGTTTTAATTTCCTAGTCATCACTAGAGAAAAATTTCCCAAGATCCTGGTGGTTCGTGGAAAGGAATTGAAAGAGAAATACAAAGCTAGGGAAATAAAATATCAGTTTGGTCCCTTTCCCCAGGGGAGAATATTGAAAGACGCTTTGAAAATAATCAGAAAAATTTTTCCTTTTAGGGATAAATGCATTCCTTGGGAAGAATTGAAAGATAAAACTATAGCCGCTCCGTGCTTCCATTGCCAGATTGGCCTTTGCCCTGGCGTATGCACAGGAGAAATCAGCCAACGGGAATATCAGAGGAATGTACGTGCCATTGCATTTTTATTTAAAGGAAAGAAAAAGATGTTGCTGAAAGAGCTTGAAAGAGAGATGAAAAAAAGCGCTAAAGAAGAAAATTTTGAAAAAGCAGCTGAAATTAAGAAAACCATCTTTGCTTTGAAGCATATTGCTGACATTTCTTTAATGAAGAAGGAAGAAACTCAAAAAAAAGCACAAAAAATTGAAGGCTATGACATTTCTCACCTAAGCGGACAAGAGGCAGTGGGAGCTATGGCAGTTCTAGAAAAGGGTGTGCCTAATAAAAAGGAATATCGAAAATTTAAAATTCGCTCTGGTGGGCCGGGTGATGATGCTGGTTGCTTGAGAGAAGTTTTGCTAAGGCGCTTCAAGCACAAAGAATGGAAATTTCCTGATTTAGTGGTTGTGGATGGGGGAGAGATCCAGAGGAAAACAGCAATCACCAGCCTAAAGAAAATTGGACTTAAGATTCCAGTGGCAGCAGTAGTTAAAGATAGAAGGCACAAGCCCAGGGAAATAAGAGGGCCAGAAGTTATTCAAAAAAATTTTAAAGATGAGATATTGCTTGTTAATAATGAGTCACATCGTTTTGCCCTGAATTTTCAAAAATATCGAAGAAAAAAAATTAAATAAATTTTTAAAATGTGCTATTATTTATGGCAAATACTTTATCTTAAAAATTAAACAAAAATAAAATGTCAAAAAAATCAAAAACTGCATTAGTTATAATTGCTGCGGTTATTGTGCTGGCAGCAGTGGCCGGTTACGGTTATTTTTATGGTTTTACTAAAAAAATGAGGTATAACAATTGCGTAGAGACTTGTGAGGAAATGATGTTAATGGAGAGCAGTAAAGCCGCTTGTCCGCCAAAATGCTCTGAAGTAACCGGTTATACGCCTTCCAAGGAAGATAAAAGGAAAGATTCTTCAGAAAAAGCAAAAAAAAGTGACAAAAAAGAACCCGCCAAAAAAGAAGAAAAGAAAGAAGATCCCAATTACGATAATATGATGAACAAGCCGAGCGATATTGACAATATTGAAGAAGAGAAAAAACAATACATTGATAACGAAACTCCCTGGGAAGAGCGGGAATATTATTGCAAGTGGGTTTGGCCGCAAGAGATTATTGACAAAAATACCGGCGAGCCGATTTATGCCTGTTCCAGCGATAGGCCTTGGTGTATTTACGGAGAAGATAAAAAATATGAAAATTCCGGCTGCTGCAAGAAATATGATAAAGAGACCAAAGAAAAAACTGATTGTGTTTATTTGCCGGAGCTTCTGAAAGAAGCGGGGATTAGGTAGATTTTTTAATAAGGAAAATTTTAAAGCCGTTGTTCCTTATTGAACAACGGCTTTTTTCTTAGATTTTAACCACACAAACTTAGTTCATGAAGGGCTCAGCTTTTTTGTCGAAACCTCTTCGCCAGGCAGAGGCTTTCAAATTAATCCCTTTTTCAAAACCGTTTTTAGTAAAGCTATTACCGATGGTAGAGGCGAGTGCTCGAACGGCTTCACCGTCAACTTCAGGATATTCATATCCAGCCTCATCCCAACCGCCATCTTTTTCTTGCTGGCTTGCCAACCATTTTCCAAGGGAATTGGCATAGTGCCTTGCTGGTCCGCCAACAGCGTTAAAGGCGATAACGGTGTAAGCAGTGTCTTGGACATATCCGTTGACGCCGTTTTTACTGTCGCATAAGGCGATTAGCTCATACAGCATCTCCACTATTTCCTGTTGATACTGAACAGCATAGCCGCAGTTAACCAAGGCGCGGATTGAGCCGGCCAAATTCAAGGCATACCACCAAGTGCCGGCGTTGTAGTAAAAGGTATCGCTTGTGTTAGCCAGAATGGCAGCGGCTTCGTTCGCCCAGGTCATATCTCCTGATAGATAGGCAGCTTCAAGAAAAAAGGCTATATCCCAGGTGCTGGGACGGTTTAATGATTGAAACAAAAAATCCAAGTCGCCAGCCGTAGGAAAGCGGTATTTGATGTTGACCCACTCTTCAGTGGCGCGCTGTATATACTGTTGGTTTGCCGTGGCTTGGCCGAGATAGTGGACAAACACCACATCAGGTGCGGTCCACCTTAATTCATATTGGGATTTAGTTGCGCCATCTCCCAAGTGAAGTATGCAAAATTCAGCGGCCTGCTTGGCGCTTTTGAGATAGCGGGGATCTTTGGTGTCCTTAAAGGCCTCCAAAACTCCAAGGGCGGTAACACCGGTTAGATTGGTGGCATTGTAGCTGCTGTCGACATACCAATACCAGGTTCCTTCCCACCCGGGGTCAGTTCTTTGTAGTTCAACCACTCGATCAGCGCCGGCCTTAATAGCAGGCATTCGGGCTTTTTTACCGGCTAAAGCATTATTAGTAAGAGCAAATAATACGGCAATACTTAAACAGAGAACAATAATGCCTAACTTTTTCATAACAACTCCTCCCTATAAAAGATTAGGTTTTTAAAAACTCCCTTTTAGCCGATATAATTTTTTTGGTTTTCACCTCCTTTCTTTGGAATTTTTCTTTGGAAATTAGATTGGGAAAGAACAAACTTTAATTGTGAATATTGTATAACAAAAAAATACTTTTAGTCAATTTTTAACAATCTTTTCTTTTTTATAGTTAAAAAATATTCTTTTGGATTCAAATTAAGCCTTAAATCGGAACAAAAAACGTTGCTACTTAAACATTCCAATAGCTATTGGAATGTTTAAGATGTTCTAGCAAGCGATTAATTTGCTTTTTATATATTCGGTCTGAATTCCAATAATTTCTGGCGAGTGGTTTCATCCACTGTCCCGGTAATACCTAGGCCGTGATGGGATTGAAATTCTCGGAGGGCTTGCTGGGTGATGGATCCGAAATAACCGGTAATTTCTGGGTGATGATAAAAACCATTATTTTTGAGAATTAATTGCAGATTGGAAATGCCTTCAGCAGTTTCGCTGTTGATTGGTCCATCTGGTACACGCAAAGGAATGTTATTCAAGTTAAATTCGTCATATACCTTTCGTGATCCGCCGTCTGCATTGGTGACGCGAATATATCGCATTGGGTCATACTTCTTGTCTAAGTCATCCCAATCGAACTTAGCAATTAGCCTTTTTCCTCCGCTGTAAGCGGAAACTGATTCAGCTTCTTTGTAGCCGATAGTCACCATAGTGTCATCATGCATATGCAAGCCCTTAAGCAACAGTTTTACTCTTTCCTCCGGATCCTCAGTAGCAGTATAATATCTTTCTGCTTTCCAGTCATAAATTTTAGGGCGTGCGCCAACAATTAAATTGTTATCGTCCGTAGAACTGCTATCAGTTGAACCTTCTGATGCAGAGATTTCTCCTCCGACAGTGTCGGATACTATAGCAAAAGTAGTAAAGTGGCCAGTAGAGAAGGTTATTTTATTGTTTTCTTTATCAACAGAATAGTTTTCCATCGGCTGCCAAACTCCGTTATTCTCATCCCAATAGGCCACCACCAGATCATCTTCGGTGACCAGGCTGCCTTCCACGGTGTCTTCGTTGTAAGGCATTTCTACCATTACATCTGAATTAAATGAAGTTATGGAACTTCCAGAAGAATTTTTAGCAGTTAATTCCAAGCCGGTAGTTAATGGCTTCAGGCTGGTGGTGCGGGCTATTTCAGAAGTGGAAGAAGCGTTGAGAGTAACGGTTCCGCTGGTGCCCATGGCATTGGCCGGCACAGTCACTTGAGATCCATTGCTCAAATTGGAAACCTGGGAATTGGAAGCGGTGAAATTTGTGCTAACGGGCGTTATCAGCCCGTTTTCTTGAGTTTCTAGCTCAAGATCCAAGCTAACCTCGGAATTATTTTCCGTAGAAACGACTTGTTCTTCTGATTTGACATAGTCTTCAGATTCATCTACGTCATTATTCACGCCTAAGTGCCAGGTGTCGTTTTCAGTAACATTCAAGACGTAGTCTCCGTTTTCATCTGATTCAGTTTGGGTGTGGCCGCCTTCATCTGACCAGGCCCAAATAAACGCATTTGCCTCTTTTTCTCCGTCTAGTTCAACTTTACCGAAAATTTCTGCATCAGCGTTCAAGAACGCCAATTCTATGCCGGAAACAGTTTCATTGGATCCAACTTCGACCTCCACGCGCCGGGGATTGATTAAGTCGGGGCGGCTTTCCGGAGGCAAAGAAGCGCCAACCTTGTAGGTGCCGTGAGGAATTTCTATAGTGAATTCTCCATTGGAATCAGTGAGATTATCATGCATAAACATCGGTCCCATAAATTCCGCTTGTTTTCTTTCAGTATTCATGCCGCGGTTGTCAGCGAAGACAAATACATCCTCCATTGGCTGGCCGTCGCCGTCTAATACCTGTCCGCTGATGGTGGCATCAGCCTTGCGTACTACAATGTTTTTTGTGATAGTTTCTCCGGCGTTCCCGGAAATTTTATTATCGGTGAGATTTTGAGAAAAATATCCATTAGTTGGATCAATAAAATAGCCCATACTCCAGGGGTCAATTTGAGAGGCCACTTCCAGGGTGTATCTGCCGGTATCTTGATTCAAAAAAGCATTTTGCCAAGCGCCCAAGCCGCCGGTAGCGAAAATTTCCATAAAAGTATTTTTTACTAAATCTCCATCTTCATCTTTAATGGTTCCCGTAATAGTCAAGTCATTTTCATATACGGTAATATTATGGGTAAGTTCTTCGTCCTTGCCAATCGTGATTTCCGCAGTACCGGCAGAAGAATAGCCCATCCCGGGCATAACGCCAATTCCTATTGTGTAGGTTCCGGGGGCGACATTAACAGTATATCTTCCACTATCAACTACTCCTCCCATTCCCGGACCCATAAAAGCTTCTTCATTGGCCCGGTCGACAAAAACGAATCCTTGGATGTCTGAAACTGTGTTCCCATTGCCATCAATAATATTTCCGCTAATGGTGGCATTGGTATCTACCATTACAATATTGCCCACTGACTTTGTTTCACCGGAAGAAATGGAAACTTCTGGAATAGTGCTTTGAAGCACATAGTTATGATCTCCCTGGACCAGCACTCCCACGTTGAGCATCCATTTGCCGGGAAATACATCCAAGGTAAAATTACCGGAATTATTGGAATTCTCCATAGCCCACCCCATGCCTCTCATTTTATTGGCAAACACTTCAGCAGACGGCAAGCTATTTCCGTTTTCATCCACTATTTTTCCGGTTATCTTGGCGTCTCTGGCAATCAACTGGACAGCCCCGATGTTAACTGTTTTATCCTCTCCTACTGTCACGGAATCCATATCCGGCTGGGCGTAATTTTGGTCATGGTCGTTTATTTCCAATTGATAAGAGCCGCTTGGCACTTTTACGTCAAAAGTCCCATCATTATTCAGTTGTGCGTCTCCCCCGCCTCCGGTCATAGAAAAGGCGCCAACGTGAAAGTTAGCCGG
Source organism: uncultured Bdellovibrionales bacterium (assembly GCA_964393045.1). GTDB lineage: Bacteria > Patescibacteriota > Minisyncoccia > Moranbacterales > DUUL01 > CAYMRZ01. The sequence goes on along the minus strand of CAYMRZ010000007.1, from coordinate 15,893 downwards.
ATTGCTTGGAGGAGAGCCGTTAGGCAAAATCACTTTTCCCTTTATATGAGAATTAGCCCGCTGGACTGTAAAATCAAGAGTTCTGCTCTCCGTGCTTTCATTTTTCTTGAAGGACGCGCTGCGGGGAGGCATTCCATAGGCCCAATCCGGATCGGAAATATGGTTATTTCTTGGCATCACATCCCAAGTGCCGCCCTTAATTGTCGCCGTGTATCTGCCGCTGGAGTTGACCTCCACCTCTTTCCATCCCGTGGCTGAAAACATCTCTACCCTTGCATTTGTGACTGGATTGCCGTTGGGATATTTAACTGTTCCTGAAATAGTTTTGGTCGGCACGGTGAATTGAAGATCGTCCTCCACATTAATCGTTGAACCGGTACTGTATGTTTTAGTGACTCGTTCACTTGTTCCCCAGCTGGTATCTGCTGGAGCATGGGCCATAAAATTCAAAAGAGCGCCGTTCTGGACAGTGACTGAATCCTCTTCAAGCGTTCCAATACTAAAATATCCAAGTTCATCAGTATTGCATCCGGACCAGAGATATTCGCCAGTGTTGGTGTCATTAGTGTCAGCATCAACCCAAGCTCCGGAAACCGGATCGCCGTCAGGATCAAGCACTCGGCCATAGGCGACGGGAGTTCCAATAGTATAATATGCCCGGTAAACGGAATCATCTTCCCAGCCATCGCCGTCAATCACATTATCCGAGCTGTCGGTTGTGTAGAACAAAGCACTATATCTTCCGGTAGGAGGATCAATAAAACCGGTAGCCACAATATTAATTTCTGCTCCTGCGCTTATCTGGTTGCTCGCTGTGGCTGTGAATACTTGGCTTGAGCTCCAACCAAGACTGCCAATATCTGCTGAAGTGCCGGCTTTTTTAACTAAGCTGTCGTTGCCGTCATCATCGATCTCGATTCTGGTTCTACTGCCGTGCATTTCTCCGTTTTCAAGAAAAACAATTACGATTTTTCCTCCGGCCGGGACAGCGCTTGCTGGCTTAAGCTGAAAAGTGTATTGTTCTCCGGAAACGCTTACCGACATATCGGTAATTGCTCCGGCGTTGGAGGAATTAATTTTCCAAAAAACAGCTCCGGCTATTAGGATAACAAAAAACCCCGACAGCTAAACTGCCTTTTTTGAAAAAAGCTTTTTTATCTTTTTCATTTTTTTTGTTTAAGTTTTAAAAAGTTTTTTTATACTATTAATAATAATTTTTTAAGGCTTTTTGTCAAGTTTTTTTAGTTGATTTCTTGTGATGCAAAAATTTTTAAATATGTTAGAATAAAAAACAGTTTTCTAGATGATTAAATTAACAATTAAAACAAAAAAATGCGAAGAAAAATTCAAAATCGCAATACCCGGAAAATTTCTAAGCGAGGAGCGAGTTATAGCGTCACTATCCCTATTGAAATGATGCGGGCATTAAAATGGCGTGATAATCAAAAACTGGTCTTCAGAAAATCAGGCAAGAGGCTGATCATTGAGGACTGGAAAGAATAATTTTGTTTGACTAATGATAATATCTTACTTTATTTGTTTTTAAAATACAAAAAGCAGATACTTTCGTGTCCACTTTTTGGGGTACGGATCAAGTACTCGGGATATTTTTATGCTAAAGAAATTTATTCTGTATAATTATCCGGCTTAAAAACCTCTATATTTTTTGCAATTTTTCCCATATCTCTTATGGCTTGCTTGCTTATATCAGAAGGAGGATCGCCGTTAAAATGAGAATATAAAAATACATAAGATTCATTTCTTCCTACTTCTTCTCCAGCCATTCCGTCCATTGATTTGTCTCGCAAAGGATCATCCCAGCTTTCTTTTACATAAACGGAAATATTGAAAGGATTAAAGTATCCCTCGAATTCCGCAAATTCATTAATTTCCTTGGTAGGTAAGTAAAATTCCACCATATAAACTTCAAAGTCTCCTCCCAAATAAGATTCTCTAAACTTAAGATTTTTCCATTCAGGAGTAAATTTTAACCTAAAGCCAAATTCCTTATTCTCATAAGCCAGGTTATTTTCTTGCTCCTCTTTTTTGTTTTCAGTTTTAATTTCAGCAAGTTTTTTCTCTAAAGCTCTGGCTTCCTGGTTAATGGCATCTTCAGCAAGCTGGATTTCGCCAGCCTCTTCTAGGTTGCTTTCAATTTTTTTGTTAGAAACGGGGATTTGTTTTTCTGAGGTAAAACTATAAATTTTCTCCATCAACGGATGCTGACTAGCCTTTTTGGCAAAGATATTCCCCGCCAAATAAGATAGAACAAATAAAACTAAAAAAGAAGCTAGGATGGCAATATTTTTTATAGCCGTTCCTTTTTTAGCAGGCTCTTCATCGAAGTTGCTGCTTGGAGTTGATGGCGTATCACTTTCTTTAACATTTTCTTTTTTCATGCTTTATATTTTTTTAAATATAATAGTTTCCTCTTCGGTGCCTTCGTATTCATAAGTTACATACAAAAGGCTATTTTTAATTATCGCATTAGCAAAAGTAGCGCGATTCCAATTATAGAAAAGTCTATAGCCGTTTTCTTCAATCATAAATCCGCCGAATATTCCTTTGTCCTCATATTTTCCATTTTTCTTTCTGAGTAATTTAATGTCACCTTCATTTTCAAAATTTGCCTGAGTAAGCACATATCGCATTTCTACCATATCATTTTTTAATGCCGTTCCGTCTTCATAGGAAACGGCTTGCCAAGTTCCAAAAATGCTTGTCGGCCCTTGGGCATCGGGAAGGGGAATTTTTTTATTGTTTTCTCCAGTCTTATTTTCTGTATTTTTTGGCGAGGCATTATTTTTTGTTTCTTGGTTATTTTTTTTATTATCCAAACTGGTTTTTACTCTGGAAGCATCCGCTAGGCCAAGAATTATTTCCGGCTTATCCGGTTTTTCCGGGATGTCTTGTTTTGCAAGCCAGGCTTTCATTTCCGCTTTATTCATCCCGTCTAACTGAAGAGCCATTTTTTCAAAATCCGGAGAAATTCCCAAATATTTATTTTCCTGCACGGCAGAATTGATTTGGTCTAGCCCAAACATTACTGCATTAAACCTGTCATAAGCGCCAGAGGCGTTGGCTATGTCAAAAAGCCCGATTACAGAAGCGGCCGGCTCTGAAACTTTTCTCATTCCGCCAAAGAATGCAGCGGCTTGGCTGTTATAACCCAAAGCAATTGCCGAGGCATCTTCACCGATTTCCAGCACAAGATCCGCGCCGCCGATTACCGCGCCAGTTTCAGATAAAATCATTCCGGCAGTTGAAGTTGCTCCGCCTGACAAAGCAGCGCCGCCTACGTAAAGGCTCACCTTGCTGGCGTCTTTAATCACTCGGGCAGTATTTTCTAATTTTTCAAAAGTGTCTCCAGCCTTATTCCAGGCATCAGCCGTTACTTCTCCTTGAGCCACTTTAAGCATTGCCTGCGCTCTTTTAGCATCAATCTTTAAATGCTTGGCTAAAGTGCGAAGCCTTCTTCCGGCTGGGGCGGCATCAAAAACTGCCAGAATTTCCTGGGAATCGGCAGCACGCACTTTTTTTATTTCAAAAAAAGACAATTTTTTTTCTTTGGCGATAACTTTTTGGGCTGAAGTATCAAGTTCATCAAGCATATTTTCTAATTCATTCCATGAATTGATGGCTTCCTCCATTTTCTGGCTCCACTGGGAATAAGTTATTTTTTCCGGATCTGCATTAAGCGTTTCTTCCATTTTCAGTGAAGCCTCGGCAAATTTTTTAGAAACGTTATAGGAAGTGTAATTCATTTCATCAACAGGCGGGGATTGTGCTGCTTCCGGTTTATTTTTATAGATCCCCACCGCAAAACCAACAATTAAACCTAGGAAGATTACGATTATTGCCAAAATACCCAAGATTATTTTTTTCATTTTTGTTTGAAAACTAATTCTAAATAATAGTATTGTTAATAATAACTTTTAAGCTTGTATTGTCAAGCAAACTTTAATTAAAAATTTAAAATAGGAGATTTATATGTTTTTAAAATACCCATTAAAATTGCAATTTTAATGGGTATTTTTTCTATGTTGATTAAAAAAAATCACCCCCAAAGCTCCGAGGGCCGGACTCGAACCGGCAACCAATTGGTTAACAGCCAACTGCTCTACCATTGAGCTACCTCGGAGCTTTGGGGGTGAGGATTACTTAACATGTCTAGAAACAACAGATTTTAAAAATTCAACAAAAATCATTCTAACTAGGTTTACAATTTTTTGCAAGAGTTTTTATTTTATATAAATCCAATCGAAGGACCAAATTTCACTGTTTATAAGAGGAGTGCTATTTAATTGAATACGAACTTGGGTGGTTTTAAAATTTGGCCGGAGATTATTTATGGAAATACTTTGAATTTTGCCATTGTTTTTAAATTCAAAAGGAATTTCAGTTTCCCATTCTCCCTTTTCATTTCTCAAAAAAACCTTTCCTTGGTATGTTGCTCTGTTGCTATTTAGAATTTTTGCTTTAAATCTGACTTCATTAGTTCCGTCAAAAAAAGGGCTTTCTTTCAAAAAAACAGGACTCAAAACCATCGGCCGTCTGCCAGTTATTTTAATTTGCCAGAAATTTTTGTTTTCTGAAATTTGCCTGGCATCATTTTCTGCGATCCATCCTTGGGAGCGGCCATTATAAAAAAAGAAGGTATTGCCGAAGGAGGGGTTGCTAGCTGTTCGGCTAACCCAGCCGAGGGGCTTATATCTGTTTCTTTCAAAAAGTTTATAATTGATGCCGTCATAACTGGCCGGAAGAGTGTGTCGGCTGATAGTGTTTTCACTTATCCAGTTTTGTTCTATTATTTTTATGTTGTCAATTGCAACATCAGTAATAATAGCGACATGCCCAATTTGATTTTTGTGGCTGTAGACTAAAATATCTCCTGGCTGGGGATAGATTGTGCCATTGTTTTTATGCGGAAATAAACCAAATTGAGCAGCCATTCCAAAAAGATTTTGGGCAACGCCTACATTTTTTATTTCAATATTAAATTCATTTTGATAATAACGCTCAACATAACCAACGCATTCACCTGCACCGTAGTATTTTTGAAATAATTGAGTTTTGATTTGTTGTATATTCTCCGGAAAAAGTAAAAAAATAGAGCTGATTAGGATAGTAAGCGCTATTAACAATAGAAGCAGTAAATAAGTTTTTTGTTTTTTTGTTTTCACTTAGAATAAACTAATAAAATAAATATGAAACCAACAGGACAAATAAAAATTAAATCATAGTTAATTTTACAGGAAAAAAAATATTTTAACAAATAACTTTAGCTTGCCTTTTTGCGGGTAAAAGTTATACTTAAGTTAGCTAGTTAGCTTTATTAGCTGATTAGCTTGTTAGGAGAAAAAATTTTAAACAAAGAATCGTCAATTGGTTTTAATGGATGATATTTAAGGCGCTAACAATAAAAATAATTATTAACTTAATGGCTTCCCGCTTTTACGGGAATGACAATGAAATGAAAAATGAATTAGTCCAGGCTGTTTTGAAGATAATTCAGAAAAAATGGCCGGAAACTAAAATTAAAAAAGAAGATATTGAGATAAATTATCCGCCGGAAAAATTCGGGGATTATTCTTGTAATGTGGCTTTGAAATTAGCAAAAAAATTAAACAAGCAGCCCCGGGAAATAGCCCAGAGAATAAAAAAAGAATTAGAGAAGAAATTGCTAGAGGAATTGAAAAAAATTGAAATGGCCGGACCAGGATTTTTAAATTTTTATTTAAAAGAAAAATACCTTCAAAATTTAATCGAAAAAATTAATTCTCAGAAAGAAAAATTTGGAAGTAATCAAACAGGAAAAAATAAAAAAATTCACATGGATTTTGTCAGTGCTAATCCCACTGGGCCTATCCATCTCGGCAATGGCCGGGGAGGGCCTTACGGTGATGCGCTGGCAAATATTTTGCAAAAATGCGGCTATAAGGTTTGGCGGGAATACTACGTAAATGATTATGGCAATCAAGTGAAAATTTTAGGGCACAGTGTTTTGAAAGATGAAGAAGCTCAATATAAGGGAGATTATATCGATAAATTGCATAAAGAATTAAAAAAGAATAGATCCTCCTTTGCCAAGGCTACGGAGGATAAGCCCTTTAAAGTAGGCCAATGGGCGGCAAACGAGATATTGAGAGAGATTATTCAACCTTCAATGGAAAGATTAGGGATTAAATTTGACGATTATTTTTCTGAAAAAAGCCTGCATGAAGCGGGAAAAATAGAAGAAACTTTTAAAACCTTAGAAGAGAAAAAATTAATTTATAAAAAAGAGGATGCGCTCTGGTTCAAGGCCAGGCAGTTTGGCGATGAAAAGGATCGAGTGATCAAAAAATCTGATGGCACAGTAACCTATTTTGGCGCTGACATTGCCAATCACAAAGATCGTTTTGGCAAGGGAGCAGATAAAGTAATTGATATTTGGGGAGCTGATCACCACGGTGATGTAAAAAGAGTGCTGGGCGCTATGGAGGCTTTAGGATTCAAAGGCAAGGTGGAAATAATTTTAACTCAATTTGTCAGAGTAATTAAGGATGGTGAAGAAGTAAAAATGTCTAAAAGAAAAGGGACTTACATTTCCGTGAGGGACTTGCTAGATGAAGTGGGCGAGGATGCGGTCAGATTTTTCTTTTTAATGTATTCCAATAATACCCATATTAATTTTGATATTGATCTAGCCAAAGAAAAATCAGAAAAAAATCCAGTTTATTATGTTCAGTATGCCCATGCAAGAATAAGCAGTATATTGAGGCAAGATACAATAACCAAGAGACAAGGCACAAAAAAAATTGACTATAAATTAATTAAGCACCCAAAAGAATTGGAGTTATTGAAACATCTAAATAAATTTCCGGAATTGATAATTGAGATGGCCGCTTCCCGGGAGGTACACGCTTTGCCGAATTATTTGATTCAGCTGGCGGACAAATTCCACAGCTTCTATGGCGAATGCCAGGTGATAGATGAAAAAAATAAAAATTTAACTTTGGCCAGATTGGAATTAGCAAAAGCAGTCAAAATCGTTTTAGCGGAAGGCTTGAGATTAATAGGCGTCAGCGCGCCGGAGAAAATGTAGTTTTAGTTAAAAAGTTAGAAGGTTAAAAAATTAAAAGATTGGAAGGTTTAAGCGTTGAGAATAAAAAATAATTTCAAGGGAGGTTTAATAAAATTTATTTTTCAGTTTTGAACCATGAGAGAGTATTTTTTTCTAGAAAAAACCGAAGAAGAAAAGGGCTTGGTTTTCGGCAGCAATAATTGCCAGTTAGGGAAATTAAAAATAAGCTTTCAGCGCTTCAAAAATCTCAAAAATTCCCAGAAAGCTTATTTTTATAACCAGAAAAAAAAGCGCTTTTTCTTTATGTTGGGCTATCTCAGCAACCAAGAAGAGGTTAACAAGGAGAATGGCGCCAGTTTCAAAGACGATGTGGAGCTGTTGGATTTTCTTTTTGAAAAATTTGGCTTGGAGGCGATAAACGAACTTGACGGCTGCTTTTTAATATTTTTCTATGATGCAAAAAAACAGCAAGGAAAAATTTTTCAATCCCAATTCGGTTTTCGGGAACCGATTTATTATTCAAGAAATGGAAACAGATTTATTGTTAGCATCAGGCTGTCTAAATTGTTAGAAAGAACAGATTTCAAAAAAGAAATGGATGTCGGAGCTGCAAAAGAGTTCTTATTTTTTGAAAATATTATTCCTAATAAAAAAACTCTAATTAAGAATGTTTTTAAATTAATTCCCGGCAAATATTTACATTTTGATTTAAGGGAAGAAATTTTTGAAATTAAAAAATTTAATTATAAAAAGAAGAGAAAAATTTTTCTGAATCCCGGCAGGAAAATAGTTGAAAAGATTAGCGAAACAATCCTGACTATCTCCAGGAAGCTGAATTCCCAAAAAATAACCCAGACTTTCACTGCTGGCTGGGATAGTAATTTGATGATGCACGAGTTCCAAAAAACGGAAAAGGAGATTGCTACGGCCACTGTCAGCGGCGGAGGCGAGTGCAATGAAATTCCCCAAGCGAAAAAAATAATTGAAAAATATTATCCTAAAACGGAATTTTTAACCAGCGAAGTCAAGCCGGATATTATTAGCCAAATGGAAGATATTGTGGCCAGAACAGAAGGTTATTTTTTTCAGGAAGGCATTTTTTTACGCTATCAGTTGGGAAAGTTGTTGCAAGAGAAAAATATATCTGCCATTTTTTTGGGCAGTGCAGCGGATCAAGTGCTGTTCCCGGAAACTCTAGGCAGAAAATTTTTCCGAAAAATTAAACGAATTTTTTTTAACGGCGAATCAGCAAATAAAAGAGAAAAAGAAATTCGTTCCCAATTGAAGAATAATTGCCAATTGCCTGAATTTTATATAAAATTAGATTACAACATGAAAATGCACCAGCTTCTCCTGGGCAGTTTCGGAGTAGAAGGTTTTTTTCCTTTTGTGAATAAAAAGACTGCTGGAATAGCCAGGGTAGTTGGAATTTTAAACTATAAGAAGCGGATTTATAAAAATTTTTTGAAAAAGTATTTGCCGGCTGGAATTTCCAAAAGGCTTAAAAAAAGCGGAGACACGGTGGATACCAAAAATATTTTTCAGCAAAACAAAGATAAAATATTGGAAGCACTTGATTCCGAGTTGGTTAAAAAGATTTTCAATGAAAAGCAAATTCGGACTATCAAAAAAAATCCAGATGATTATCATTTATTGCTGATGCAGCTGCTGTATGTTAATTTCTTCGAAAAGATTTTCATAAATGAGAATAAAAAATAATCTTAAATAAATGCTAAATATAATCACAGACGAAAATAAAATAGATGAAATTTTGGAGCGGGGAGTGGAGAAAATTTATCCCAATAAAAAAGCGCTTAAGAAAAAATTAATGGCTGGTAAGCGGATAAAACTTTATTGCGGTTTTGATCCCAGCGCCGCGGCTTTGCATATTGGCAACGCTATCCAGCTTAACAAATTGTCCCAGTTTCAAGAGCTAGGGCATGATGTAATTTTTTTGATCGGAGATTTTACCGGCATGATCGGCGATCCAACTGACAAAACTTCTGCCCGCCAGCAGATGACCAGGGAGCAGGTGGAGGAGAATTCCAAAAATTTCCAGCAACAAGCCAGCGCTTACCTGGAATTTGAGGGAGAAAATCCGGCCCAGATTTTGTATAATAGCGAATGGTCGGACAAAATGACTTTTAAAGATTTAATAGAAATTACTGCCAATTTTACCGTCCAGCAAATGATTCAGCGAGATATGTTCCAAAAAAGGCTGAAGGATGAAAAGCCGATTTATTTGCATGAGTTTTTGTATCCAGTGGCCCAAGGTTATGACAGCGTAGCCATGGATGTGGATTTGGAAATTGGCGGGAACGACCAGATGTTTAATATGATGGCCGGGAGGACTTTAATGCAGGCTATAAAAAAGAAAGAAAAGTTTGTGATGACCAATAAACTGATTGCTGATGAAGCTGGTAATAAGATGGGCAAATCAGAAGGTAATGCGGTATTTTTAGATGTAAATTCCAAAGATATGTACGGAGTAATTATGTCTTGGCCGGATGAAGTGATTGCCAGCGGTTTTGAGCTTTGCACTAAAATTTCTTTCAAGGAAGTTAAACAAATTCGAAAAGATTTAAAAAGTAAGAAAAACAATCCGCGGGATTATAAGATGCGCCTGGCTTTTGAAATCACCAAATTAGTCCATGGAGAAGAAAAAGCCCGCTTGGCGCAGGAGAATTTTATCCGTACCATTCAAAATAAAGAAGCGCCGGAAGAAGTAATACCTTCACAAGCACCGCCAGAAAAATTTTTACGAGAATTAATTGTAGAAGAGGGTTTAGCTAGTAGTAATAATGATGCTAAAAGAAAAATATCCCAGGGGGGGATTAAAATAGATAATGAGGTGATCACTGATATAAATTATGAAATTGGCGAATCAGATAATGGAAAAATTTTAAAGGTTGGCAAACATGATTTCCGGAAGATTTTATTGGGATAGTCAGTGCTAGATCGCTTGAAAAATACAGATAACATTCCAACATTCGCAATAATGTTGGAATGTTATTTTTTGTGCAGTTGGTAATTTTTTTGAATTATTGAAGATATATTTTGGATTTGATTGTAGGCCTGGATAAGGACTTGGAACGGTCTTAAAATTATTTTAGGGGGAAATTCCCGTTTTTATGGTCTCGGTTTAATCATAGAAAGGCGGGTCTTTCATTGTGGGGGGTTATATTCTTTTTTAAGAATCAACCTCCCCTGCTTCCCCTCCTCATCTGAGGAGGGGACATTAAGGAGGTGGTTTTTTGTTTATATCTCCCCTCCCTGTCTCGCCGGCAGGTGGGCTTTCCAAGGAGGGGACTTAAGGGGTGGTTTTTTTGTTTTTTTATTGTTTTATACTTGCTATGCTTTAAACAGTTTATCTCATCGTATGATTGGGACAAACTCCGGAAAAGCCGGAGGTTTTTGCTGGTAAAAAATAGAGGCCTCTATAGAGGCCTCTATTGATGTCCGCTTGCTTTACTTCTTGCAGTATGCCGGGCAAGCTTCCAAAAAATAAAAACCCGGGAAATTCCCGGGTTTTTGTGTATCTCCCTGGAAGCCTATTCTACTAGTATAGAAAAGAAACTGCTCTTAAGTAATCCTGAATATCATGATAAACGTAGTGATATTTATGCAACTTGAGGTCTTCTAAATCTTCCAAGTCAACCTTGTCATCGTAGTCATCCTCTAAATCATTAGAATTTATAGCATGGACAGTCAATTTCCGGTGCCCCAAGTTTACTAATTCTGGTAATGAGAAGAATGCCACAATTTTATCCTCGCCGCCTCGTATTTTTCTTCTTACTTTATAAGGATCCTTGCTGCCTAATTTTATATCCGTACCGTGTCCAAAATGATGTCCATAAATTGCCAAGCGAATTCTTTGTTTTCCATGTTTGCTTACAAATTTTCTGGCTTTAGCTTCATTGATTTCTGGCTCCTCATAACCTTCTAATTCCGAATCTTCTATTGCTTCAAAAGTGGTAAAATGAGCAGCGTCGAAAACAAGCGTATGGTTCTCTTCGTTGTATTCCAAAGATGAAACTACGCCTTCTTCATCTGTTTTACCATCCACTATGATGGCAGGGGAATTAAAATGAGGGACTTGCTTCATTGTCACTGTAGCATCTCTATTTTTCAAATCTTCAACCAAGTCGGCATCGAATTTAATATAGCTCGGTCCCATCCGAACTCTTTCAGGAAATTCGAGGATGAAAAGCATAAAATCATAGCTCATAAAATCTGTGGTTCCTGCAAATTCAATTTTTCCTATAGGAGATTCAAAAGTAAGATTTTCAATATTATGCCAGTCGGGTTCATTTAGAAGATTTGTTGTTTCCATTCCATCTCCAAGCATTTCATCGCTTTCCATATCGTCATAAATAGTTTGTGGTATCTCTGCGAAATCGGAACAAAGCATTTCCGAGACTTGAGATGCTTGCTCATCGCCGCAAGATGAAATAAGGCTCACGCACTCTGAATAATCATCTGGCCTGTCGAGATTGCTAAAAGCATTCCAGAAAAGATTAGCATCTTCCGGAGGCAAAAACCCCTCAGCAGACAGCCTGGCTTTTGCTGAATTCACAGAGCTTAACCCTGCAAATAGAAATATCGCTAACATTAACATTTTTGTTATTTTTTTCATTTTTTTATTTAATTTTTATTTTAAAAATTTATTACACATATAATAAAGTATAGTCCGAGATCTTGTCAATAGCCTTCTTGACAATTTATAAAAAGTATGATATGATAATAAATTGCTTCAGACGAAGCAATTTTTATTTTGCTTTTTATAAAAAATATTATTCTATGTTTTCTGTGAAAATTTACCAAAAAATTTGCGTGCAAATGCGGTAAATAAATTTTTATCGCAGAAAAACGCAGATTAAGTGCGGAGTTAACGCAGATCAATTATAGACAAAGGCAAAATAAATCTGCTTTCAAAGTTGCCTTCGGTCGAAGGCAAATCTTAGAGCAGGTTCCGCTTTAGCGGAACATTATTTCATTAAAATTTTAATGAGAATAACAAGTATTTTGGTTATCATTAGGATTTTACTCTTAATGGTAATTCCTTCTGCTGCTTTAGCTGCCAACAGCCAAGCGGTTCAAAACAAAAACCAAAGTACTTTAATGCAAATTGAAAAAGGAAAAATTAAAAATTTAACTTATAAAGAAAATTATCAAAAAACAGAGAGCATTTTTGACCAGGTAATAAAAGCTTCTGAAATTTACTCGGTGGAAGAAAAGATTGAAAAGGAGAATTATCCGGGATTAGTTCCGACCAGAAATCAAAATGTTAAGATTTTGGTTACCGCATACTCTTCTACGCCGGACCAGTGCTGGGGCGATCCTTTCACCACTGCCAGCGGCGCCAAAGTTCGCAAGGGCACCATGGCTTGCCCTCCCCAGTATCCATTTGGATCGAAAATTAAAATTAAAGGGATGGGAGAATATGTCTGTGAAGACCGAGGCGGCGCGATTAAGGGAAACCATTTTGACATGTGGTTTGAATCCCGAGCCCAAGCTCTAGCTTGGGGGAAACGAACAGTAGAAGCAGAAATTAAATTTTAAGAATTAGAAATATTTAAAAAGAAAACCACCGGCTTAGTTCGGTGGTTTTCTTTATGCTAAGTTTTTTCTAGATTCAAGTTCTTGGAGCTTCCAAGAGTTGGGTCCTGGGATTTGATTACATATTGCTAGCTTTAAATGGGCAGTATTCCGGTTTTTTCAATTAAAATAAATGATTTCAAAGTATTTTCATCTTTAAAATAAAGCGTTTGGTTTTCTTTGCTGTAAAAAACTTCCCGAGGTTTTAAAAGGGATCGAGTTTCATGGATATTAGTAATGTTGGGATGGTCCCTCACATCAATTTCCGATGATTTTATTTGATTATCTGCAGAAAAAATTATGTTTTCATAATTATCCATCCATTGAATGTTGTTTATTTTTTTAGAGAAGCGCGTTATTAGGAATTTTTCTCCCTTTTTGCGGATTGGCTGGACATCCCAATCACGCAACATCATGAACCAAACTTCATTATTACTCCAATAAAGCAATTTTTTGCCGTCATTAGAAAACTGGATGTCCCGTATGCCTTTGTGTACTATCTCTTCGAATTTTTCTCCTTTTTCCTTTTCTTCATTAAAAACCAAAAGCTGGCCTTGATTATTAATAACGGCAAATCGGTACTCATCATAAACTATTAATTTTACGAAATCTTCATTGTTTTCCATGAGTGTTTTACTGCTGATTTGCCTTTTAGTTTCAATTTTATTATCTTTTATCTCCCATAAAAGATTATGGGGGGCTTTTGTGTAGTAGACTCTGTTTCCGGCAAAATCAAAAGCGGTAACATCCTTTTCCAATAAAAGGCTTTTTTCAGGCTCATTCAAGTAAAAATAATAGAGCTCTTTATTTTTGGTTAATATTACCAGTTCGTCTTTTTTATCAAACATCCAACGAATTTTTTCAATTTCCGTTTCCTTTTTTTCATTTTGGTCACCTGGGTATTTTTTTACCTTTTTATTTTCATCTTCGCCTTCTTCTTTTTCTTTTGAATTTTTTAAAAACTGGCTGAACAACTCATTTACATCTGCTATTTCCTTGATATTTTCTCCCCGAATGCGGGCTACTAAATATTTTTTTTGGCCGTTTTCTTTTTTAAATGGAATTAAGATCATTTTATTATTGGTGCTCCATTCGATATTTTCTTCATAGCTAGGAGGAAGAAATCCGTATTTTTCAGTAGAAAAAATTTTTTTAACTTCCGATTTGCCTGTATCCAGGAGATAGACATTTCTAACGCCGCTTTTTTCATTAAAGAATACAATTTCCTCCTCCTCTCTTGGCGAAAGGAAAAATTGTTCCACGGAAAGATCTGTATATTTTTTAATATCTTTATTCTCTTTAGGAAATAGCAAAACATTCCAGAATTCGGTGGAAATTCCGCTATGGACTTTAATGTTTTTCTCCCAAGCAGTGTAGCCAGGCCTTTGGCATTTCAGATTGTATTCCCCGGGACGGATGCTATTAATGGTATAGGAATTATTAATTACGTTTAGCATTCCCTTATCTGTTTGTTTGCCGTCGATAAAAACCTGGAAATTCCGAGGAAAGCCCTTAATGCTGATAGAGCCGCTGTAAACAAAAATTCCTTTTTTTAAATCAAACCGATATCCCTTGGCATGTAATACAATCATCGGACCGATAATCAAGAAAAGAAAAATAAAAAAAAGCATAAACAATCTTCTGTGTAGAACAGTCATAAATAAAAAATTTAATTGCTAACTATTGTAGTTAATATTATAATTATACTATAACTATTTAAAAAAGATTTCAAATTTTATAAAATTTGACAATAAATAAAATTTAATACTTTAAAAAATGAAAAAAATAATTACAATCTTAATCATTGCCGGCGTTTTGGCAGGAGCCGGATATTATTTCTGGGATCATCGGCACGAATATTTTTTTCAAGGAGAATTAAAAAATATTGAAGAAAATAAGTCGGAATCAGAAAAAGGGAATAATAATTCAGGGGAGCAAGGCAATGCCGAAAATGCCGAATCTGCCAACGGCACTAATGCGGAAGCAGAAACGGATATTTATCAGGATAATTATACTGATAAACCTTATGAAAAAATTCTCCAGGAAGACTGTGAAAGAAATTGTTTGAATAAAAAAGGGACATCTGATTATGAGTATTGCCTGGAAATATGCGGGCTTAATGATGGATACCGAAACACAGAAACGGGAAATGGCAATCAAGAAGAAGGGAACGAAAAAGAATCGCAAAGGGATTGCGACCAGTTAAGCGGTTTTGAAAAAGACGTTTGCTTTAAACGGAAAGCGGTAGCAGAAAAAGATGATAATATCTGTGAAAATATAGCTGACAGGAATTTAAGAGAGAGCTGTAAAAACCGGGTATTGGAAGAAATTATGCAAGAGTGGCAAGTTGAACCGCTTTAATAGAAACCGGCCGTTTAAAAAATTATTTGATATTTTCCCGTATAATTTTCTTTCAATTCAGTTTTGCCATTTTTAGTAGTTTGAAAAAGGAAAGAAATAGAACCCTCCTGAGTGTCAATCCAACTCCAAGAAATTTGTTTCCACTTTTTTTGTCCATTTTCCTCTATCTCTAGTTTTAAAACAGGATCAACATTTTCATTTTTTAGCTTTTCTGAAAAAATTGTTCGATAATAATAGCTGGTGCCGTCGTCAGTTTTTTGAGTGGTATCACCCTCATCGGTCAAGCTGAATTTTCCCTGAACCACGTTGTTATCAGGAGAAGGAACGGATTTATTTGAGGTTTCAGCGGTTTGGTTTTTTGAATTGTTATTGATAATTCGAGTATAAACTTCGTTGTTCCTTGTTACTTGAATTGAAATGGCCAACAACAGAAACACTGAAAACATAATGGCTAATCCCCCACTAATTTTTACTAAATTATTTCCTTTTTTCATTTTTTTATATAATATTTATTTTAAATTGTTATTTCACGATATTTGGTTATTGAGTTTCATGCTTCAGGAAAAAGCATATAAGTGAAATCTGATTTCTTAGCCTTGCCTCGTCTTCCTAAAAGAATAAATTAAAGACTATGAAGCGTAAATTTAACTATATCATAATTATAATACAAATAAAAAATCTTGCAATAGCAGTTTCAGGTCTGAGGGCTTGAAATTTATTGTTTTAAGAGTTAGTATAAAGAAGTGTTTAAAATTAGCAGTAGGGGATCAAGATTGCTAAAGTTAAATTATTAATCAGTTAATTAAAGCGTTTATATTTTTACCCATAAATTAAGTCAATAGTGTTAAACAAAGCCAAATTTACAGAT
>CAYMRZ010000006.1:0-24694 GCA_964393045.1 uncultured Bdellovibrionales bacterium | reverse complement strand
GTTATATTTTTATATTAGCATATTTTTCAAATAAAAAAACTGCCCCGGCTCTTTGAAAAAGCGGGGCAGCTCAACGCTACTCAGTCATCTGCCAATCGACTTGCAGGTCAAAATTGATTTCCTGTTTATTGCCTTCCGGATCAGTAATGGCTATATCTACCGGAACTTCTTCAATGCCGGACTGTTTTTGAATAAGTAAATTATAATTTTCTTTGATTTCCCTTGGCAATTCATATTGAAATTCCACAGTTTTTTCATTATTGATAGGCACTTCAACAATTTTTCCGATATATTTTTTCCCTTTTTCCTTGCCAAAAACTACATCTTCATCTTCAGTTAAAAACCAAGCTTCTTCCGGAACATAAACTCTTAAATAGGTTAAATAGTCGCTAGTCATCCAGTCTCTGGCGCGGGCAGTATTTTTATAAGTTATTTTCAGATTAGCCAGAGGCTTTTCCTCACTTAAATCTATTTTATAAATAAAAGATCTCTTCATATGCAAATCGGTTTTTAACGCCCCTAAATTGGCATCCACCATCATTAAATAATCTTTATCAAAATCCTTAATTTCCCCGCTCCATCCCAGAAGGCGGATTTTGTCTTGAAGCGCATCGTTTTTAAAATATATCATTACGTCTTTCCGGTTCAAGTGGTCCTCAATTCTCCGCAAAAGAGCCCTTTTCACTGTCCAGCTGGAATTGGAAATTTTTTCCAGAATTTTTTTGGACAGGTCTTTCATTACATATTTTCTTTTGCCTTTCTCTATGCCTTGTTCTTTATAGCCTTTCTCTACTTGGTATTCAAGCTTAGTAATAGCATTTTCACTGTTGTATTCGCCTGGATAGCCTTCAATTGTAATTGGCCCGGTGATTTTTAAAAAGCTAGGCAAAAGGTCAGTGGAAATGGCAATTACGCCGTCAATTTTTTCTTTCCCGCCTTCCAAGTGATAAAAGAATTCTGCTTTCTTGGCATTGGTGGGAAAATTTGGAGACCAATTACTATCTCTCAATTCCCAATTTTCTACATTTATAGTTTCTTCCAGGGGATAAGGCGGTTCAACCCCGCTATCAATTCCGCTATCAAAAACATTGGTATCATGAACCCCAATCTCAGTTATTTTTTCTCCTTTAGTCTTTAAAATTCCAAAACTGCCAATAAAGCCGCCTCCCGGCCGGATTTCCATATTATTTTGGAATAAAAGTAAAAAAGTTTTTTCTTGGCCACTCTTGGTAATTTCGGAAAAAATATCAAATATAGTAAGGATTTCTTCTTTATTTTCCGAGCTAATTGGGGCTATCTTTACCACAGGGGCGCTTAAGCTCATAAGTCCGCTCCAGCCCTTATTTTTATATTGCAAAAAAATAGTCCAGGCGACAAGCAATATAAAAGCGCAAAACCAGAAGGCAAGCCAAAACTTCCATCCTCTTTTTTTATCCTTTTTATTGATTCCATTTAAATTGTTCATAATTTTCAAAAAAATTAAAGTTAATCTAGCTATTAAAGCACACGTTTTTTTATGCTGTCAATACTTTTACTCTTCTTGGGCCGGTTAAGAATCCGGTAAAAAATTTTATTATTTAAAAGCTTTTTCTCTAAGGCATCTCTGCGGAAATTTATAACAATCCCATAAAAAAGCCAGAAAGCGATAGCCGTTGGCCCAAAAAAGAGAATATTTGCTCCGAGAGCCTCAATAATAATACAAATAAATATGGCGGTTATCGTTATGAGGGTAATTTTATTTTCTCCGGAAACCAGACGGTAATTATTATAAAGGACCATAAAAAAATAATAAAAAAGCATTAAGATTATTAAAATAGAAAAAACGCCGTAATAATTCCATAGGAATAAATAAGAATTTTGGATGTTTTCGCTAATTGGAGCATGGTTGCCTTGAAAAAAAATTCCATTTCCAAGAATCCAGTTATTTAAATTTCTAAAATTTTCCATCCAGTCTGACACAGCCAGCTTATACTGAATTTGAAATCTTGTTACTAAAGAAGAAAATAAAACACTCCAAATGGTAGCTCCTAAAATAATTTTTTTATTTTTTAATAAAATGCCCATGATAATAGCGCTAACTCCCAAAATTATAAAAGTGAAATATGAATGAGTCATTATCAATGCTGCCACTTGGATAAGAAAAGCCGCCCAAAATAAATAAATCAAAGAGTACTTCCCCTGTTGTTTAAAATTTTGCTTTTCCCTGTTGAAAGCAATCAATCTTCCTAGGGTCAAAAGGATCGTAATAGCCAAGAAGGAAGCGACGGAATTCGCGCCTACCTTATAATTTGCGCTATTCCCCCAGATTCCATTTAATTGGCCAAATTTTTCTAGAAAAATTTGATAGCCTGTTCCGCTTGATACGCCAATTCCCAATGAATTATACCAACCGCCGAAAACTGCTAAAAGTCCCACTATTGAATGAAGAAGGCCGATTAAAATCAGTAAAAAAATAAAGCGGTTAATTCTTTTTTTAGTATGGAAAAAATACTGAAAACTGGCCAATAAAAACCAAATAAGAGTAAGGCTTATGAGGATTTCCTGGACTTGTTTTTGAACTAAAATATTAAACAGCGGGCTAATGAACTGCAAAGATAATCCTATGAGGGCTAATAACAAAAAACAAAAAGAGGCTTTCCCGATTTCAAATTTTCCGTTTTCATAAATTAACTGAAGAATGCTCAAGAGGATAATAACAAATAATATTAGCTGGAAAAGATAAATATCAGGGAAAATTTTTATAAAAGGAAAAACCAGGGCGATGCCGAGCAAGAAAAGCCAGCCTCTGGAAAAACTTTCTTTGAAAATAGCACTGGCGACGAAAAAAATAAAAATTACTAACGACAAAATAACCGAAAAAGTTAGCGCCAAACAAATTATCCCAGCAATAAAGCCTAGAATAAGGATAGAAACGGCCTCCTTATTTTGGATTATTTTATTAAATTGTGACTTTAAATAGCCTAAAATAAGCCTAAACATTAAAAAAATATTAATAATTTTTAACAGCTTACTATAGCATAAAAATAAAAATCTGGCAAGTTTTTTGCCAGACTAATTGGAATGGTATTTTTTGATTATAATTATCTTGGTACTGGCAAGCCCAATTTTTTTAATGGCAAATAATTGAAATAATAAGAGCATCCATCTATTGAGATAATATAGTCAAGAACATCCTTGTATCGATCATTCCTAAACCAATCATTTAAAATATAAATATATTTGACTTCCATATTTAATCGAGATAATAATTTTCTGTATTGCTTAATTTTAAAATCGCAAGTTTGTAGTTTTTCATCCGTTGAGCCTTCCACTTCTTGAAATTTAATTTCTAAAATATGCATTGTATTATTAGCAACAACAAAAACAGCATCATCTGGAAGAATTTTTCTTGTAATAATTTTTCCATAATCAACACCATTTTCTTTTAAAAATTTATAAAATCCATGCTTTTTGAATGATGCACCGACTTTTTTCCCTTTATAAAAAATAGTATTATCTTCAACACTATAATTTTTTTGTTTTTGAATAAAAGTTAAAAAATCAACCTCACCTTCAAAGGCAAGACCGGTTTTTGTATTAGCTCCCCCAATTCCGCCTTTTTTCATAAATATTTCAAATTAATTTTTATCTAAATCATTAATTCTTTTTTTTGATAAATCTAAATATTTTTTCTCCATATCAATCCCTATAAATTTCCTGTCATTCATAACAGCGGCAATGCCAGCAGTGGATGAGCCGGTAAATGGATCAAGAACAATGTCATTTTTATTAGTGCTAGCTAGAACAATTCTTTTTAATAAATCCAATGGCTTTTGGGTGGGATGCTTGCCAAATTTCTTTTCCGCTGGTTTTGGAGTATTAATTGACCAAACTGATCTCATTTGAGTATTTGGTTTCTTGAATTGATCTTCGGGCCAATCTCCGTTTTTCATTAATTTATAATTGAATTTATGCTTAGTTTTTTTAATTTTTCCAGTCTTTTTATCAACTTCTTCTTTTCTGGCCCAGATAATTGTTTCATGGCTGGCGGTAAAATAGCGGCAACTCAAATTTGGTGCTGCATTAGGCTTGTACCAGGCGATGTCATTTAAAATTTGAAATTTTTTTATTTGCAAAGCAAAGCCACATTGATAAATAGAATGATAAGTGCCGCTTATCCAAATTGTTCCACCAGCCTTTAAAATTCGATTGCATTCCTCTATCCAGTCTAGATGAAACTGAAAATCTTCTTTCAAGCCGTTAGTTATATCCCATTTTCCTTTGTTTACGCTTACTCTTTTACCTGCCTGGCAAGTGAAACCGCCATTAGAAAGAAAATATGGAGGATCAGCAAAAACCATATCAATAGAATTATCTGGAATTTGCTGCAAAATTTTCATGCAATCTTCTTTATATAAAACAAAAGCATCTTTAATGAAATAAGGTTTTTGTTTAATATTTGATAATAATTTTTTATCTTTTTTTGTGGTTTTCATTTGTGTTAAAAAATATTCTTAATGATATTATATCATTAAGAAAAAACAAGTCAAATTTTTCTATTCTTCTACTCTCGGTTTTTCTATCTCAATCTCCTTAATTTTTCCGCCTTCTTTACCTTCGGTGACTTTCATTACATCCTTGTCTAATTTCTTAAATTCTTTGGAAGCACGGTTGTAGTGGTTGACAGTGGTAGTCAAGCTGTTGCCTAATTTTTGGTGATAATCTTCATAACTGTCAATATGCTTGCCTAATTTTTCTACATTTTTCTGAATAATTTTAGCTGACTCCTCAATCTCCAGAGTGCGCAGGCCTTGTAAAACTGTCTGCAAATAAGCCAAAAAAGAAGTGGGTGAAACGATGATCACATGTTTCTCTTTAAAGGCATATTCAATCAAGTCCCTCGAAGAAACCTGGGAGGCGCCGATCTTATTGACCAGCAAGTCATAGTAAACTGATTCAGAGGGAATAAACATAAAAGCAAAATCAACAGTTTTTTCTGAGGGTTTTACATACTTAGCGGTCTCATCAATACGTTTCTTTAAATCCTGCTTAAACTGTTTTTCTAAAATTTCTCGCTGTTCGCTATTATTGCAATTAAGCAATTTTTCATATTTTTCCAAAGAAAATTTAGAGTCGATAGGAATAATTTTGTCTTTCACCTTAACAATCGCATCCACAATAGTGCCGTCCTTAAAAGCATATTGCATTTGATAGGCGTTGGGAGGCAGAACATTTTTCAGAGTTTCTTCCAAATAATACTCCCCTAAAACTCCTCTTTGTTTGGGGTTTTTTAAAATATCCTGCAAATCCCTCAGTTGGGAAGAAAAATCCACTACCCGGCGATTAGTTTCATCCAGCTTGGTGAGTTTCTCAGTAACGTCTTTTATCATCGTTTGGGATTGCCTGGAAACTTCATTCAATAATTCCCGGCTTTCCTTGCTCACGCCCTGCAGAAATTGGGAACTGTCTTTCAACTGGTCTTTGGTGATATTGTGAGTTTCAGAAAGCTTTTTATCTAAAGTTTGATTGAGCTGATTGAGCTGATCTTGGATGAGAAGCGCGGATTTATCCTCTTCCTTGTTTTGGAAAGCGGAAAGTTTTTTATTCAAAAACCAAATGACGGCGATAAAGCCGAAAAAAAACACTCCGGCTAAAATTAAAATTAAAATTTGCATAGATATTTCTTGGGTTATTTATTAAAACAATCTGCTTTTTTATTAAGCCATTCCCATTCCTTGTCAACATTTTTTTGGATAGTATGAAGAATAGTTTTTTTATCTTTTTTCTTAAAAAGATGCTTGAAGCGCCCCTGGGTTTCATAGAATTTTTCTATTGGCAGCTTTTTTTTATTTACGTAATTAATTACGTAATTCCCATTTTCGATTTCATAAAGCGGCCAGAAATTAGTTTTGGTGGCCAATTTGGCAATTTCAAGAGTTTGGGAAGGGGGAAATTTCCACTGGTTTACGCAGGGAGAAAAAACCAACAAGAATTTAGGGCCTTTAATTTTAAGCGCTTTCTGGGCTTTCTTTTTAAAATCCTTCAAGAAACCCACATTGGCAGTAGCGCAATAAGAAACGTTATGGGCAGCTACTATCTCCATTATATTTTTTCGCGAAATTTCTTTTCCCAAGGAGCGTGTGCCGCAAGGAGTAGTTTCCGTATCACCGCACAAAGGCGTGGCACTGCTTCTTTGATTGCCGGTATTCATATAACCTTCATTGTCATAGCAGACAAAAAGAAAATCGTGTTGGCGCTCTAGGGCACCAGAGAGGGCTTGAAGCCCAATATCATAAGTGCCGCCGTCGCCGGCAAAAACGATAAACTTAGGCTGTTTTTTATTTTTAAATTTTCCTTGTTTTCTCAGAGCTTTATAGGCTGTTTCTATTCCCGAAATAGTTGCTCCCGCATTGCCAAAAACACTATGGATATAAGGCACTTTCCATGAAGTATTAGGATAAATTGTGGTGGCTACTTCCATACACCCGGTGGCATTGGTAACAACAACTGGATGATCGGTAGCATTAAGCACCGTACGAGCAATGATGCCGATTGGACAGCCGGCGCAAGTAGTATGTCCAGGAGATAATTTCTCAGTTAAATTTTTATTCATTGGATTTTCTGTAAAATAATTTTTTATAAAACTTATTTGGATTTCTGAATTTATTAAACTGTTTTTAAGTCTTTCTTATTTTGTGATAAGATCCTAAAAGAAACAAGCTTCCAACAATAGAAATTAGCCCAACACTAATAAATAAGTAATTAAATCCAAATTTAAAAGCAATAAATCCTCCCAGGGCGGCAGCGGCAGCGCTTCCTAAATCAGTTAACATTTTATACATCCCCCACTCCATTCCTTCATGTTTCTCATCCAAGTGCCTGGAGAAAATAGCAAACCAAGTAGGCACTGTTAAGGCGAAAGTAATCCCGTATAAAAACTGAACAAAATATAACTGATTAGGAGTAGAAACAAAAACATAAAGAAAAATAACAAAAGAACTTAATAAGGTTCCAATAAACATTACCCAAAAATCATCCCGCTCTCCTTTTATTTTATCAATTATGTTAGCAATCGGTACCTGCAGCACACTGCTAGTTAACAAATAAATCATTTGGGAAATCCCTACTACCTCCAAGGTAGCTCCTTTTATGTTTTCTACCACAAAAACAGCAAAGATAGGATTAAAGAGCCCTAGCGCCCCGATCAGCAATATATCCGATAAGATAAAATACCGCACTACTGGATTAATTTTATTTAAGGAGAAGGCGCTTTTTAATTTTTTCGGTTTCTTGGGTTGGAAAAACATTCTTTTGAAAGCTAGATAATTAAATAGTTATCATTGGCAAATTCCTTATTTTTTGCAATTTCTATTATGTCTTCCGTAAAAATATTTCTTCCCCCTAAACCATAAACCACGCTCTTTAGCGGATTCTTTACAGCAGCTTTTACTTCTTGGGCTAATATTTGCTTGGTTCCAAAGGCAAGATTGCGATCCATTACTATTATTTCTGTCTCGTCGGAAGATATGGCTTTTTTAATTTCCTCATAAGGAAATGGCCGGAATAATTTAATCTTTATTAAGCCAATTTTCTCATTAGAATTATTTATGGCTTCTTTAATATTTCCGCAAACAGAACCCATGGCAATTATTATTTTTTTAGCTCCCCGGGTTTTATATTTTTCTATGGGCTGGCATTTTCTCCCGGAAATTCTTTCAAATTCCTTGGCGATTCCATAATATTTCTTATTAGCCGCTGCCATGGCTTCAAAGACTTGTTTTCTAAACTCAAAATAGCTATTTTGCAGAGCCACTGGGCCAAAAGTTTTGGGATGATTAAAATCAAAAAGATTCTCGGGAGCTTTATAATTTCCGATAAATTTTTTAACATTTTCATCGCTTAGCGGCTTAAAATTTTCTACGCTATGGGAAGTGATAAATCCGTCCATATTAGCGGCTGCTGGAAGCATTGATTCTTCGGCAATTTTTTGCGCTAAAAATATATTATCGTAAGCTTCTTGCGTATTTTCTGCAAAAAGCTGAATCCAGCCAAAATCCCGCATAGCCATCGCATCGGAATGGTCGCCATGAATATTAATGGGAGCCGAAATCGCCCTATTGGAAACAGCCATTAGAATAGGGAGGCGCAACCCGGAAGCTACCGGCAAGACCTCCATCATATACAAAATTCCCTGGCTGGAAGAAGCAGTTGCCGCCCTTGCTCCGCAAGCACTAGCGCCAATACAAGCGCTCATGGCACCGTGCTCTGATTCTACCGGAATAATTTCGGTATCAACTTTCCCGTTAGCTTGCTGTTTGGCAAAATATTCTACGATAGGGGTTTGGGGCGTAATAGGATAAACTGCCATTACGTCAGGATTAATCTGCTGAAGGGCCTTTCCAACCGCATATCCCCCAGTTAAAGCTATCTCTTTTTCTTCCTTTTTCATTTTTAATTTATTTTTCATTAATTAATTTTCTGGCTAAAAACTAATTTTTCATTTTTATGGCTTTTCTTGGACAATTCTCTGCGCAAATGCCACAGCCTTTACAGTAAGTATAGTCAATTACTGCCTTTCTTTTGCCATTAATGGTTTTTATTTCGATTGCCCCTTCCGGGCAATGTTCAGCGCAAAGCCCGCAGCCGATGCAACTGCTTTTATCCACCATTGGTTTTTTATTGGTCCAAGCTCCGGTTTTGTTATAATTTTCGGGGTCATTTTTGATGACAGCAGCAAATTCAGAACCTAATTTTTTAGATTTATCTTTATTCAAATCATTTTTTTTAATTTTATATGAAGGTTTTATTTTTGTCATTTTATGTTTGTGAATTGGCAAATTGTGAGTTGTGATCTATAATTTATGCCTTAAAAAATAATACAAGTCTTGGAATAATTGTTTTATTGCCACATTGTTAAATTGTTGTTTTATTTTTAACTTAGCCTTTTGTTAATAAAAAATTATTTTATATTATTAACAATTCAACAATACAACAATTTAAGCATTTATTCGTTATGCAGCCCATAAGCCTCTTCGATAGCTTTAATATTTTTTTCTGTTAATTCCTTTCCAATCTTTTCCTGGTATTTATTACGAAAAGCCGAGGTGATATTTTCTAATTTCAACATTTCCGTAACAAAAGCAAATTTCCCTAAGATAACAGTATTAGGCCTGTTTTGCCCTATTATTTCTTGCGAAATGCGGCTGGCATCAACAGTAATTATATTAGCTTTTGTTTTAATTTTATCCCTTATTTCAAGCTTGCTTTTTTTAGAATTTATTATTACCGGCTCTCCTTCAGTTAAATTTTCTGCAATTTCCACAAAATTCAAGATTCCTTCATCCAGAACGAGCACGCAATCGGGACCTTTTATCGGCTGATGAGTGAAAATCCTTTTTTCAGAAATTATAACAAAAGCTTTTACCGGCGCTCCACTTCTTTCTGGCCCAAATTCGGGAAAAGCTTGAATATTTTTGCCCTCTATCAAAGCAGCCTGAGCTAAAATTTCAGCTGTGGTTTTAATCCCCTGGCCGCCTCGGCCATGAATAATTATTTCATATTTATTTTTATTTTTCATTTATATTAAAATGAAAATTTTAATTGTCGCTGTTTTTCTCTTCCGCATTTGCTTCCTCAGCGGGAGTGTCTTCTCCGTCCGTTGCCTCATCAGCTGCTCCATTTTCTTCTTGATTGTTTTCACTTAAAACGGTGTCAATCATTTTTTCCAGTTCTTCTTTCTTGACTACTCCGCCTAAAAACTGGCTGCCAACAAATCCGGAAGGAGTGCCTGAAATTCCAAATTCTCCTGCTTCTTTTTTGTCTGCTTCAATTTTTTCTTTATATTTCTCCTCCTCCATGCACTGATTATACTGCTGCATGTCTAGGTTAATCGCTTGGGCATAATTCTGAAAAATTTCCTTGCCTTCTTCGGCTGACCACTCCTCTTGATTTTCGTAAAGCTGGTCTGACATTTCCCAAAATTTTCCCTGCTCTTGAGCACAAGCGGCCGCCATAGCAGAATTATTAGACTGAGGATGAAAATCCAAAGGAAGATCTTTGTAAATCAAACTGACTTGTTCCGGATTATTTTCCACTGTTTCCTTAACTATATCATAAAACATTTTTGAATAAGGACATTGGTAATCAGAATAAACAATTATTTCAGCTTTCCCGTCCTCGCTTCCCAATACTGCATATTTTTCACCGTCTATTTCCGGCAATTCCAAATACTTTCCGGCCGGGAGTCCCAAGGCAGTAGTATTTAATAAATACCTCCCGTCCTTTTCTTCAAACAGGCTCTCTACTCCGGGCTGGCCGTAAAAATTCGTATCCTCAATTTTTTTATCAAAAACAAAAGCGGGAAGGGTTTTTATTTTGTAATCTTCAACCATTTTTTTGCCCTCTTCAGAAGAAGCTAAAACTTTCTTTGCCACTAGTGTTGGAACTACCTGGTTTATTTGGGTTAGAAGCTCTTCCGGATTGCAGGTGGGACACTCCTCCAGTTCTTCCTCACTAACGCTTAAAACTTGGACTTCTACTTTTGGTTCTTCATAAGCTACCCAAGTTTTTTCTCCTAAAGTAAAAATTTCCGCATCTTTTAACGCCCTTTCTGAATAGCCGCTCTGAGAAAAAAATTGGGCAACATCTATCAGTAAAGCGCCTAGCAATACTCCAGCTAGAATAATTATAACAGAGACCAAATTTTTTATTTTATTGTCTTGCACTTCGTTTGTGGTTAGCTCATTTAAAGTTTTTCCCGAGCTTTCTTTAGCTTGTTTTTCTTCTGATTCATTTTCAGATGAAGAAATGTTTATTTCCTGATTATCACCCTCCTGTTTTTTTTGTTAATCTAACATTTTAATTTATAAATTCTTAAAAATAATTTTTATGTTAAAATTTTAACTTTTTAAAAAAGAGGCATTTTACTCCCCTTCTTCTTCAGCATTTTCAGCATTAGCTTGGCCTTCTGTTGGATTTTCAATTTCATGCTCTTCTTCAGGCCCCTCCTTTAACTGAAAATCGCTTTTATAATTTTTTATTTTATAATCCTCAAAGCCAATAGTATACGGCCGGAGAATGGATCCTTTCAAAATAAAGCCGACCAAAATACCGATTATGAACAGCATCATTAATTTCTTCTTTCTTGAAGCTTTTTCATCAAAATTTGCCTCAAGATTGCTTGCGTCATTTGCCTCCTTTTTTCCCTCCGATAAATTTTGTCCTTGTTTTTCTTCCATTTAATTTCTTAATATTTATTTTTTATTTAAAATAAAAAATGCAAAACAAAAATTATCTTTTTTGCCATTGAGGAGCTCGGCGAGCTTTTTTAAGGCCAGCTTTCTTTCTCTCTTTTTTTCTGGAATCTCTCGTTAAATAATTCAAATCCTTCAATGTCCGATAAAAATCCTCATTATATTTAACCAATGCCCTGGAAATAGCCAGGCGAATTGCCTCTGCTTGTCCGCGAATCCCGCCTCCTTTTACTTTGATGCTATAATTTATTTTTTCATTAGTATCTGTTGCCCTAAAAGGAGCAGTTACAATATTCAGCAACTCCTGAGTAGGAAAATAATCTTCTATTTTCTTCTTATTGATATTATCTGTTAAGGAATTAGACTTTTCATATATTCTAGCTCGCGCAATTGATCTCTTTCTTCTGCCCGTACCTTCAAAATATTTCTTGCTTTTTGCCATTTCAAAAAATTAATACTAATCTTTAAATATGTGAACGTAGTCGTGCTCATTTTCCGGAAAGATCCTTAATCTCTTTAGGCCGTTTTGGCCTAATTTATTCTTTGGCATCATTCCTTTTACAGCATTCTGCACCACTTTTACTGAATTTTTTTTCAAACTTTCTTTAAATTTTTCTTCTTTAATTCCGCCAGGATAGCCGGAATAGCTCCAATATTTTTTGGCTGACTCTTTTTCTCCTGAAAGCCTTACGAAATCGGCATTTATAACAATAACCTGGCTCTCGCTTTCCTTGCTAGGATCGTAATGCACTTCGTTTTTTCCTGTCAAAAATTTTACTATCTCAGTAGACATTCTACCCAAAATTTCGTGCTTTGCATCAAATAAGTAATAATTTTTCCCTTTAAATTTCTTAAATTTCATATAGATTATGCTTTAATATAGGCTTAATAGGCTTATTTCTTAACAGGCTCTTTTGGCTTATCCTTCTTCCCCTTTTTATTCTTTTCTTTTTCTTCCGGCGGCTCTTCCGGCAGCAGTGTCCACTCCAAAAAGGCCATTTCAGAGGCATCGCTCTTTCGAAAAGGCAATTTTATAATCCTTAAGCACCCTCCATTAACATTTTTATAGCGCTTAGCTAAATCCAATACTTTCCTAGAAGCTGGAGGAGAAAGTTTTCTGTTTAATAGCCTCAGCCCTTCCGCGCGGTTATCCTGATATTTCTTTGCTAAAGAAACTTGCTTTTCTGCGAAAGACTTAACTGCTTTAGCTTTTGTCAGCGTAGTTTTAATCCGATCATTTCTTGTTAATGCTAAGAAAAGGGCTTTATTCAAAGCTTTCCTCTGGTTAGCAGTTCTTCCTAATTTTTTTATCTTATTATTCTTTCTCATAATTAAATTGATTCTGCTTATTTATTCCTTGT
This sequence comes from uncultured Bdellovibrionales bacterium, assembly GCA_964393045.1. Lineage (GTDB taxonomy): Bacteria > Patescibacteriota > Minisyncoccia > Moranbacterales > DUUL01 > CAYMRZ01. Next base: position 12,102 of record CAYMRZ010000006.1, on the reverse strand, counting down.
CATCAGCTTCTCCGGATTTTAAAATGATGCCAAATTTAGAGATACTTTTTTTAATTTCTTTCACGCTCTTGTCTCCCATGCCTTCAAACTGCCTTAATTTATCTTCGGAATGTTCAGCAATGTCCCCAATGGTTTTCAAATTATTATTATCTAAAATATTTTTAGTGCGGGTAGAAAAATTAAGCTCCTCCACGGAAATTTTATTTACATCCTCGCCTGGTTTTTCTGTTTTCTTTTTTTTAGTTTTAGCCTTTTCCTCAGCCCCTTCTTCTTGAAATTCTTCTTCCTCCTCTTTGCTTAAGCTGGAAATAGCGTTATATTGAGACATCAAAATTTCCACTGCTTCTTCATAGGCTTCTTGGGGGGCAACAGTACCGTTAGTGAAAATATCCAAAGTTATCTTATCATAGTCCGTTCTTTTGCCTACGCGCATATTATCTACGCCATAATTAACTCTCAAAATAGGGTTAAAGATAGCATCTACGGCTATAGCGCCAATTTCCTTTTCTTTTCTGTCTTGAGCTTCCACAGAAACATATCCGATTCCTTTTTTAATAGTAATTTCCATTTCCAATTCCGCCGTGGTAGAAGTGAGAGTGGCAATTTTTTTATCTGGATTGGCAATCTCTACGTCAGAAGGGCATTTAATTTCTTTGGCGGTAACCTTTTTTTCGTTTTTTGTGCCTTTGGATTTTAAACTTACCGTAACTTCTTCCGTATTCTCGTCCAATTTGAAAAAAACTTTTTTAAGATTCAGTATTATTTGAACTGCATCTTCTTTTACTCCCTTAATAGTAGTAAACTCATGGGTAATTCCCTTAATTTTAACAGAAGTTACCGCCGCTCCGGAAAGTGAGGACAATAAAACTCTTCTCAGCGTGTTGCCAAGAGTAATTCCATAACCGGGATAGCAAGCTTCAATAACGAACCTTCCGGCATTTGGCTTAATTTCTTCGTACTTTGGTTTTTTAGGTAATGATATAGAGATCATTTTTATTAATTTTAAAATTTATATATTTTATCTTGAATAAAATTCTATGATACTTTGAGTATCAATAGTTTTTTCCATAGCATGCTTGTCAGGCTTAGCTTGGATTTTTCCTTCCATTTTATCAGTATCCAGCAAAAGCCAGCTTGGAACATCGGAATCTTTTTTTAAAATCATTTTCAAATTTTTAAAATAAGCTTTCCCGGCCTTTTCTTTTTTAACTGAAACAGTATCGCCGATTTTTATTAAACGGGAAGGAATGTTGCACTTTTTTCCGTTTACCGAAAAATGGCCGTGATTAACCAGCTGCCTTGCCAATGCCCGGGTAGCGGCAAATTTTAATTGAAAAACAACATTGTCCAATCTCATCTCCAGTCTAGCAACTAAATTGTCTCCCAGCAAGCCTTTTCCTTTTTTTGATTCCTGCAAGTGCTTCCTCAATTGTTGTTCGGAAATGCCATAAACTCTCTTAGCCTTTTGTTTCTGGGCTAATTGCTTGCCATATTCAGAAATGCCCCTGCGTCCTTGGTCTTTGGCGTGCATTCCCGGAGCATAGGGTTTTTTAACAATGGCGCATTTTGTGGATACGCAACGGTCGCCCTTGAGAAACAATTTTTCTCCCGCTCTTCTGCATAATTTACATTTTGATCCTGAAATTTTCGCCATAATAATATCTCTAAGTTATAAATTAAATTTTAAATATTATAAATCCAATAAGTTAACCAGCTAATAGCTACACTCTCCTTGGCTTAGGAGGACGGCAGCCGTTATGGGGGATTGGCGTGCGGTCTTTGATCAGATTAATGCTAAATCCTTTTTGGGCCAATGCCCTTATGGCCGCTTCTCTTCCGGAACCTACTCCTTTTATATAAACTTCAAGCTCCTTCAGGCCGTAACGCTCAATTTTCTCTGTTATGTCCAACACCACTTGGTTAGCTGCATAAGTAGTGGCCTTTTTTGCTCCCTTAAAGCCCAGAGATCCGGAAGACGACCAGGCCAAGGCGTTTCCATGAATATCAGTCATTAAAATTACGGTATTATTATAAGTTGAATTTATATAAGCTCTTCCTCTTTGGATTTGCCGGCGAATATTGGATTTCTTTTTCTTAGCAACCGGCTTCGCTTCTTCCTCTTTTTTTTCTTCCTTAGGATTAGCTTTTTTGCCCGTTTCTTCAGGCATAGCTTTCTCGGACTGCAAAGCAGCTTCTTCCGGCTTTGCCTTAGAAGTTTCTTTTTCCTTGAGTTTATTATCTTCTTTGTTATTTTTAGTCTGCGGCATAATTTAAATTATAATTTTTTAAGTTTTTTCTACTTTAGTCTTTCCACTGCCCATGGTAACCCTTTTATTGCCTCTTACTGTCCGGGTGTTGGTTTTAGTTCTTTGCCCTCGCACGGGAAGCCCCATGGAATGGCGAGTCCCTCTATAGGAGTTAATCTCTTTCAATCTTTTGACATTCATCATATTCTCTCTTTTCAGCTCGCCTTCCAACATATACTTGCCTTCTATTTCCCCTCTCAATTTCTGCAATTGCTCTTTGGTTATTTCATTAGTCTTCACGTCCTTCTTTAGCTTGGCAGCTTGCAAAATTTGCTTAGCTTTAGGCTGCCCGATTCCGTAGATATAGGTTAAGGCGATTTCTAATCTTTTATTGTCCGGTAAATTAACACCTGCTATTCTAACTGCCATAATTGAACAAATTAAAATTTATTTTTTATCCCTGCCTTTGCTTATGGCGGGGATTTTTACATATAACATAAACACGCCCTCTTCTTCGGACGATTTTGCAAAATTCACATCTTTTTTTAACAGAAGCTTGGACTTTCATGATGATAATTTAAATTATAGTCTTTTAATAATGCGGCCATTGGATAAATCATAAGGGCTCATTTCTATCTCTACTTCATCTCCAGGCATAAGTTTTATAAAATTTATCCTCATCTTTCCGGAAATATGAGCCAGAATAATATGTCCATTTTCAAGCTTTACCCGGAACATGGTTCCAGGCAATAATTCAACTATTTCTCCAGTTAGTTTTACGATTTCTTTTTCTTTACTCATAGTTCATACTTCAAAATTACAGCCCTTTTTTAGAAGTCTGTAAAAAATAATGACGATTAAATTTTTATAAAATTAATCAAAAAATAAATTTGATGCGGTTGAAGCATCTTTTTAATTAACTAAAGATAAATATATAGCATAATGTAAAAGTTGTCAACTAGCAAACAGCTTTTTGTTGGATAATTAATTTTCATGGCTGAATATTTTGATTAAGCCTTTGTGCTATTTCTTGGCGTGTTTTTTTATAAAATCATCGCTTAACGAATCAAAAGATGATCGCATTGGCTTTGACAAGAAATTTTTTTTTGATGGATATTTCTTCCTCAGCTCAAGAAAAGCCTCAAATGCTTCATCAGTTTTTTCTTCAATTTTTAAAAATAAAACCTTAAATACTAAAGGATAATAGTCCTTGCCGTCGCTCACTTCCATGGCTTTGTCTATGCTTTTATAAGCATCTTTCGAATTTCCCGACTCAAAATAAGCCAAGGCTAAAGCGTTCCAAAAATTTTTATTACGAGGTTCCAATTCTGTTGCTTTTTTAAAATCCTTAATCGCCAAATCATATTGTTTCAACCAAAAATAACATTGCCCCCTGAAATAACAAAAACCTTCTTCAATTTCAATTACTTCATTTAAAATTTTTATTGCTTCTCTGAATCTGTTCTTTTCCATTAAGCAAGAAAAATAATAACAAATAGCATCGAAAATTCCCTTGTCTTTATTGAAGAATTTTTCGTATTCTAGCAGGCAGTTTTTACGGTCTTTCTTTTTATATAATTTTTTAATTTTTTCTAAATTATTTTTATCCATTTTCTTTCCTCGCCTCAAAATAATCGCAAAATTCGCAGTCTTCTCCTGAAGCAGGGATTTTATTGCTATTCAAACATTTCTTGATCTCAGAAACAGTTTTTTCTATCCAGGAATCATCTCCTTTGTATTCGATTAAATTTACCTTAAATTCTAATTTTTTATCAAAAGCTTTGGCATCCTTGATGCCATTGCAATAAACAAAATAGCCGGTATCCGAAACTTTATAGCCGTTTTTGCGAAGCAGCCATTGATAAATCTCCATTTGCCTTTTATAGCTGGCTCCGCCCTTATAAACATCATCCAAACTTTCAATTTCTCCCAGTTTGGAAGTGGCTTTATAATCCACCACGATATATTCTCCTTTAGAGTTTATCCATAAATCATCAATGGCTCCAAAGATTAGAAAATTATTTTTTTCATCTGAAAATTGTACGCCAGCGAAATTATGCCGCCATTTATTTAAATCATCATGGGGAGCCGGAACAGCATCCACCCCATATTCTTCAATCAAGGGATGTTTTTCTCCCTTGGCCCGATGGACATCGAATTCCTGTTTGAGCAAATTATCCACTGCGCTATTCAAAGTGAAAGGCATTGCTCCCGGCCGTTTTATTCCCAAGCGGCGATCCAGATAAAAACAACGGGGGCAATCAATAAAAAGCTCGATCTTACTGCGAGAAATCTTAAAAGGCTCTTTGTCTTTGGGATTATAAAGTTTCTTAGCCATTTTTATATATTAAATCTTATTTGTTACGTAGCATGCTACGTAACAAGCTTGTCCGCCTTTGGCGGGCTACGTAACAAACCAATTTAGTTATCTTAAAAAAGTACTTGCCCCGCTTGCCAGAAATTGACATCCAGCCAAGGCTGGTTAAATTTCGTTTTCTATTTAACCGGGGACTGCCTCGCCTCTTGGAAGCGGATTGCCAAATAACTTATTTTATTCCATCAAGGCTACTTTTTTTTCATTATATTATTCTTAGTCTTAAAAATCAAATACCCGCAAATATTGACAAAAATTCAAAAAAATGTTAATATTTGATTTTTAGAACCTTTAAAATTCAAATATTTCAAAGGAGGAGAATATGGATATAAAGTCAATTTTACAAAAGTATAGTAGATACTATGACATCCTTTTAATATTAGGCAAAGTTTCCTTGGAACAGAAACCTTCCATTAAGGAACTAAAGATTAAGAGGGCTCTTTTGGGAACAATATACACCGAAAAAGCTGTTATTTCAGACAATTTAACTGTAATTGATTATTTATGCTGGATTTCTACTCAATTCATCTTGTTTAATTTGCAATATACAAATGACATAAAAGCTGCCTGCAAAACACACAAAGAGGACTGCCAAAATATGCTTCGGCTTTTTTGGACCAACCCCCAATACATTTTGAATGATGAAAAAATCGAAAATCCCCGTAAAGTATATGACATCATAACTGATATCCGTTATCAGCAATTTTTAACAGAAAAAAAGGAGGTTAACAATGGCAAAGGGCAGGAAAGTGGAAATGAAAAAAACTAAGTATAGAAGTGTTGGCTGTGATCCACTCTACGGAGAAATTGTTTACGCTTTTTTCGGAAAAAAATGTATTTTCTGTGGGATAACGCCAGATGCTACCTCAACCATTAATGCAGCTGAGGAAATTATTGAGGCCATTACTGCCAAAGAAAAAATTGATCCATTTTGGAAAACTTTCTATGATCTCCAAACTCACCGGAGATACCAGAAAGATCCCGGAGAATATGAATTCGATCGGCTAACCCTAAAATGGACAGAGGATGATCAAGTCTTTGCAGATGGATGGAGCCCGGAAGAATGTCCTCCGGATGTACTGCAAGCGTTCCATGAATTTATCTGGAACTAAAGGCAATCCAGGAAAAATAAATCCCGATAACTTAATACGGTTATCGGGATTTTTTAGACATAAGATTTTAATTTTTATAAGAATTACGTAATTAATTACGTAATTTGTTACCCACATCTGGTAGGCTACTTAACAAACCAAGTTAGTTATTTTAAAAAAGTACTTGCCCTGCTTGCCAGAAATTGACATCTAGTCAAGGCTGGTTAAATTTTGTTTTTATTTCTATGGGGCGAACTTTCTCTACTTTACAAACTTTTGCACTTTCTCCACTTTTATTACTTAACAAGTTACTGAACAAAAAATTTAATTTTTTATTTTCTTCAAAAAATTATTTTTTGCTGACCACTTCCTAAGCTTTCCCATATTTTCAAATTTCTTTTCAGTATTTCTAGATAGCAATTGCAATAATTTATCGACTTTTATTATTAATGGATTAACTTTAAGCGCTAAATCATTTATACCTAATAACTTTATTCCCTCCAAAGAACAAGCCCTAGAAAGCGCTACGTATCCCATACCAAAAGAAAAGGATTTACTAAGATCAATTTCCACTGCATCTAAACTCATACCTTGGCTTTTGTGGACTGTTATTGCCCAAGCTAACCTTAAAGGCACTTGCTTTACAGATGCAATTACCTTACCATTTTCTTCTATTGTCCAAGTTTCCCTATCAGCTATAATTTTTTTACCGCTTTTTATTTTTACAATAGGCATCTTATCCCTATTAAAACTGACCACCTCACCCACCGTACCATTAGCATAACCCTTGCTAAAATTATTTTTAACAAACATTACAAGCGCTTCTCTTTTTAAAGTTAACTCTTCTGGTGTTAGGCATCCACTTTTTAAATTTTCAATAAGCTTTTCATTCCCCCTACTTTGCATTTCATAAACAAAGGGTTTCGCTTTTAACTTTTCTAATTCACTTTGATTTAAATCATCAACATTAACATTGTGGGTAAAAAGCTTAGTAGGTTCTTTGATGCCCTCTATCTCACAATCTTCCCTCGAAATTATTAATTCGAAAGACTTATTAGAAATATTACCTTCCCTTATTTCATTTAAAATTGTAGTGAGTTGATTATTTTTTTGGCGATATATTTTATCTAAATAACAAATTTTGAAGCTTGATTTATCCCAAGCATCTGATTTTAATATAAAATTATTTTTTTTATCTTCTCCTCGACTTACTGGAGGGAGTTGAAAGAAGTCTCCGCTAAGAACAACTTGCAATCCACCAAAAGGAAAATGTGTATCCTTTAATAAACGACAAATTTGATCTACTATGTCAAGCTGATAAGCATGAAGCATTGAAATTTCATCTATTATCAAAACTTTTGTTTTTGCCATTCTTCTTCTTAAGTTGAAATTTCTTTTAAATTTACCTAAATCTTTTTTTGAAAGTTCATTCTTTATTCCCATGCCACTCCAGCTATGAATAGTCCTTCCCTTTAAATGCGTAGCAGCAAATCCAGTGGAGGCTGTAACTGCTACACCGATTTTATTTTTCTTTAAATATTTTATATATTGATCTAAGAGATAAGTTTTTCCGCTTCCGGCTGGTCCGGTCAGGTAAACATTATATCCCATTTTTAATATATCTAAAGCAGTTTCTTGTTTCATGATTTTTGATGGACATTTCTAGGTAAATATATCCGATGACAATTAATGATACATTCCGTTCATATTATAGGATTATTCCTATTTTTTCAAGCTTTTCATTAATCCATTTCTCCGCTTCTTGTTCGTCCTTTTCTATTGCCATTTCCACTCCCCGCTTGGCGATTTCTAATAATTCTTTTGATTGTTTTCTATTCTTAAATGATTTCTTGATGAGATTTTTAATTTCTCTTTGCTTTTCTTTTTCTGGTATTGGAATAATTGTTTTTTTAACTTGATCTGGTCGCCAATGATTTATAATAGACCCTCCAGCATCTCTTATGATCTGACTTTGCACAACTTCAGAATTTAAGACAAGAGTTAAATATTCTGGCAATAAATTTTCATCTTTTGTTTTTAATCTCAAAATACCACCGGAAACAATCATTTTTTTTGGCTCTTCATTTAAATGATAGGCGATTCCCGGTGTCGCATCTTTGGATAGTAATATTTCTCCCCTTTTTGGCTGATTATCTATAAATTTTTTATAAAATTCTCTTTTTAAATATTGTTGATTATTTTGTTTAATTTCAAATTTGGAAAGATTGCTAACACGCACAAATGGAATTCCCTCCTCTTGATAAACGCCCCTGCCAGGCTCAATACTTTTTTTGACTTCCGCTAAATTTCCCAGCTCATTAAACTTACCCGCCGTAGCTTTAGCGGAGGCGGATCCGTTTCCATATTTTTTAATTGCTTCAATAATCTCCTCATATTTTGGCTGAAAATATTCCGCGTCCACTCGCCCAGCTTTTTCTACCTCAGAAAAATTTTTCACAAAAGCCAATCTATTTTTCGGCTTCCCCACCCATGCCGAGGCTTCGGCGGGCAGGCAATCCGCTAATCCTAATTCGGAAAGTAGCAATTCTTCGGCTTGTTTGTATAATTTTTTTGATTTACTTTTTAAATTAAATAACTCCTTTGTCATCATTGAAATTATATTTTGAAAATCTGAAGAGAAGATGGGTACTTTCAGTTTCAAGATGTCATCTTCAGCTACAGCAGGATACATCGTCGCCTTAGTCTCTCTATCTAACAAATCCCTAAAAAATTTTGTTTTGAATAAAACAAAAATATATTCTGGCAAAACCTCTTTAAAATTTCTTAAAACACATAAACCAGATGATCCAATTTTCAATCCTTCAATGCTATCAATAATTGCTACAGCATTTCTATTGGGACGAACAGTAGAAATAACTACATCTTTATTTTTTAAAATTTTTTGAGCTCGAGAAGGTGCATCATGTCTTTTAAAAAATTGATAAATACAAGAAGCATCTGACGTGTCGATATTTGAAATTTCAAGGTATTCAAAATTTTTGTCTCTTTTGAATTTTTCAGTCTTGTTTGTTGCAATATCCTTAACTAGTTTATTATTTTTTAAGATAATCTTATTTTCTAAATCAAGAAAATATTGCCGATAATACTCCGCATCAATACGAAAATCCAAATTTTCCTTAACTTTTTTATAATTTACAATTGAATATTGCATAACTAAGAAATCAAATTAAACCAAATAATTAGCGAACTAAGACCTATTAAAATAAAACTCAGAAATATAAACTTATCAGCAGTTTTATTAGATGCCATTGAAATTTCTGTTTCTTCTTTTAATTCTTTAGGAATATTTTCAATTTCGATTATTTTATTTTTAAGAATCCATTCCATTGTTTCATTGGATAGTCTTTTGTAGTATTTTGCTTTATCAAAAAGATTCCGTGATTGTTTAATGCTACCAAGTGAAAATAAAATGAAAGACAAAAACAGAAAAGAAATTGCTATTTCATTAGATATTAAAGAAAAATCTCCTTGTGTTCCCAAAAATGCCAGTTCCGCTAAACCTAAAGTCAAAACCCATCCCTGCGCTTTCCTTATCGCAAGATTACCTTCTTTAACATTCTCCACTGACGCATTAAAATAATTATTTTGTAATTTTAATAAATTGTTTTTCATTTCCTTGAAATAACTTCTTTAATTTAATGTACTATTTGTTGAGTATATCAGAAAACTTGACAAACTATGGTAAAAAGATATACTTAAAGCATAGAGACTGGGGAGCGAGCGTGATGCCGCGATCCAGTTTTTATGCTTTTAAGGCAAGATAACAAAAGAATTAATCTCTTTAAAATACTTATTTTTTAATCTCCCTGCATTTTGCGGGGTTTTATATATTTTTTGATTAAACATTTTCAAAATCATCTTTTCATATTTACCCTTTTTGAATGATTTTCTCATCCGGGCAAGTTGTTTGCATTTAGCTGCATAAGCAAATAAATCTGAAATTTGTTCTTCGATATCAAAATTATTTTTAGTCACAAAAGAAATTGATGTTAATGTTTGTTGAATTTTTTTAAAATCAACTTTTAACTCTTTTATTCCATTTGACAAATAAAGTCCTGCGGCTTTATGAAAATAAAAATCTTTTTCGGCAGTTGCTGATTCAATAATAATTTTTCCTCTTGATTTATTTGGCAATAATGATAATAAAAAATTTTTTACCATTATTTCTGAAGTTTCTTTATAAATTTTATTATGATTCCATTTAAGTTTCTCAGCCTTTGCCTTGTTGACTACAATAAAAAACATCTTAAATCTTGCCTTTTGAATAAACTTTTCAAGGTCATAAAGAAAATCGTTATAAACCTTTTTGTTTTTAAAAATCGAAAAATCGCCTTCCTTTCTTCCTATTTCTCTTGAATGAAGAATTATTCCAGTGTGACCCCAATATTTAAATTTTATTTGATCAGCATAAATTTTCATATCTAGCCTATCTTTTTCTTCAATGGAGCATCCAGATAAAATGTAAAATTTAGATTTTTTATCTCTGATGCTAGCCGTCCCCAACTCATCTATAAATAATTTATAATGATATTGATTTTTCATAACAAATTTAAAATTTTAAATTTTCCCCTTTAAATTTCAAAAACTCTTCTGCAATCTCATCCAAATCGTGATCCAAATATTTCTTGCCCTGTGGACTATACATAATATTTCCTTTTTCATCTTTTTTATAAACATACTGACCAGAATTATCTTTCCCACCTTTTTCAGAAACTGCCATAAAAATCGGATAATCTTTCGGAATTTTTTCGTCTTTTCCCCACTTTCGCAGGAACAAAAGGGAGGTTTTTACTCCTGCGTGTGGCTTGAAAGTGTTTACATGCAAGCCAACCACTGCCAAAATTTGAGCTTTTTTGGCAAAATATTCTCTGACATATTTCATATTAGTATTATTCAAAACCCCCTGGGGCAAAACAATTGCCATTCTTCCACCCGGCTTGATTAGATTCAAAGATCTTTCAATAAAAAGAATATGCCGTTCCATTTTGTTCCTGGTTTTTCCTTTATCATTCTTGGCTAAATCATATTCATTCAACAGGGAAGTTTCTATAATATCTCCGGCAAACGGAGGATTGGTGAGTAAAATATCAAAATCAAAGTATTTAAAATTTTCCTGGTTATCTTTATCTTTGTCATAATCCTTGAATTGATGCAGAAGTGGCTGCAACTCCGAACGAGCTTTGGTTTTTTCGTTTTCGTTGCCCATCCATTCTTTGGGATTCAAGGAATTTAAATTTAGAACATGGGACTTTCCATCGCCAGCAATCAACATTAAAGCCCGGGCAATTTTGACCGATTTTTCATCAAAATCAATTCCAAAAATATATTTTCGGGCATAATCAATTTTTGTTTCCTTCCCAGCATGTCTTAAATCATTATTCCAAACATGTTGCATAGCATGGATCAAAAAACCTCCCGAACCGCAAGCCGGATCTATTATATATTCTTTGTCTTTCGGGTTGAGCATTTTGACTGCCATATCAATCACATGCCTCGGAGTGAAATACTGGCCTTTTTTTCCTTTAGCCACATCCGGAAGCAAATATTCAAAAGCGGCATCAATGGTTTCTAGATTAGCATCCAATAATTTTATTTTTTCCAATTCTCCCACGCAAACCGACAAATGCCCGGGACTCAATTCTATTTTCTCATAGCCATTAAAAATTCCCGGCCATTCTTTGATTGCGCCTTGAAATAATTTGTTGATGACATCATGAGTAATTTGAACATCCTTAGACTGGCGGAAAAGCACTTCTTCGTCTTTTCTTCTCTTGGCCTCTTTCTCATCAAAAAGCTTGGCATAAATAATTTTGAAAATTTCATTAAAAGAATCTTTGCCTGCTCCTGCCAAAACTAATTCTTCTAATACTTTCAAAATTTTTACTAAATCATAATCAGTTTGAAGTTTTTTTAGTGTCAATTTTTCTTCCAATAGATCTTCTACTGTTTGGTCAACTTTGGGAAGATCGCGCAAAGTTTGAAATTCCCTTGGGTAAGGCCGGTATAAAATAACTTTTTCAATTCCATTAGATAAAACTCCAATCGGCGCACCTTCTGAATTGATGTAGGTTTTCAGTTGATCTAATCCTCTCTTTTCTGTCGGACTTTTGGTTTCGATAATAATTAGAGGAGTAGTTTTGTCTTTTTGGTAAACAATAATATCAGCCGCTTTCTTGTGGACTTCCCGCCCAAAATTTATGCTTTTTTCTAAATCAATTCTTTCGAGAGGGTAATTGTAATAATTCATTAATTTATATATCCAAAGTTGGCGAATAATTTCTTCCGGTTTAGCTAGAATTTCTTTACCTCGCTTAAAACACTTCATGTAATATTTGCCTTTTTCTTCTTCAAAAAATTTTAAAACCTCGGC
>CAYMRZ010000005.1:21736-28952 GCA_964393045.1 uncultured Bdellovibrionales bacterium | reverse complement strand
GCCTTGCTTGCCCTTATTTTTTTCATTTTTCTCACCCTCATCGCTTTTCATTGGCTCGCCCATCTCTCGATAAACCGTGCCTAGCACGCCATTAATAAATCGGCCAGAATTTTCTCCTCCATATGTTTTAGCCAATTCAATCGCTTCATTGATTGCCACTTTAGGCGGAACCTCTTCATAAACCCCAAACATTAACTCGTAGATTCCCAAACGCAAAATATTCCTGTCGGTAATGGTAATTTGGTCTAGCGGCCATTCCGGCGCGCATTTTTCTATAATAGGATCAATGATTGACTGTTTAGCCAAAACTCCCTTCGCTAGCTGGGACGTAAAATCTTTGCTTTCTGTGTTAGGCGCCAACATTTCAAAATTATCAGCAATTATTTTATCAATTTCTTTTGCTGATTTTTTGTTAAAATCCCAGTCATATAAACACTGAAGCGCAACGGATCTCAAAAAGTGCCGGCTGCTCATTTTGTTTTAAAATTATTGTTTATTAATAACCTCTTTGCCTTTGTAATACCCACAATTATAACAAACTTTATGGGGCGGAATCATCGTAGAACAATTCGGGCACTTTATTAAAGCCAAATTCTTAGGTTTTTTGTGCCCGTTTCTGCGGCGATTGCGCCTGCTCTTGTTTTGCCGTTGTTTTGGTACTGCCATTTTATCTAAAAAATTATTAAACTAAAACTTTATTATAATATTACAAATCTTAAAATTTGTAAATAGCGCGCCCTGAATGGCTACTCATTATTTATTTCTTCTTTTATTTCATAGGGCTTTTCTTTTTTGGTCTGGTGGTAAGTTTTTACCATTATATCTGCCAATAAACCAAAAATAAAAAACTGAATGCCGATAATTAACAAAAAAATTCCCATCATTGGCCAAATTCTGTCCCCAATAGCAATGCCCCGAAAAACCCGGTCAACAAACATCCAAATTAATAAAGCAACTCCCGCAATAAAAGCCAAACAGCCCAATCCTCCAAAAAGATGCAGCGGACGAGCGGAAAATTTTCTCCAAAACCATACGCTAATCATATCTAACAGGCCCTTCATTACTCTCTTGTAATTATATTTTGTGACTCCTGCTGTGCGAGGCCGATGATTAACCTCAACCTCTCCGACCTTAAAGCCTCTTAATTTTAAAACTGCCGGAATGAAACGGTGCATCTCCCCATATAAATCCACCCCCCTGAAACATTCTTTTTTATAAACTTTTAAGGTGCAGCCACTGTCATGTATTTGGTCATCGATTAATATTTTTCTTAAGCGATCCGCTCCTCGGGAAGCAAATCTTTTGCTTAAAGGGTCTTTTCTTTTTTTTCTCCAACCAGAAACCAAATCAAATCCTTCATCTAATTTTTCCAATAGTCTTGGAATATCATTCGGGTCATTCTGCAAATCACCGTCTAATGTCACTATCAAATCGCCTTTAGCCGCTTTTATGCCGGCATCCATAGCGGCAGTCTGCCCGAAATTTCTTCGAAATATTATAATCCTTAAAGGGCTTAGCTTCTTTGCCTTCTCTAACGTGCCATCGCCGCTGCCATCGTCTATAAAAATAATTTCTCCGCGTAAATCATTATTATTAAGCGCCTGGATAATTTCCCGATGAAGCTTTTCTACGTTATCCACTTCATTGTGAAGAGGAACGACGATGGATAAAAATTTTTCTTTGCTATTCATCTTTTGAAGATAAAAAATTAATAATAGATTTTATAAATTAATTGCCTAGTAAATATTTTTTCTGCAAAATTATAATTTTGACCCTCGCTCGCCAATGCGTATGAAAATTCTAAAATTCTTAGGCGAAAATTTAATTGCCACTTCCGATAATGCCTATAAAAAGCCCTATTATGCAAAATACGGCATTAATAATCCAAAAACGCACTGTTACCTTGGTCTCCGGCCATTTCTTGGCTTCAAAATGGTGATGCAAGGGAGCGGCTAAAAAAATTTTTTTCTTGAAAAATTTTTTCGAAAATAACTGCATTACCACTGATCCTGACTCAAAAAAATAAATAGCCACAATAAAAGGCAAGACCATAATTGAATTAGTTAACATTACCACTACGCCCAAAGTTGCTCCCAGGGCCACTGCGCCGGTATCCCCCATAAAAAACCTGGCCGGATAAAAATTAAACCATAAAAAAGCCAATAGCGAGCCTGCCAAGATAGCGCAAAAAGCGGCTAAATCCATACTTCCTTGAAAAAAGGAAATCATGGCTAACACGGAAAATGCCTGGGCTAAAATTCCAGCATTCAATCCGTCTAAACCATCTGTCTCATTAGATGAAATAGCTCCAAAAACAATTACAAAAATAAAAAGGGGAATATACCAAAACCCTATTTCAAAATCTCCCACTGCCGGAATATGAATATCGGACCAGCCTAATTTAGAATAAAACCACCAAGCTCCCAGGCCAGCTATCAAAAAAATCCACGCCAATCTCCAGATAAACCTCATCCCCCCGCCTTTATTAGTACCGATTTTTTTTATGCCCATAAAATCATCTGCTAATCCTAACATTGCAGTTGCCACTAAGGCAAAAAGGGGCAACCAAGTTTGGCTGCGGCTCAGAAAATCCAAGCGGCTTATCCAAACATTTTGTAATTTTTCTGAAAGCCAGGGCGCTAGCCAGCTCATTGAAAAAGCTAAAATTAAAACTGTGAGCCAAATAATTACCCCTCCCATGGTGGGAGTGCCTTGTTTGTGGCTATGCAGCTTATTCACAAAATTTAATTTTTTTCCATCTACTGACTTATTTTTTATTTTTATGCCTATTTTATATTTGTATAAAAAATGAGCTACAAGCGGCGTGACGCCCATAGAGCAAGCAAAAGCCAAGAAGGCCAAAGTGGCCAGCTTGGCAACCGCCAGAACTTCAGGAATAGTTTGTATTTGGGCAATCTGCATAGACTTTAATTAAATAGACATAAATATTTTATAACAGCATCAAGTTAGGAAATCAATATTAGAAATTTTTTGTAAATTGTAAATTATATCATAGTAAATTTAATTTTGGTTATCCCGAATAATCGGAACTGTAAATTATGAATTTTACCAACCTCCTAATAAGCTAACTAACTAATTCCTAATAAGCTAATTTTTATTCCGGCCATTGATAGGCGGCAAAAATCCAATCAATCAGCTCCTTAGTATCTTGCCAGCGATAAGGATTGTCAATCATAACAGAAATAATTTTATTATCTTTATTGTAGGGATCGTGAGCCGCCATCATTAAAGATTTTCCGGCCTCATAAGTAAAGCCCGTTTTCCCTCCCAAGCAATTCGGCATTTGGTCTATCAGAATATCCGTATTTACAATATGATGGGTCAAGTCCATATTCTCCGCATAAATATCCTTTTCCTTGTATTTCATTGCTTTCCAAATTTCATCATATTTTAAGGAAAAAGCCGCTATTCGAGCAAAATCATAAGCGCTGCTGTAGCATCCGCCAGGACGGCTTTCTTCATCCAAACCGGACGGATTGCAGAAATTAGTATCTTCCAATCCCAACTCTCTGGCTTTCTCATTCATTAATTCGGCAAATTCTTGCTGACTGCCTGCTATATGCTTGGCTAAGGCAATAGAAGCGTCATTGGCGCTGTTCATGAGCATGGCCTCCAAAAGGCTTTGAACTGTTAATTTTTCTCCCACTCTTAACCTGTTGGAAATGCAATAACCTGTTCTTGGACATCCTACTTTGGTGCCTTCTACTAAAACTGTTTCCTCGTCTATAGTTACAATTTCATTTTCTAAATCTTTTGTTTTATCTAAAACTACCATCGCGGTCATTATTTTAGTGAGGGAGGCGATGGCGGTTTTTCTTTTTCCATTTTGATTATGTAGAATAGTGTGAGTTTTTGCGTCAATTACTACAGATGACTTAGAGCGGGTATAAAAATTGCCAGCTGTTTCCTTTTTTTCCGGAGCGCCTAAGACAGTTTGAAATAATTTTTCAAAAGTGATGTTGGCATTTTTTTTAATATCATCCAATTCTCTTATTCTTTCCACACCTCTGACGCTTATTCCGTGTTGCAGAGCCTTGCTGTCAGCAATAAAAAAATCATATATAAAATAACCTGCTATAAAAAATGAAAAAAGCCAAACCAACAAAGACAAGGATTTATTTATTTTTCTATTTTTCGCTTTTATGTTCCTGTTCTTCGGGTACATTTTCTTTTTGGTTTAATTCATTATATTCAGGCAAATCCTCAATTTTATTTATTCCCAAATTTTTTAATAATTCCCCGCTGATTTGATACAAGTAGGAGCGGTTGTCTCTTGGATTTTCTTCGAAATCTATCAAGCCTCGCATAGCTAAATTCCTTAAAGTAAAACTGCAATTGACTCCCCTAATATATTCAATTTCCGCCCTAGTTATAGGCCCCCGGTAAGCCACTACTGCTAAAGTTTCCATAGCTGCTTTGGAAATTTTTTCATCCAGCTGCTTATTGAAAAATTTAATAATTAAATCAGCGCAACTCTTGCTTGATACCATTTGCACTTTACCTTGATTAAAAATAAAATCAAGCCCTAAGCTATTATCTCTCATCTTTTGGCTTAGCATTTCAATTTTTTTTATTAAATCCTTTTTGCTTATCCCTAAAAACTTAGCCAGCTTTTGAGTGGAAACTGAATCACCAGCAGCAAACAAAACAGCGGTTATTTTTTTGTTTAATTCATTGTTTTTTAAATTATCCATCTTTTTTTGGTAACAATTTAAGATTATTTTATTTTTCCTTTATTATTTTTTTGGAAAGCATGATATCGCAGTAATTTTTCTGTTGTTTGGCAAAAAGCAATTTTTGCTTAACCATCTCCAAAATAGCTAAGAAGGAAATGATTAATTCCATTTTATCTTCCGTATCTTGGATGGTTTCCTGGAAAGCTATTGAAATCCTTTTTTGAAGACTGCCTTTAATTTGAGAAATTTTATCTTCCAGGCTTATTACGTCCTTCATTATTTCTTCTTCTAAAGCCTGATTTTGGGGAATAGACTGGAGAATATTTTTAAAAATATTCTTTAAATCTTCCGCTTGGCAATCTACGGGAATAAATTTTTTATAATCCAAAATTTCTTGTTCTTTGGAAAAATAAATATTTTTTTTAGCCAATTGCCTCCCTAGGCTGTCAGCAGCTTTTCGAAATTTTTGATGCTCTTTCAGGCGTTGTTGCAAATTTTCTATTTCCTCTTCCTCTTCCTGGGAAAATTCAAATAAGGGCAAGAGGGCCTTGGATTTTAATAAAATTAACTGGGAAGCAGTTAAAAGAAAACTGCTTAAGTTGGCAATGTCAATATTGCCCTTTTTTTCCATATATCCTAAATAGTCATCCGCTACTTTAGCTAAAGATAATTGAGTGATATCCAGCTTCTTTTTTTCCATTAAATCTAAAAGCAAGTCCAGCGGACCTTCAAAATCCTGGTATTTAACTTGATACATATTTTTTTGTTGTCTATTTATAAATTAAGCGCTTTAATTATCGCTATACGCATCAATATAATTTTAACAGAAAATCAGCTTTTTGTCATTTCTGGCAATATTTTTACCTGGTATCTTTTAATTTCATTACTGGATAAATCCCGCTTAAAACAATTAAGCCTAACAAGATAAAAACGTTATTAAGCGGTAAAATCATTAACAAAGGAGCAAAAATTACCATTACCATAATATAGCCACCGGAACGAGAAGTCCGGAAAAAATCAATGACATCAAAATCTTTAGGAGCGATTTGTTTATAAAAATAGGAATCTCTCATTACTTCTATAATAGCTGCTCCAATGCGAGTGCAGAAAAGCACTGCACCCCAGAAAAATATTTGATCATGGGAAACAACTCCGGCAATAAAAGAAAAAATTCCCATAAAAAGAATACCGACTATCAGCCATTCTTTTTCTCCCGTTAATTTATCCGCCATCCTTCCCAGGGGATATTGGATCAAAACGAAGGGCAGAAGCATAAAAGTAAATATTTTTCCAATTTCGACCCAGCCAATCCCTAAACTTAATAGGTATAAAGGCATATAGACAATCATTGCAGCATAAAAAAAATCTAAAATAAAGGCAACGTAATAAATTTTTGATAATTTCTTGCTTGTAAAAATTTTTTTAAAAGTTTTTTTGACTGACAGTTTTCTTCTATCCGGCTTTATTTTTATTTCCCGAGGAAAAATAAACAAAACCAGCATTAAAATCAAAAATACTGTTGCAAAAGCTACTCCAAAACTAAAAATAAAAGTATCGGTCTCGCCCACCAGATAAGCGCTTAAGAAAGGCGCTAAAAACATACCCAGATTCATTAAAGTTAAAAATTTGCCCCGCACTGCTCCGCTCTGGCGATTAAGCGTATAGTTTTCTACTAAGCTGTCCAGAGCTGCCCAGATTAAAGGACCCAGCGCTAAGCTGATTACCGCTCCCGCTATTGCCAGATAACTATCATTAAAAATGATTATAATAAAAAAAGCGCATAATTTTAATACCAAAAGGAATTTGAATGTGCTTAATTTTCCTAATTTTTTTATTACTTTATAAAGCTTAATAAGGATAGGCAGGGAAATTCCAAAGCCAAGCAAATAAAAAAATTCCATCCGCTCCATTCCGGAAACTGACTTTAGAAAAGCAGACATAATATATGCCACTGTAATGGCTTCAAATCCTAATAAAAAGGAAAAAAAGTCCAGTAATTTTAATTTATTTTTGTTTTGCATTTGTTACAGCTATTGTCAAAGATTCGAGGTTCGACCTCGAATTTCTTTACTCTAAAAAATAATTAGCAAAATCCTTTCTTTCCCTTGAATAACCTCCGCTATTTTCACAAAATTTTTTATAATCCGAAAAATTATTTTTAAATTGAGATAAAATTATATCTGAATTACATAATTTATCCTGTCTTTTCCCTAAATAGTGGTCGAGACTGGAAAACTGCCAATTTTTATTTTTACTATTCCTGTTATATCCATGAATAAAATAATTTTTATTTACATAAGCGGAAAGATATAAAAGTTGTTCATTGGAAACTATAAAGACCGATTTGAATTTTCCTTGAAACAAAGAACCTGATCTATCGTATTTTTTATTAAAATACATCGTATAGCCAGTTAGAAGTTTTTGCATAAATTTAGATATACCACCTTCTTCTCTCTGTTCTAGAATCAAATGGAAATGATTGGGATTAAGACAATAACATATAATTTCCACAATTGAAG
>CAYMRZ010000005.1:0-21726 GCA_964393045.1 uncultured Bdellovibrionales bacterium | reverse complement strand
AATTTCACTTTCCAGGCTGGGCGCCTATCATTAAAAAAACTTATGCTCTTTAAAAATCTCAGGTAATCCTTCTCACATAAAAAAATTTTCCTTTTTTCTGTTCCGCGATTAAAAATATGATACCGCTCACCATTAAAAAATTCTCTTTTCATTTTATTTATTTTGTTTTCGAAATTATTCAAGGTTATTCGAGGTTCGACCTCGAATTTACGGTGTAATCCTTTTCACATCACGCGGGAACAAAGCGGCTTGCTTGATGGATTTTAGCCCTAATATTTTCTGGACAATTCTCTCACTGCCCATTCCCCATCCACCATGCGGCGGCATACCGAATTTGAATACCTCTAAATAATGGCTAAAGTCTTCCGGATTAAATTTGTGAGCCTTAATGCTTTCTAGTAATTGCTGATAATTATGAATGCGCTGTCCCCCAGTAGCAACTTCTACTCCTCGAAATAATAAATCAAAACTGCAAGTCTCTTCCGGATTATCTTCGCAGGGCATGGTGTACATCGGCCGAATTTCTGCCGGGTAATGAGTTAAAAATATCAAATCGCTATTGTAATTCTTTTTGGCATACTCGCAAATTAACCTTTCTCCTTCCGGGTCAATATCCAGAACGTCGCTTTTCTTCCCAAATTCTTTTTCCAGGATTTTTAAAGCCTCGCTCAGCTTTACCCTCGGAATCTCTACTTTCTCCGGCAAAACAGCCTGATAAATTTTAAGCTGGCTCTGGCATTCTTTTTTTACTTCATCTATCACCTGCCAGAAAATTTTTTCCAATTCATCCATTATGTCTGCATAATTTTCAATAAACCCCATTTCTGCATCCAAAGAAATATATTCATTAATATGGCGAGAAGTAAAATGCGGTTCAGCCCGGAAAACTGGACCCACTTCAAAAACTCTTTCAAATACCCCTACGCCCATTTGCTTGTAAAATTGGGGGCTTTGGGCTAAAAAAGCATCTTGATTAAAATATTTAACTTTGAAAAAATTAGCTCCTCCTTCTGAGGCGGAAGATAAAATTTTCGGAGTCTTGATTTCCTGAAAGCCTTCCTTGGTTAAGGCGCTTCGATAGCCCGCCAAAACAGCGGCAAAAACTTTAAAAATGGATTTTATTTTTTTGTTTCTCAGCGCTAAATTTCTATTTTCCAATAAAGTTTGCAAGTTTAAATTCAAGTCCTCTTGGCTTACCTCGAAAGGCAGCTCGCCTTCCACCTTGGAAAGAACCCTGAGCTGCCCTACTTCCATTTCCAGTCCTCCAGTTTTTATATTTTTATTTACTAGGTTTTCCGGCCGCTTTTTAACCTCTCCCTCAACTTCAATCACGTATTCGTCATGACAGTCTTTAGCTCGGTTAAAAGCGTCTTTCTTGTCCGGAGTGACCACCAGCTGGATTAAGCCGCTTCTATCTCTTAAATCAATAAAAATCACTTTGCCGTGGCTTCTAATTACGTTTATCCAGCCAGCCAATTTCACTTTTTTGCCCACCTTGTCCAGAACGTCTTTATTTAAAATTCTTTGCATTAGTAGTTTTAATAAATTATTATTTTAGTTTAATATTGCTTTCACTTTATCCACTGCCTCCTGAGGAGTATATTCAGACTTTACCCAAAAATCATCCGCTCCTAATTTTTTAGCTTTATGCTTTTCTTCTTCTTGGGATAAATTGGAAAAAACAATTATTTTAGTCTCGCTCAATTCTCCTTTATTTTTTATTTTTTTTAATACGTCAAAGCCATCTTCTTCCGGCAAAACTAAATCCAGCAAAATCAGATCCGGCTCTTCCTTGGCAGCAATCTTTCTAGTTTCCACTCCGCTTCCGGCAGTAAAAACTTCAAAATCCTCATCTTCAGAAAATTTTTTCTTATAAATTTCTATTAGCATGGGATCATCCTCGACAATAAGAATCTTTTTTTTCATTTGTTTCAACTTAAAATTAAAATATTTTAAAACTAAATTAAGCTTCGTGCCCTAGCTTCCGCGAAAGTTTGCGTTTGGTCTGCGTGAGTCCGCGCATATAGGATTTTTGAAATTCCTATACGACAAGTTGGTTTTTTCTATTTTTTTGTATTTTCTTTTGCTTAGTATAAAAGAGGCAGACGGAAAAGTCAAAAACCTTTAAAAAATTAAGTCTGGGCCAATCTCTTGGCTAATTCTCCGATGTTTCCCGCTCCCATAGTGATCAGCACGTCCTTGGGTGATAATGCGGTTTTTAAATAATTAAACGCTTCTTCCGTTTGGCTTAAATATTTTACATTTTTTTTGTATTTTTTAATTTCTTCCGTTAACAAGCGCGGATCAAAATCTTTTTTCTGCTCACGAGCCGAGCTATAAATATCCGTGATAATCATTTCATCACA
This sequence comes from uncultured Bdellovibrionales bacterium, assembly GCA_964393045.1. Classification (GTDB taxonomy): domain Bacteria; phylum Patescibacteriota; class Minisyncoccia; order Moranbacterales; family DUUL01; genus CAYMRZ01. Next base: position 19,360 of record CAYMRZ010000005.1, on the reverse strand, counting down.
ATCCTCAAAGCTTTGGGCAAAACTTTCCAAAAAAGCCTCCGTTCGGCTATAGGTATGGGGTTGAAAAACGCAAATGATATTTTTTAGAGAATATTTTTTTCGGGCAGTCTTTAGGGTCGCCCTGATCTCTTCCGGGTGATGGGCGTAGTCATCAATGATTATGGTGCCCTTGTTTTCTCCTATTTTTTCAAAACGCCTGGCCACGCCCTCATAATTGTTCAAAGCTTCAATCACTGTTGTTTTATTCAATTTGAATTGCTCGGCAAAGGCATAGACAGCGGTAGCATTAAGCAGGTTATGCGCCCCGGGAACTTTTAAATTAAATTTTTCGGGGGTTTTTATTATTTCAAAATTTCCTTTTTTCAAGTGGTTAAATTCTTCTGCCAGTTGAATTTCTTCTGTTTCATCAAAATTTCCATAAATTACTAGTTTGCAATTAGCTTCTTTGGCCGCTTCCAGCGCTCTTGCATCATTCCCGCAAACAGCCAGAAAACCATGCAGCGGAATTTTTTTAATAAATCGAATAAAGGCCTGCTGGTAAGCTTCAACTGAGCTAAAAAAATCGGGATGGTCATAAGATAAATTAGTTAAAATTACTGCCGTAGGAAAATAATAAGCAAATTTATCCTGATATTCGTCCGCTTCAACAATCAAATATTCAGATTTGCCCGTTAAGGCGTTGGAGCCAGTCTGCTTCATTTGAGAACCCACTATGGCAGAAGGATCTTTGCCGCATTCTTTCATTGTTAATGCCAGCATAGCGGTGGTGGTAGTCTTGCCATGAGTCCCGCAAACCGCGACAGAATACTTGGTTTTCATCAATTCGCCTAACGCTTCCGGATAAGACAAGCTGGGGATATTGTTTTCAACGGCATAATTGACTTCGATATTTTCTTGATTGTAAGCGGTAGAATAAACAATCAAGTCCGGTTTTTCTTTTTTGATATTTTTAATCGAAAAATCTTGATAAACTTTTATCCCTAAATTTTTTAAAATTTCATCTGTAAAAAAAACTTCGCCGGTATCAGAGCCGGAAATTTTTTTACCCTCCCCTTTTTTTAGCAATTCAGCCAAGGCAGCCATGCCTGCTCCCTTAATCCCGATAAAATAAACCTTTTTTGCCTCAATGATGTTATTTTTCTTCATTAACTCCTCTTAATTTCTTCGCTTTTTTAATAAAGTGGGGATAGTTTTTATAATAATTTGAAAATCCAGCCAAAGCGACCAATTTTCAATATAATAAGTGTCCAATCGAACTTCATCCTTGAACTCTAAATCGCTTCTGCCGGAAATTTGAGCTAGGCCCGTTATTCCGGGCTTGATGGTTAGAACTCTTCGTTGGTAAGTTTCGTATTTTTCCACTTCAATCGGCTGATGCGGCCGCGGACCGACCAAGCTCATATTTCCTTTTAAAACATTAAAAAACTGGGGCAATTCGTCCAGAGAAAGTCTTTCCAGAAATTTACCCAATCCAGTCTTCCTCGGATCATCCTTTATTTTATAAACCGGACCGCTCTTGATAGAGCTTTTTTCTATTAAATCATCCAGATATCGGATAGCTTTTTTGTTATGCTCTTGGGAAAATTGTTTGCCATGGGAATATTTCTTCTTCATATAGCGAAATTTGAATAAATCAAAGGGACCCTTATGGCCTACCCGCTCATTATAGAAAATTACCGGCCGGCCAGATTGAATCAGAATGACCAGGTAAACAAAAATCATAAGCGGGCCAAATAAAATTATTCCAATCAGCGCGCCTAACACATCAAACATCCTTTTAATAATTTTCCCCCATCCATCTAAAGGAGTGCTTTTAACTTCTATTATCGGTTCGCCTAAAAATATTTGGACTTCCGACTTGGTAATCGGCAACAAAGTAGGCACATATTTAAAAACTATCCGATTACGAATGCAATACTCCTTCAGCGCTAACAATTTGCCTCTTTCGACATTGGGCGAGCATTGGATTATCTCATCGATTCCTTTCATTTTTTTTATCCTCCTAATCACATCTAAATCAGCTTCTTCAATATGATCTACAATATGATAGCCAAGATAGGGATTCTTTTTTGTTTTCTTTTTAATAACGGAACAAAAATCGTTCATTCCCACTAAAAGCAAGCGGTGCACTCCCAAACCGCGCCTTGCCACCAAATACCTTTGAAGTTTCCCCAGGCTGATTCGGGCAATAGAAACGAAAATAATCGCAAAAAATCCGCCGGCTAAAATAACAAATCGGGAAGAATACCATTCCCGGTTTAAAAATACGCCTACCACGATAATCATTAAGCCAATAGCAGTAGCCCGAAAAACCCGATAGCTCTCCCGAAAAGTCCGTTTAGTCGCCCGGGTATCATACAAGCCTTCAATTGCGTAAACCAATACAAAATAAGCGGCCACTATTAAAAGGATTTGCATATATTGCCGCAAAGTAAAATCATATAAAATTGGCCTTATTTCCTGAACACTTTCGCTGCTTCTGGCAAAAAAGGCTGCTAAGCCGGCCGCTATTATCATCAGGTAGTCTATCAAGACCTGCAAGGCATTGAAAAATAGTTCTGATTTCTTCACTTTAATTTTTTAATAAAAATAGCTAAAAAAGGCTCTCTTGATCCCCCAAAAAGCTCTTGTTTAACCTGGTCATTATAATACAATATTTTTAAAATTTTGTCTAAAATAAGCTGTAAAATTTTAGGTTGTTATTTACAATTTTTAGACAAAAGAAAACAAACTTGATCGTAACCAAGTTTGTCTTCATATTTGAGCTTGTCCAATTTTAATAAGCCGGATTCTGTTTATTTACACAGCAATTTATCTTCGCTAATTATTACTAATTAGCTTCAGCGGCTCATCCCTGCAATGCTCCGCATTGCAATTTTCAATTCTTGCCGCCTACCTGCCAGTAGGCAAGGTAAGCAGGTTTAATTTAAAATTTTTAAATAAATCCTAACGTCAAAATATTAAAAATTAAAACATTAAGAAATTATTTTAAAATTAAAAATTTAGAATTAAAAATTCTAATGCGAAGCATTAGGAATACGGCCTTGCGCCAGATAGGGCTTGCCACTGCCCTGAACCAAAATGGTTTAGGGACGGATTGCTATCGCTAACAACCGAGTTTTGTAGCTTCCGCTTAAACGGAAACACCAAAACACTTTTCACCTTTTACCGCTGCACAGCAGCGGAATTTCCAAGATACAAGAAACAATAACCAAACAAATTCTAAATTTCAATAAACAAATTTTAAAATTTTGGTTATTGTTCTTTAGTTAATCGTTTGTGTCTTGCTTCTTGGTTATTGGTTATTCCGATGCTGCGCATCGGCTAGTATTGTCTCTGCGGCGCTTTCCCTGATCCCAAGGACTCGAGACCGGTTGGCGTTACCAACTATCATTGCCACTGCAAAGCAGTGGAATTTCCAAATTACAATTTCCAATTTCCAAACAAAATCTAAATTTTAAATTCTAAATTTGTTTATTATAATTTGTTTGATTATCGTTGCTTGATTATTGGTTATTCCAGTGCTTTGCACTGGCTAGGCGTCCGGACTTTCCTCACCGTTTTTGAATGAACGAAAAACAGCGTAGCTGTTTAAAATTGAACAAATATATTATGACATTATTTTAAAATTTTGTCAAAAAAATTTTAAAAACCCGCTTTATCGAAAAATTAAAAATTTGGGATGGGTCATATCTTTTTTCTGAAGAATCAACCTCCCCCTGTTTCCCCTCCTCATCTGAGGAGGGGACTTAAGAGGTGTTTTTTGTTTATTCCTTTATTGTTTTATACTTGCTGCACTTTAAACAATTTATCCCGTCGTATGGCTGGGACACACTCGGGGTTCCTAATTTACTAAGAATTAAAAATTAGACATTTGAAAACTAATTTCCGCCCAAGGCGGATCAGTTTCTGGCTGAAAAATTTGAAACTATAACATTATTTTAAAATTAAAAATTCCGGGCTTCAATTTCATTAAAAATTGGAAATTGGAAATTAAAAACTCCGGGCTCCTAAAAGGAGCCCGGCATAATCCCCATACGCTATAGCGTATATTTGCAAATATACAGAGATTATTGAAGAGTACAGCTGGTAGTAGAAACATTACAGCTAACAATAGTATCGGTTCCGTCTCCAGCAGAAATAGTGGCATCACTGACGGTCATATACTGATAACTGGAATCTGCCTCCGCTAAACTCGGCCAAGTTTCCGCTATATCAGCTAAACTACAAACATTGCCTCCGCCAGTAGTATTACTAGTAGGAGACTGAATGGTGCCATTGTCATTTATGCACATAGAGGCCACCGGCATAACTGAAGAAAGGGTTGACTGCAAAGAGGCTTTTTTGGAGCGCTCCTGGGCGCTGTTGAGGCTTACTAGGACAATTCCAGCCAAAATTCCAATAATGGCCACTACCACTAACAATTCAATTAAGGTAAAACCTTTTTTGTTTGTTTTGATTTTCATTTTTTCACCTGCCTTTCTATTTTTTTATTTTTTATATAATATTTTAAACTATCCTTATTGTAAAACATTTTCCAAAAAAGCAAACAGTCCCTGTGGAATTCAGATTATTTTACTCAGCACAGTAATACTCAAGGAGTAGTGTCTAAATCAGCCTGCAAAGTACGAGTTACATATTCATCTGAATTTATTTCTTCTATGCCAACAGAACGAACCGCTTTTATATCCACAAAGGTTTTACTGCTAACTGTGATAATTTGATTACTATCGTCAATAAAATATACCCTGGCTTCCACAGAGCTTTCATCGCTTAAATCGCAATAATTATCTGAATTCCAAGTACCAATTGAATCTATTGTTGCTGTTCCTTTGCATATTTCCTTAACCGTGGCATTTCCGCTTAAACCATTGAGCTGCCCCAAAACAATTTCCAGGCCGCTGTCGGCTTTTTGCAAAGCCGGAGTGGAATGGCGGGCCTTATGGCTCATTTTGCCTTCCAGGATGGAAACTGCGGAGATAGAACCCACTATAAATAAAGCGGTAACTGTAATCACCATGGTCAAAATCAAAGCCGAACCGCATTGGTTAGCTTGTAGTCGCCTCTTCGGCGACCCGCCGTAGAGGCGGGCTTGATTAGCTGGGCTAGCTTGGTTTTGGCTTTTAGCCAATCCGCCTTGGGCAAAAGCTTGTTTATTTTTTATTGGTAGTTTTCTCATTCTTAAATCTTAAATCCTAAATCTTAATTCTTCTTTGTGACAATGAAACAATTTAACAATATAACAATTTATCTTTTTCAAAATAATTTTTTAATGAATAATTTTTTTAAAAAGGTCTTATTCTTTATTACTAATTATTTATCCTGTAGTTAAGCCGAAGGCTTATACTACCAGGACTGATTTACTTTTTTTACTTTCTAACTTTACAAACTTTACAAACTTTCTAACTTTACAAACTTTCCACTTCCTCTAGCTGCTGATACCGTTCCCAATCCTACGGATTATCTCCCCCATAATCCCTCAAGGAAACTGTGGAGCGGATGGTTGCTTGGTCTTTCTCCGCCGGTGTGCCTTCGCCACCACCGGGATCATATTCTATGTTAATGGTGATTGTCACATAGCCTCTCCTGTTTTCACCTAAATCAGTGGTTCTTCCATTAAAATTTCCTGTAACAGTTATATTGGTATCGCTACCGCCGACAAGGGATGTACCATTTAACTGTAATTCATTACTTGTGAACTCATAAATATAATGATCATTAGGCGGGACATTATCATCAAATTCAATTTTACTCGTAGGAAAACCACCTGAGGGAGCAATGTCATGGCTAGTTCTTATCTTTTTGCTCAAAGATTCAATGGCAAACCGGGCATTCTCCAGCGCATTCTGCATCGCCCGGGATTTGGTATAAGCTTGCAAGGTCCGCACTGTGAATAAAGTAATCCCGCCTAAAATCAAAAACAAAATTACCAGAGAAAGCAAAATCTCAATCAAAGTGAAACCCTTACTAGTTTTTAGTTTATAGTTTGTAGTTTGTAGTCGCCTTTTATTTTTTCTGTTTTTTCCCATATTTGCTTTTTACTTTTTTAAACTAACAATAAAACAATGTAGCAATATAACAATTTATCTTTTTTTAAACAATTTAGTAATGCGACAATGTAACAATTATTTTTTTCTTAAATCCTAAATCTTATTCTTTGTCCTAATTACTAGTTACTAATTTACTAATTACTGATTTACTGATGATTTATCCCGTAGCTAAGCCGAAGGCTTATACTACCGGGACTAATTACCGATTCACTAATGACTGATTCACCTTTCTAACTTTATAAACTTTTCTTGGCTCGCCGTAGTCTCGAGTATTCGGGATGAAGGCGGCCTAACTTTATAAACTTTTTAACTTTACAAACTTTCCAACTATCATTATCACTCCGCCCAATTCGTCAACACACTAGTAGCCTCCACTGAGCGTTGCAAGGTTCCTTTGGAGGCAAAACTGTCCCAAGTGACAGTGCATTCGACAAGAAACTTCTCATTACTACCACCACTAATATCACTTACACCACACTGCCTATTGAAAATCGTTCCATCCAATTGATCACCATCAATTCCATCGGGACCGGCTTTACATTTGTTTTTGTCGAAGTTATCTAAATTGCCTTCTTGTAAAATTTCATTATCCCTCCCGTTTCGGCACAATTCCACTCCTTCCTGCGCCAAGTTGGAAGCAATGATTTCATAACGGCTTTCTGTGTCGAATTTGATAGTGCTGGCATAAAAACTGTACATCGCAATAAAGACTATCACCGCAATTACCACCACAATCAAAATCTCAATCAAAGTAAAACCGGAGCTGGCTTGATTAGCTGGGCTAGCTTGGTTTTGGCTTTTAGCCAATCCGCCTTGGGCGGAAACTTTATTAGGTTTTATTTTCAGCTTTTTCATTATTCTTAATTCATGATTCATAATTCGTGATTCTTTTTTAAACAATTTAACAATAAAACAATATAACAACTTTTCCCTTCTGCATTAAAAATTAAATCATTAGAAATTATTTTGAAATTCTTGTCTGCCGACAGACAGGTAAAATTAAAAATTTGTAATTTGAAAACACTGAGTGCTTTCAGTTCATATCTATTTTCCCATATTTATTAATAGTAATGGTTTTTTCTCCATCATCACCTGAATCCGTAGTTTCAATCTCATAAACTTGACTATCATTTCCCGAATTTGCCCCCTCTCCTAATTCATCTCCATTCTTATAAACCTCCCCATAAGGCACACTAAAAAAAATTGTTTCTCCTGCACCATCAGAAAAACTTATCCCTTCTGCCAATTCATATTGCTCCTGCCATTCTGGAGGAGCGCCTTCTTTTGATCTATGATAATAAGAATTAAGGTTTGAGCTCCTCAGTTGCGCTTTACAGGAATTAATATCTGCATCCTCCCCGGTATAATAAATATAATAAACTTTGTAGCTATCAGGGTCTGAACCGCCATCCACTGCCTCAAATCCAAAACCGCAAATTTTTTCTTTTTCATTGTTGGGAGTAGCCAGAGAATAGCTTTGGGCAGAACGCACCGCTGCCAAGACTTTGTTGGCCTCCAAGGTCAGGCTGTGCCGGGTGCCGGAAAAGCTTACTATCGAAAGCATCGCTCCGGTAATAATGGCAATCATTGCCAAAGAAATCAGCAGTTCAATTAAGGTGAAACCCTTCTTAGTTTTTAGTGAGTAGTGGGTAGTGGGTAGCCGCTTCTTTGACGACCCGCCCGCTTCTCTGAATCGAGACAAGCCGTAGAGACGAGTTTGGCTAGTTTTATTAAGTTTTGATTTTTTGTTTTTCATTTTATATCAGAAAAAATTTTCTTTTCTCTATTTTAAACCTAAATAAATTATAACACAATTATATTTTCAAACAATAAAATTATAACATAAAAAATAATAATTTAAAAATGCAACAATTTATATTCTCAAAATAAGCCTTTATTCTGATTACCGATGATTTATCCCGCTTGCCAGAAATTGACTTTTAGCCAAGGCTGATAATAATTACAGAGTTAACTCTGTAATTAATTTTATACTATTAATGATAGGTTCTCCACTTTACAAACTTTTTAACTTTCCGAACTTTTCAGCCTAAGGCTGATCCGCCTCTGGTGGGCTCTACTTTACAAACTTTTTAACTTTATAAACTTTACAACACTAATCCATAATACCAATTTAAAATTTCCTGTCCCCAAAAAAAGGTTATCAAGCAGCCTATTAATAAAAAGGGGCCGAAAGGGATCTGGGATTTCATTTTTTTCTTTCCTCTCAAGAGCAGAAAAACTGCCACTGCTCCCCCCAGCAAATAAGAAACCATCAGCATCAAATAAACTTTTTCCCAGCCCACCAGGAAACCGATTAAAAAACCCAGTTTTACGTCCCCGCCTCCAATCCATTTGCCTTTGGAGAAATAAAACATCAAGTAGAAAAACAAAAAGGTGATTACTCCGCCGATTAAATTGGAGATAATGGCGCAGCGGATATTTAAAATTGAACAGTCGGAGATGAAAAATTGGCAAATGGCATATAGGACTGCTGCAACAGCGGCCAAAACCACCAGGTTATTGGGAATAATCATATATTTCAAATCCCATAAAAAAATCGCCAGAAAAATGAAAACTATAAAAAAATAAAAGATAATGTCAACCAGAAACCGGTAATCAAAAAATCCTTGGGACAGGCCGCTTAAAAAATCCGGCATTCCGGCCTGAAAAGCTGCCAATAAAAATAAAAACCCCAGCGCCGCTTCAATTGCCGGATATTGCCAGGATAATTTTTTCCGGCATTTTCGGCATTTTCCTTTTAAAATAAAAAAGCTGACAATGGGAAGATTGTCAAACCATTTCAATTGATAACCGCAAAAATCGCACTGGGAAAAACCGGAAAGTCTTCTGCCTTTCTGCCCGCGGTCCACCAAAACATTCAAAAAACTGCCGAAACAGATCCCCAGAGCGAAGATGAAAAAATAGTAAAAAAGTGTCATTTAAAAAAATTATTGCTCTTCGCATTTAGAATCGGTACTGTTACATGCTACAGTGCTAGTATCATCATTACTTGAAGCTCGATAATTCCAACTTGCGCTACTAGAAAAATCAAAAGTCCCATAAGACCAATCGGCAGGTAGCTCCGGCCAAGTTCCATAAGAAGAATCAAGAGTACCTGGTTCTATTTCACATATTGCTTCTGTTGGATCTGGCGGAGAATTTATTTCCCCTCCATCTGAAAAGCACATCATTATCGGCTGAATGGCACCGGAGAGTTCCAATACTACCTTGGAAATGCGGGCTTTTTCCCGCTGGGCAGAAATGGCCACCAAGATAGCAGAAGCCAGAATAGCAATCATGGCAATCACCAACAACATTTCTATTAAGGTAAAACCTTGATTAGTTTTTAGTGAGTAGTGAGTAGTGGTTAGCCGCTTCTTTGGCGACCCGCCCGCTTTTTCGAATTGAAGCGAGTCGCAAGGGCAGGCTTTATTGGCTTGTTTAAATTTTAAATCAAATTTCATATTTTTTAAAGATAATTTTTAAATTATTTTCAGTAATTTAGCAATAAAACAATGGAATAACTATCATTCTAATAATCTTCTACACATGTTCCATTTTCGGCATCACATTCTATGTTTCCTATTCCGCCTCCACATTGCACCTCATAAGTATAATCTCCGGTGATATTATAACTGCACTCTTCCACACTTAATTCCGGCCACTCAGTAATTGTATCATCGCAAATTATATCGCCACTATCTGTACCTTTATTGTCATCATCAGTAGGTGCATTTAAAGTATTTTTATTAAAATAGCACTCCTGCACATAAGTCAGGACGCTGCGAGCGGTGGAAAGCGCCGCTTTTCTTTTGGAGTTATCGCTGTTGCCGATCATGGCAAAAACGACCGCGGCTAAAATGCCAATAATGGCAATCACTAAAAGCATTTCAATCAAAGTAAAGCCTTTTATAATTTTAGTAATGTTTTTCTTTCTCATGTTAGTCTTGTTTAATTTTAAATGATAAATTTTTCCGCCGGAGTCGCCTGTCTGCCGACAAGGCAGGGACCAACCTTGGGCTGGAAATTTTAATATTTTTTCTAAACAATTTAGCAATACAGCAATGGAACAATTATTTTAAAATATCTTAACATCTTAATATTTTAATATTTTAATATCTTTTTCTCGCTTTTAAACTTTATAAATTTTTATACTTTCTAATTCATTTTGATGACCGATGACTGATCCCTGATGACTAACTTTCATATTTTCAAATTTCCCAACTTTTTAATCTTTTAACTTTATCTACAACATGTCCTCTATCTCACATCCCGCATTAGCGGGGTCCACTCCGCATTCTATTCTTTTACCGGCATCCGGACATTCTATGTTGTAGGTAGTGTGAAGCACTCCGTCATCCGTAGTAGCATATCTGCAATCCCGTCCATTCATGGCCGGCCATTCTGCATGGGAAAATTGGCAAATTTCATTATCAGGGCTTTCAGCATCATTCGGTAAATTAATACCTTTCAAGCGAAAATAGCATTCTCGGCCAATTGGCTGAGTGCTTTCGGCTGCCTGCAAAGCGGCATTCACCCGGGCTTTCTGCCTTTGATTACCGACTGCCACAAAAATAATCGCCGCCAAAATACCGATAATGGCAATTACTAATAATAGTTCAATTAGGGTAAAGCCTTTGCTAGTGAGTAGTGAGTAGTGAGTAGTGAGTAGTTGCTTTTTTGACGACCCGCCAACGAAGCGGGCTGGCTTAGCTTTGCTAGTTCCATCAGCTTGATTTTGGCTTTTAGCCAATCTGTCTTGGGCAGGAGCTGCGTTAGAGGAAAATTTTAAATTTTTAATTTTAAATTTCAAAATAATTCTTTAATGAATAATTTTTTTTAAAAAAAGTCTTATTCTTTGTCCTAATTACTAATTATTTATCCCGTAGTTAAGCCAAGAGCTTATACTACCGGAACTGGTTATACTGATTTACTGATTACCGATAATTTATCCCATAGTTAAGCCAAACACTTATATTGCCGAAACCAATGACTGAATTAAATGACCATTGACTAACAACTGATGACTAATTTCCTGATGATTTATCCCGTAGTTAAACCGAAGGTTTATACTACCGGGACTGATTTACTTTTTTTATCTTTATTCTTAAATCCTAAACCTTAAATCTTTTTTTCTAGCAATTCAACAATTTATCAATGTAGCAATGTAACAATCTAACCTAAAAATTAAACAAATTTATTTTATTCGCAAGAGCCATCTTCTCCATAATCACATGTTATATCTCCCGCATCACAAGTAATTACTACCTCTCCGCTTCCAGGATTACCCCAGGTACAATCAGTTCCAGTCAAATCAGGCCAGACTATGGAACTACTACTGGTACAAACTGCCCCTCCTCCTGTGGTACTACTACTTGGATTATTAAGACCAGCTTCACCTTTCGTCATATAACATTCTACCAAGTAAGGCATTACTGATCTCGCTGTTTCCATTGCTCTCGCTCTTCTCGCTTTCTCTCTTTGTCCACTGATAGCGACCAAGATAGCAGCAGCCAAAATACCGATGATGGCAATTACTAATAATAGTTCAATTAGGGTAAAGCCTTTGCTAGCTTGTAGTCGCCTCCTTGGCGATCCGCCGGAGAGGCGGACTTGATTGGTTTTCATTTTCATTTTTTTAATTTGATTAAAAATTATTATATTTATATTAAATTATTTATTTTTAACTTTTGCCTTAGCTTGTTTTCTTGCCAATTTCCTCTCCAGCACTTTCACTCGCTTTTCAATTTGAATTATCCATGCCCGCACTTCCTTTTTATCCGCTTTTTCTTTCTTGATGCCTTTTATTTCATTTTTTATTTCCGTTAATTCATCTTCAATATTAGACAGATGATCAAAAGCAAATTCAAAATTTTTGTCAATTTGCTCGAAACGCTCATCAATCTGCTTGAAACGTTTATCGATTTGCTCAAAACGCTCATCAATTTGCATAAATCTTAAATCAACTTGATCAAACTTTTTGTCAATCTGATTAAATCGCTCATCAATTTGCTCAAATTTTTCACTATGCGCCTGATGGCCCTCGACTAAAAAATCTAATTTAGAATTAATATCTTCTAAAACCACTTCGAAATGCTCCTTTTTTATTTTAGGTTTTTTCTGGCTCTTGATTAATTTTTTTCGATTTTTGAATTTCGGCATACCATTAAAATTTTTAATTTTTGAATTTAACGAATAATTTTTAAAAATTATATTAGCTTTTTAGGAATCAATTATTTAGCTAATTAAGATTTGCCTTTAATATCCTAAAACTTCCATCTTTTTTTCCAACAACCTAGCTAGCTAAATCCTAATAAGCCAAACTAATGCTTGAAGGCCCGAAATTTATTCCGATCTTCTAAGACCCTCTATTCCCCACTTTTAAAAGGAGAAAATAATTAAATTCGGGCACTCCAGCATCAAGGTTTTTGGGCCGTTAACCCGCCCAAAAACCTAGAATTATTCACAATTGGTAAATTCGCAACCATTTACATTGCAAACTGCGTCACAAGTTCCTGTTTCTTTTGTACAATTCGCTGTTATCCCCCAATTATCAGAATTCGGATCAGTAACACTTACAGTAACATTGCCATTCCCGTCACATTGTCCAATTTCTGGCACATTGTCAATATCTGTGCCCCCACCAATACAAACTGGGTTTGCTCCAGTGGCAGCTACGCTGCCATCATCGCTAGCTATAATAGAACCGCCTCCGTCTTTGCAGGCGGTAGCCGCCGTCACTAAACCTCGCATATTTTCTTTGAAAGTGGTCATCCTCGCCCTTTCACGCTGCTTGCCTAAAGAAACAAACAACACCGCAGCTAAAATACCGATAATGGCAATCACCAAAAGCAATTCAACTAAAGTAAAGCCCTGTCTGCCGACAGGCATGATCTTTTTATTTAATATTTTTTTCATTATTGCACCTGCCTTTCTAGTTTAGAATATAAATTTTGAATTTAGAATTCTGAATTTTGATTGAAATTATAATGAATTAATTTTGAATTTTGCTTAATAGAAATTATTTTGACGAAGAAACAATTTTTCCAAAAATTAAAGTTAATTCTTCCACTTCAAGCCATAACTTCCTTGCTTTACTTTTCACTTCTAGACAAGCGACTGAAATCATCCTCAACCAATGCTTTATCTCTTGAACTTCTTTTTTGCAAATATGTATCTTATTCTTAAAATCTTTTTTAGAACTGGCACCATTAGCTTCCATATAATTAGCACCTATACTAGTGGCGGATCTTATCAACTGATTGATAATTGATTTATTGTAATTATCTAATTTTATCAATTTACAAAAAATAATTATATTTTCTCCAAATTTCGCCGTTCTTTCTTCAAGATCATAAATTTTATTCTTAATTCCCATTTATGCTTAAAAATTCAATAATTCAAAATTCATTCAAAATTTTAAATTCAGAATTTAGAATTCTACTTAATCGACGTCGCTACCTGATAAATCGGCAATAGCACGGCGGAAACCAATATTCCCACTCCTACGGCTAATATTACCATAATTACCGGCTCAATCAAGGAAGAGAAATTTTTTACCATATTTTCAGATTCTTTAATATAAAAGGAGGTAACTTTCTGCAAAGTCATATCTATCCGCCCTGTTTCTTCCCCGATCTTAGTCATCTGCACCACAATGGGATCAATTAGCTCATACTGGCCCAAAACTTCTGAGATTTCACCGCCTTTTTTTATTTCTTCCGCCGCTTCCCGAATAATAGAACGGTAAACCTCATTGCCGATTACGTCAGAAGTAATCATTAGCGCTGTCGTAATAGGTAGACCGCTTTGTATTAAGGTGGACAAATTTTCTGCAAATCGAGCGATATAAATATTATTCAAAATCCTTCCCACAATGGGAAGTTTTATCACTATTTGATCAAACTCTCTTTTGCCATCTTCTGTTTTAATGTAATATATGAAACCGATAACAGCTCCGATCAACACAATAGCTACCGCCCACCAATAAGAGGCCATGAAGCCGCTCACTGCTATTAATACTTTTGTTTGAAGCGGCAATTCAGCATTGGATTCTTCTAAAATTTCCAATAACTTCGGCATAACAAAAGCCATCATAGCAAAGCCCACTACCACCATGGCAGAAAAAATAAAAGCCGGATAATACATAGCTCCTTTTAATTTGGAGGTCAATTCATAATTTTTTTCAATATTATCAGCAAGATTGTTTAAATTCTTCTGTAAGGATCCTGAAACTTCCCCTGCTTTTACCATATTCACATAAAATTTAGAAAACACATCAGGATGCTTTCCTAGCGCCTCAGAAAAAGAAGAGCCGCCATCCACATCAACGATAATTTTTCTTATCTTCATAGCGAAAAACCTGTTATCCATTTGCTCCGCAATGGAATGCAAGGCAGAAATCAACGGCACTTTAGCATCAATCATGGTGGCCAGTTGCCTGGAAAAAATTACAAATTCCTTTGCTTTGACTCCCTCCCAAAACTTTAAGACACTCAGCAAGAGCATGCCGGCTTCTGTTTCTTTTATACTAGTTACTTTCAAATTATTATTTATGCAAATTTCTATAGCCTTGCTTTTCGTCGGCGCGTCTATAAAGCCTTTTTGAGTCTCACCTTTTTTATTTACCGCTTCATATTTGAATTTCATTTTATTTTTTTATTATTTATTTTTTTATTCTTCTAATAATAGCTTAAAAGAACTATGGTCAGTTGCAAAACTTTCTGCTTCTTCCAATCTAACCAGTTCTTTTTTCACAAGCTGCGCCAATGAACGGTTAATACTTAACATACCGTCATCCAAAGATGTATCGATAATCATCGGAATCTGATGAGTTTGATTTTGCCTAATTAAATTTTCAACAGCTCTATTTTTAATTAAAATCTCATAAGCTGGAATTCGGCCTCCGCCTACTTTTGATAATAATCTCAAGGAAAGTATGCCGCCAAGCACATTGGCTAACTGGTAGCGTATCTGATTCTGCTGGTTAGCAGGAAAAATGTCAATAATGCGGTCTATAGTCTGAAAGGCATCATTGGTATGCAGGGTAGCAAAAATTAAATGCCCTGTTTCCGCAGCAGTAATCGCCGTAGAAATAGTTTCCAAGTCACGCATTTCCCCTACTAATATCACATCAACATCTTCTCGAAAACACGATTCTAGGGCACCATGAAAATCATTAGCATCTTGATATATCTCCCTTTGCGCTACAATACTCTTATCGCTTTTGAAAACATATTCAATAGGATCTTCAATGGTAATAATATGCTTCCTTTTATTTTTATTTATATGGTTGATTAGGGCTGCCAAAGCAGTAGTTTTCCCGTGGCCATTGGGACCGGTGATTAAAAAAAGGCCTTGCCTTTTCTTGGTAAAATCATAAAGATTTTCCGGCAAACTCAATTCCTTTAAATTTTTAATTTTCTCCGGAATTAATCGAGCGCAAAAACTTAGAAGGCCTTTTTGATAAAAAATATTTGCTCGAAATCTTATTCCTCCCTTGCCTTCCAGAGAAAAATCTATCTGCTTATCTTTTTTTAATTTCGCCCTTCTTTCTTCATTTAATAAATAATCAACTAATGCTTCCATTTCCTTGGCGGAAATAATACTTTCCTTGTCTAATTGCATAAGATTGCTATCAACGCGAATAGCCGGATAATTGCCAGCCGACATATGAAGATCTGAACCATTTTGGCTAATTACTAACTCAAGGTATTTTTCATATTTTTGAACAATTTGTGAGTCCATATTTTATTTTTTAAATTTATTATCCAATAAATTTTTTATCTTATTAACAACTTCTTCCGGCGTATGCAATGATTTTATTAAATAATCATCCGCCCCCAGCTTTTCCGCTTTTTTGACATTAGCTTCCTCTCCTAAATTGGTAAGCATAATAACCACTGATTTTGATTTTAAGTTACTATCAGAAGTTATTTTTTTTAAAACATCCCAGCCATCAATTTTTGGCATTAAAATATCGAGCAATATTACCTCTGGTTTTTCTTTTTTGATTATATTTAAAGCCTCTTCTCCGTCATTGGCAGTTAAAACGGCAAAGCCTTCTTCTGACATTTTAGTGTTATACATTTCAGAAATAAAAACGTCGTCTTCTGCAATTAATACTTTCTGTTTTTCCATATTTTTTATTTAATTATTTTTCTCCTTTAGCTTGGATTACTTCCTCCTCGCTTTCATCTTCAGTGACCCTTTGCACTTCCTCTATGGTAGTAATACCTTTTAATGCCTTAACTATACCATCAAATTTCATTTTTGTGAAACCATATTCATAAGCAGCTTTTTCAATGCCCTCTTCTCCTTTTCCAGTCTCAATTAAATTAACAATTTTATCATCTATCTCTAAAACTTCATATATGCCAACCCTGCCTTTCATTCCTGTTCTCATGCAATGGGCGCATCCCTCCCCTTTAAATAATTTTATATCCGCCTTCCCATCTTTGCTTAAAATGCCGCTTTCCTGTAATCTTTCCTTTTTCACCCGGCTTAATTCTCTTTTAATCATCTCTGAAATTGGAGAAGGAATTTCTTTTTTTTCTTTCTTGCAGTTAGGGCAAATTTTTCTTACTAACCTCTGCCCAATCACTAACCGCAAAGAGGAAGATAACAGAAAAGGTTCAACTCCCATATCAATCATTCGAGGAACTGCGCCGATAGCCGTATTAGTGTGAAGCGTTGATAGAACTAAATGTCCTGTAAGAGCAGCATGAATAGCTAATTCAGCCGTCTCTGAATCACGAATTTCTCCTACCATAATAATATCCGGATCTTGCCTTAGGATACTTCTTAAGCCGGAAGCAAAAGTATAATCAATTTGAGGCTTAACTTGCGATTGGCTAACACCTTCTATCATATATTCTACTGGATCCTCCAATGTCACAATATTGACTCCCTCTTTATTTAAAATTTTTAAAATTGAATAGAGAGTGGTTGATTTTCCGCTTCCCGTGGGACCTGTTACTAAAATAATGCCATAAGGTTCTTTAATGGTTTCTTTGAGGGTTTTGATATTTCTTCCCTCTAGCCCTAAATTGCTAAGCTTAATTAAACCTTGGCTTTTATCTAAAATCCTTAAGACAACCTTTTCTCCGTAAGCTACCGGAAAAGTGGAAACTCGAAAATCAATTTGCTTGCCAATATCTTCAATGCGAAATCTTCCGTCCTGCGGCTTCCTTCTTTCATCTATTTTTAAATTAGACAAAATTTTTACGCGAGAAACAATCGCTGGGCCCACCTTTTTGGGCAAATAAATACTGCTGTAAAGAACACCGTCAACTCTATATCTTACCCGGACCTTGTCTTCAATGGGCTCTATGTGAATGTCACTTGCGTTGCCGTCTATGGCGTTTTTTAATATTACTTCCACCATTTTAGCCACCGGCGCTTCTTGAATGATAGAAACTTTCTCTTTTTTCTTTCTTGGTTTTTTAACTTTTTCCTCCGCTTCTTCTTTCTCCTCATATTTCTCTATTGCCTTATCTATTTCAAATTTTGGATTTTTTACTTTCCTTAATAAAACATTAAAAACCTCCTCATTTATTTCATAAAGCTTTATCTTTTTATCTAATTTTCTGGAAAAAAAATCCAAGGCATTCTCTGTGTTGATGTCATCTTTGTCAACTACTGCAACCTCAATACACTCCCCCGTTTCAGCAAAGGGAATAAACTTATATTTTTCTATAGAACTTATTGGAACAAGCCTTGATATTTTCTCAGAAATTTTTTGCTCTTCCCAGTTCTTGTTATGATCTTTGGCAATAATAAATTCACCCATATTTTAACTCGAGATTAAATTATTTTTTATTTTCACTACCTAACAAAAAGATTTGTTTTGCCCACTCCTTCATTGGTAAAAGGGAAATTAAAAGGTACCATGGTTCGACGTTGTTTATATTTCTCTATAATATCCATATTTACCTGACCGCTCATAAGGCCCTTCATTACATAATTTTTTGTTGAAGCCAGCTTAACTACCTGCTGGGAATCTTCAGGCCTTTCAAAATAGCCGTTGGTGATAATTTTTATTTGAAGCAGGCCGTTATTCTGATTAGCTTCTGGATTCTCTTCTTCATTTTTTACTGCCTTGGTTATTTCCAAAGAAGAAATCTTTATATATCTATTCATTGCATAGATAGATGCAATTAATTCTTGCAATTCAGGATACCCTCCAATGCCGTCTAAAGTAATAGAAAATTCATTTAACTGATTTTGGTGAAGCACCTCAGATTCTTCCCCTTTTTTGCTTGAATTGTTTCCTGCCACCGTGTCTATAAAACCAGACTGGGAATCTTGCGCATTTTTTGTTTTTTTAACTTCTTTGGGCGTACTGAAGCTTATTTTGTTAGTAAAAAAATTCGCTTCAGTTAGCTTACTGACAAGCTCTGCATATAAATCTTCTGGATTTTTTTCTTCAGGCAGGGCATTGTCTATTAATTTTTGGTCGCTGTCCAAGCTTTCATAGGAACTTTTCGCCTGTTGCATAGCCTGCCTTTGCTGACTCACTGTCGCCAATTCTTTTTCTATTTTCTTTATTTCATTTTTATTTGATTTCAATGAATCATAGGTCGGCTTTGTCATCCAAATGGAAACAACAACACTTATTACGATTGCCATAGGAACAAATAGGAGTTTTACTTTCATTTTTTGTTTATAATTTTTATTTTATTAAAGGTTGATTATAATGTTTAGTTATTTTTTGCATTGGATTCTTCCCTAGTTTCTATGCTTTGCGTATCTTGGGAGGTCAAATTAAATTTTAAATTAGTAGATACCGCATTATCAGTAAAAGAGATCTCCCCAAAATCAAGATTGGTTATGCCGTCAACTGTTTCATAAGCTTTCACCTGTTTTGCTAAAAATAATAAATCAGGAACCAACAACGTAGCTTCATAGCTGTCTGTAAAATCCCCACTGGCAATTTTCATGCTGTTGAAGTAAGCCTCCGGGAAAGTGGCTGCCGCAATTTTATTGAAACTTGAGCTTTTATCAATAAACCCAGCCATTTGGTTCTCAAGGCTGATTAATCTTTTTTCAAAATTATAAACTTTCCCAAAATCAATATCCTGAATGTCTTTTCTTTCCTGAGTTATTTTTTTCTTAGCGGAAGTTATCTCGTTTTCTACTTTCTTATTTTGAAAATAAAACCAGCCATAGAAAGCAAGGCTGACAAAAAGTATTAAACTGCCAAAAAAAATTACTCCGGCACCTCCTTTTTTCTTTTGTGTTTTAAATTTATCCGCTCTTAAATTTATTTTTTTCATTTTTATTTTTTATTTTATTAAATAATTATTTTT
>CAYMRZ010000004.1:0-30064 GCA_964393045.1 uncultured Bdellovibrionales bacterium | reverse complement strand
GCAAAAATGGCATATTAAACTTTTCCAAAACTTTTAAATCTCCTCCATCTAAGCCCAAAATTAATAATTTCATTCTTTATTTAATTAACTTATAAGTATATTTCATAATCCTAATAATATTAAAAGAATTAAAAAATAATTTAGCGCTTATTCTTGATCTCTTAGGAATAAACAAAAAAATTACTACAGCCACATAAGAAATAAGAGTTGCTAACGCTGCTCCATTAATTCCAAACACTGGAATCAATAACACGTTTAAAATTATATTTATAATAGCACCAACTAGAGATTTGTAAAAACTTATTTTGGTTAAATTTTCAGCAATTAAAAACTTGTTGCTTGCCACATTTATGAAAATGGCCACTCCTGCCCAAATATGAATAGCTAAAACTGAAGCAGATTGCGGAAACTCTTGACCATACAAAAAATTAATTACCGGACCAGAAAGGAAGGTTGCTAAAATTGCAATCATAATTGCAATCCAAACCAAAATATCATATAAATATTGCAACCTTTTAAAATATGTCTCTCGACTCGTCTTTTTTGCATACAATATCGCCGGGAAAACTGAACCCGAAATCATCATTGGAATAAAATACCAAAACTCGCTCAACTTAACTGCTGCCGAATATTGCCCCAGCTTATCATTATCAAGCATATTCCCTATCATAACCTGATCTATTTTCATGTAAATAACTACTGACACAGCAGACAGGAACATTGGCCAAGCATCTCCCATTAATCTTTTTGCAACATCAAAATTAAAACTCCAAGAACTCAATCTCTCTTTGGTCTTTAGATAAATAGCCAGAAGGCCAGTTGAAAGTACAATTACTTCAATGAGAAAGGCCCAAGCAAAAAATACCAAAGGTGCATTAAGCAAAATCAATATAATTTTTATTAAGGCGCCTGTAACTACAGCTGAAGTTCTGGCATAAACAGAATATTTGGAGGCAACCTGAGATTGAAACCAGGAATCTATTATTTCTGTAGGTTGAAATATGAAAGCTAGCGAAACAATAAGCACAATGGTTAGAGTTAGACTGTCACCTGGTTTTGTTAAAAAAACTGTTGAAATAGAAAATGTTAAGGCCAATAAAGCTCCCACCACCTTCAAAGCAAAGACTGTCCCCATTATCTCCCCTCTTCGTTCATGCCTATTGACAAGCTCTCGTATACTTATATTCTTCAAGCCAAGCTGTAAAAATATGCCGAAAATACCAGCCACAGCCAATGCGTAACTTAAAATGCCATACCGTTCCGGCCCAAGATAACGAATCACCCATACACCAACAAAAAGTGCTACTGCCATATTAACCAGCTTGTCCAATAAAAGCCAGTTGACATTAAAAAAAATCTTTTGAAGTTCCTGTTTGCCTTCAATTTTTTTTAAAATAAATTTGGGCAGTATTTTTTTTGGTATTTTTTGAATATAATTATTCATTTTTTATAATTACTCGAATCAACCTTGCGTGCCAAATCAGTTTTTTTAATAAAAGCTTCGTTGAATTTTTCAACACCGTTTTGATTTAAGTGATGAGCATCAAGAAAATCTTTTGAGTCATCTAGTTCCAGTAATTCATTAAAATTATAATAGGTGGCATATTTATTCATCATTTTATCAAATTTTTTATTACTAGCATAGTTTTGATATTGTGACTTTGTTACAGGCACTTGAACTAGTATAAGCTTTATGTTTCTTTTTTTAATCATTGAAATCACATCATTAAAAGCATCAAGTTGCTTTCTTCTGAAGCTTAAATTTCGGCTAGAAATTTCCTCCTGTTGATTAAATTTTAGCTTTTTCTCAACAAACCCCCCTGATATATATGTATCGCCACTTTTAACTCTAGGTTCCTCGAAAGAAGAATCGAGATTTAGTAGCTCCCGCATATACCCATATGTTAATGCATTATAAGTCTTTATATGATTTACGGAAATAGCCATCTTCAAAGAATGTAAGTCATTCTTGTCATTAGCTATAATATCAAGAGAAGATTCGACTCCGTCACTGGCAAATGTAGTTAATGGATAAACCTCATAAACTATAATTTCAGGATCAATTTTGTCCAGATATCTTTCTAATAATAATCTGGTTTGAATAGGTGTTTGCGCACTAGAGCCCAAATTAAAAGACTCTATACCGTTTTCCTCGAAAATCCTTGTATCAAAACCGAGATATGAGTGAGAGGATCCCAGAAAAAGCACATCAATATTTGAAAAGTCTTTGTTTTTAATTTCCGAAATACGGGAATACATATGTCCATAGGAACCAAGTGGGTAGTTTAAGTTTGGTCTTAAGCTTTTTGGTACAATAGTCCCCCAAAAGAAAATAAAGATTGGATACAGAACTGCTAAAAAAATACCAAAAAATAATAATGTCTTGAGAAATTGTTTCATAATTTAAAATTGGAAATAAATAAAAGGGGTTTCCTCTGTTTGCATAAATATCAAAATTAAAAAAACTATAAATACGTACATTGCCCAACGCATTGGGCGCTTCCATTTCAATCCTAGTTTTTCAATAGCATATTGCTGTTCCCTGCCATACCATTCTATTAAAAGAAAGAACACTATTAGTAATATAATTGCTAGACCTGCTCCAATTTCAATATTCGGCATAGAAAAAAGATTGTTTGAAAATATTCCTTTTATATATCTCAAGGCATGCCCTAAATTTTCTGCCCTGAAAAATATCCAGGCAAAAACAGTCAAACAGAAAGTGGTCAACATTAAGATGATTTCCTTTAGTGATGGAAATAATTTACCCTGTGCTACGGTTTCTAAATTTTTCCTGTTCTTTTTTGTTAACATTAAAGGCAAAAAGAAAAGTGCATTTAATGCTCCCCAAATAATAAATGTCCAATTGGCTCCATGCCAAAATCCGCTTACCACAAAAATGGCAAAGGTGTTTCTTATTTTTTTCCAATTGCTTCCCCTGCTGCCTCCAAGCGGTATATACAGATAATCGCGAAACCAAGTGGAAAGCGATATATGCCATCGCCTCCAGAATTCCGCAATATCTCTTGAAAAATATGGAAAATTGAAGTTCTGCATCAAATTAAACCCGAAAAGGCGTGATACCCCTATAGCTATATCCGAATAACCGGAAAAATCTCCATATATTTGAAAAGCAAAAAAGACTGCGCCAAGAACTAGCGTGCTTCCTGAATATTCGGCTGAGTTGTTAAAAATAAGATTTGCAAATACTGCCGCGTTGTCAGCAATTACAACTTTTTTAAATAACCCCCAGAGAATCTGCCGCATTCCATCGACTGCTTTCCCATAACTAAAATTTCGATTTGAAAGAAATTGGGGCAATAAATTTTTGGCTCTTTCAATAGGACCTGCTACAAGTTGAGGGAAAAAACTCACAAAAGCAGCGAAGGCAATGAAGTTTTTAGTGGGTTTTATTTGGCGCCTATAAATGTCAATGGTGTAGCTTAGTGTTTGAAAAGTATAAAAGCTGATTCCGACTGGTAAAATAATATTTAATGAACGCGAACTTAGGCTTACGCCGAAAAAAGAAAAGGCCATTGTAAAATTATCAATAAAAAAATTGAAGTACTTAAAAAATCCTAAAAAAACCAAGTTAACCAGTATGCTTATTAGGAGTAAAAACTTTCTTTTGGTTTGTTTTTCTTGTTTCTCAAGACCAAGCCCTACAAAAAAATCAACTAGTGTACTAAACACTATTAAAGACAAAAATCTCCAGTCCCACCAACCATAAAAAATGTAACTGATTATTACAACAAATAAATTTTGTAGCTTTAAATTTTTGTTAACAATAAACCAGTAAATTGCAAAGGCAACTGGTAGAAAAATAGCAAAATCCAAAGAGTTAAAAAGCATATTTTACTGTTTAATTTTATCTATTTTCTAAAAAATCATTCCTTCCAATCCTCAATCAAAATCTTGTCTTTCCCATATTTCTTTATCACTAGCTTTTGTTTTTCAGACCAACCAAACTCCCGAATCAATTCAATTGGGATAGTAATGCTGTAGGTTTTATTTCCACCTACCCTGGAAAGTTTCCTAATGTTTCTTTCTTCGATTTTTCGTCTAGCCATATTTTTATAGAATTTTAATTTTTATTAATTACAGAGTTAACTCTGTAATTTTATTCTACACCTATTTTTTCATCTTATAATAAGTCGCTTTGCCTTTGCCGAATTTTTCAATGATTCCCAAACTTATCAATTTTCTAAAATCAAGATTTCTTGTGGGCTTGGCTCGTAAGGTTATTTTAGCATAATCTCTGTCTCTGATATAGCCATGCTTTTTAATATAACTAATAATCTTTTTGTGATATTCTTTCAACTCTTTTTTAGGAGAGATATCACTTTGCTCCAATTCTTTTTTTACTCTTAATAATTCATCAATGAGACCATCTGTAAAATATTCCAACCACGCCGTAAAATCAATTTCGTCCTTGATGTCATAATAATTTCCAACAAGACCCACTTTTTGAAAATATTTACTCACATTGTTATTATAATAATTTTCAAAACTAAAAAGATTAAATGTATCAAGTCCCATATTAGCCAACAATACTTTTGTCGCAAGACGAGCAGTTCGCCCATTCCCATCCACGAAAGGATGGATAATCACAAATTGCTTGTGAAAAATGCCCGCCAAAATCAAAGAATCGATTATGTTTTTATTTTTTTCAATATAGTCAAACAATTCATTCATTAATTTTGAAACTTCCGCTTGTTCCGGCGGAAGATAAACCACTTGTCGAGTTTTGGGATTATTAACAAAAACCGGCTCTTGTCTCAATTGGCCACAGCGATGTTTTTCAATCAACTCTTCCGTTATATTTTTTTGAATTTCTAAAATCAAAGATAAATTGAAAACTTGTTTTTTATTTTTTATCAAATTATTCAACTCGACTAAAGCCTTGTTGTAATTCAAAACTTCCTTTTCACTCTCTCGAATATGCTCCGGCCTATTCTTAAGAACCCTTTTAACATCCGTGAGTGGCAAAGGATTTCCTTCAATGCTCGTAGAAGAAAAAGCCGATATTTCGCGGGCTCTTTTTTCCAATTCCATTAAAATTACATCAGAAAAATTGCGATTATTCAAATCGGAAATGATTTCAGTTATTTTTTTAATATTAGCCAATAACCGATTAGAAATGGCGTATTTTGGCCTAAACATAAGCTTTTTGATTATTCTTTATAGTCTTATTATAGACGATTATTAGACGATTGTCAATGCCTTTAAATTTCCAGTATTGGTTCATAAACCATTATTAAAAAACGACCAACTACTGTTATTCAGGATTTTTTTCAATATTTTTCCCTATGAGTAGCATCTTGTTGATTGAGACAGGCTTCGTAGTAAACTAATTCAAGCGGTCTCCTTTTCCTAGTCGATTTTATCTTTCCTTTTTGGTGCAGCTCAAATCTTAATTTTAAATTTTTTGTATATCCAGTATAAAACTTATTATCAGCTTTGGACTTTAACACATACACATAAAAAAACATCTGTTAATTGAATTTAAAATTATTTAACAGGGTGAATCTTTCTTCGATTTTTCTCCTGGCCATATTTGTAAATTAAAATTAATTGTAGAATTCCAGCCGAAGGCTGATAAAAATTACGAGAGTTAACTCTGTAATTTTATTTCCATTAGTCTATATAAATTGTAAACTTTCCGAAACAAATCATCAAAAAATTCATTTATTTTTATAAACTATGGTCTGTTATAATCCACAATTATCGTCAAGTATAGTTTAGGATAATTTAGTTTGTAAGGTTTATAAAGTTTGTAGTGTTCTGGGTTTGTAAGGAATAATAGTCATCAGTTATCGGTTGTTTTGTTTTTATGGATCAGTTAAAATTTGCGCAACTAGAGAAATTAATTGGTCTTTTTCCTTGGGTTTGCTTTCGGCAATCAAAAGCGCAAGAGCAGTCAGAGCATTATCATTAATTTTTCTTTCCCCTGTTTGGCGGTAAAGGTAGTTATTGCTATCCAAAAAATACACAAACAGGAAAGAGGCGATTCTCTTGTTGCCGTCAACAAAAGGATGGTCTTTTATTATCAAGTATAGCAAATGAGCGGCCTTCGCTTCAATTATTGAGTAAAGTTCTTTGGAGTTGAAGGTTTGATAAAGGCTGCTTATTATGGATTCCAGCTTATTGCCGGATTGTTTTCCGAAAAGCTCCCCTTTTTGATCTTTTCTTATTTCTTGTATAATTTCCAGCGTTTTTTGGCAGGTTAGTTTGAATTTCGCCTTCTTTCCTTTCACCGTTTTTAATTCTTGTTTGTCGTATTTTTCCAAAAGAGAGAGGGTTTTGGAGTAATCCGACAACAGGGCGAGGATTTCCTTGCCTTGGTTCTCAAGTTTCTTTTTTTCTGATTTTTTCCGGAGGAATTGAATGGTTTCTTGGAGTTGATTCAGTTTATTGCGCGTTTCCAAAAGTTTGTTTTGATTGACAGTGTATCCTTGCACGAGGTGGTTTTTTAAAATCCGAGTAGCCCAGATTCTGAATTGAGTCGCTTTTTTAGAATTGACTCTATAACCGACTGAGATGATAGCGTCGA
Source organism: uncultured Bdellovibrionales bacterium (assembly GCA_964393045.1). GTDB lineage: Bacteria > Patescibacteriota > Minisyncoccia > Moranbacterales > DUUL01 > CAYMRZ01. The sequence continues at coordinate 23,511 of CAYMRZ010000004.1, read as the reverse complement.
GGTTGTAGTACTCAATGTTATAGGTTTTTCCGTCGCTGGCAGTTGTTGCAATTTTTGCAACAACTGATTTTTTGAGGAGCTCCTTTTCTCGAAAAATATTCTTTAAATGTCTAGAAACAACTGATTTGTCCCTATTAAAAAGATTGGCTATCTGATTCAGGGAGAGCCAAACAGTTTCCTCCTTCAGGCGAACATTTATTTCAATTTTGTTTTGGGGGGATTTGTAAATTTTAATTTTCCCTTTATTTGATTTCATAAGATTAAATTAGGCAATTTGTCTTTTATAATGTTCTAAGTTCGTAAAGTTCTAGAAGTTAGAAGTCACCAGTCATCGATCATCAGTCATCGGTTGTTTTGTTTTCAGTCGACTGGACTAATTGATAATTTCAATTAATTTTCTGAAGGCATAGGCCTTGTTTCGCTCTCGCTTGGATGTTATATCCTCAACAATGCCAAAGTTTATAAATTTTCTCTACTTTCTCTACTTTACGAACTTTTCAGCCTAGGGCTGATCCGCCTCTGGCGGGCTTCACTTTATGAACTTTTCAGCCTAAGACTGACTTTCCAACTTTACCTGTCCCGCTTGCCAGAAATCAACTTCTAGTCAAGGCTGGTTAAATTGTATTTTTTATTCATCCTGTTAAATTAATTTACTATTTAACCGGGATTTCACTGGGGCAAACTTTTTTATCTCCTACTTCCCTTTCTCTGATTTTTGAATTTCATCAGCCAAAAAGTCCAGTTGGGGAATTAATTCTTTTTTAAGATTTTTCCTAACCCATTCCTTTTTTTCCGGCTCCAGTAGTTCCCCTAGCCCGTCCACCATGCCCCTAGGGGGATTATATTTCTCTAAAAATTTTGATATTTTTCTTAAATAAGAAGCTGAATCCTCGCCGGTTTTTTTGGAAATAATTTTCTCATTAAAGGAAAACCCTTTTTTAATTAAAAAATAAATATCATAAAAATCCCGATTAGCCACTCCCTTTCTTTGGGTAGTCGCCACTAATTTATTGGCAAAGGCATCTTCTATTTTCATCGTTTGGACATCAACGCCGTAAAAATTTTTCCATTCATAGCCCTTTAAATTAGCCGGCCTTTTGGATATTTCAATTTTTATGTTTTTTTCATTTTTTTCATAATCTAAAAGAAAATACATAGTAAAATTTTTATCCATTTCGTCTTTTATTTTTCCATACTTTTGCAAAATGTTTTTTAATTCTTTGTAAATATCTTCTGCTTTCTCTATTTTTAATAAATCAAAATCCAAGTCCACGGAGAAACGATCCAAGCCATAGAAAAAATAAAGCATTGTCCCGCCCTTGAATCCCAGGTAGTAACCTATGGTAGATTTATATATATCTTGGGTAATATTGAATAGCAATTGCCGGTGCTTTTTTATATTTAACATAAAATTTCTTTAAATGTCTTTTGCTAAAGAAAATATTTCTTTTTCCACTCTTTTGTTATTATAAATCTTGGAAATTCTTATTAACTCTTTTTTATTCATGCCTCTTAAATTATCGAAATAAAATCCCGGGGAAAGATATGCTCTATCGCAAACAGCCCTTTCCAAACTTGCTATGCTAATTTGATTAGTCATCTTAATGCCTAAGGAATTAGAAAACACTTCGTCTTTTATTTTAAAATATTCAAAATTATATCCGTCAACTTCTTTGCTCAAGGTATTATTGGAAATAGACGTTATAGTTTTGCTGTAATCCTGGAATATAATTCCTTCTTTTTGTAAAACTGTTTCAAGGCTTATATAGGAAGGTTTCTTTAATCTATTAGCAAGCTCATAACGGCTATAGGAATCTCTTAAGGCATATAATCCTTTTTTAATTCTGATAATTTCGCCACGCTTGAAAAGTCTGCTGGCAACAAGTTTTAAATAGTTTTTATCTTCAATCTTCCAAATTTTACCTAAGTCCATCAAGGAAAAAACTGTTTTTTCGCTTTCAATAAGCTTTTTTAAATACATAACTTCATCTAAAGGTTATCACTTTTGATTACTTTTAAATGATAACACTCTTTAATTTTATTGTCAAATATTTTTTTCTAAATTTTTCGTCTTTTTTTATTCCTTTATTTCTATTTAATCCTCTTTAATATTGGAACAATTTAGCAATGGAGCAATGGAGCAATAAAACCCGACTTTCTTTACTTTCCAAACTTTTCAGCCTAAGGCTGATCCGCCTCTGGCGGGCTCCACTTTACAAACTTTTCAGCCTAGGGCTGACTTTCCAACTCCCTTCTACACCTCGCTGATTACATCAAACCCCTTAAGACTGCCGGTAATTGACAAACCTATAACTTTTTTTCCAATCCCCCTTTCTTTTATTTTCCTAGCAGTTTCATTCAGGGTAGCGCCTGAGCCAATTGCATCGTCAATGAGCAAAATATTGCCATGCCTGCCTTTCTCATCAACAACAATTGTCCTTTGAGCGTTTTCTTTCCTGTCTTTTAATTTACTCAAAGTTTTTTGAGGTACGGCAATTTCGGTTTTTATTTTTATGATTGGAATTCTTTTCAAATTAAGATGAAGGTATTTTTCCAGCTCTTTCATAAGTTGCACTTCCCTTTTAACTGTCGGGGGGATAAAGCCTACTGCATCAATATCTTCCTTTTTTATTAAATTATCCACTGATTCGCTTATATAATCGGCTAGTTCCTTCATCAATTTTTTGTTTTGGCTTTGCTTGGCATATAGAAGCAATTGCCCTAATTTGGTTTTTCCAAAACGTTCTATGCTATAGAAATCCAAATAAAAAATTTTATCTAAATTAACTGTTTTAAAAGTTTTTCTAAATTTCTCCATTCCGTTTAAGTAACCTCCTTTTTTCATCGCTTGGTATTTTTTAGAGGTTTTAACATATTCTTCAGCAGTTTTTTCCAAAGGAAGATTGTTGGCCCGGCACCAGTGCCTAAATCCCGCAACTCCTTGCTTGCGTTCGCCTGAAGAAGTGATAAATAAATAGTTATCTTCAATAAAATCTGAGATTTTTTTGTTGAGTTCTCTTTCTTCGAATTTCTTACTGGCTTCTTTCGGGAAATAAAAAACTTTAGGAGGTTTTCCAAGTTTATAGATCTTGCCTTCATTTATTAACTTTTTCAATTGTTTTGACACGGCCATTCTGCTTATCCCTAGATAATCAACCAGCTCGTTTGCGGTTGCCTGATTATTTTTTTTGAGATATTCCAACATTTTTTCAGATGTTTTCATAAGGTTTACAGTTTACAGTTTACTGTAAACTAATATATAATAAATTATATTGCTTGTCAACAACGATCCTCGCTTGTCCTGCTTGCCAGAAATTGGCCCCTGGCCAAGGCTGATAATAATAATGACTTCTCTTTTCTACTTTCTAAACCCTTTTAAGTACTCCGGCAAATTCAAAATCCACTGTGCCTGTTCCGGATAAAATAAAAATCTTTCCACATCTTTGGCAGCTTGCGTCAAGTCGGTTTTTTCGGCTTGATTTTCAAGATGATCAACCAGCTCAGTGCGATTTTTGATTTTAAATTTCTTTTCTTCCAAAAGCTGGTAATTCGGTTCAATGTTCTTTTGGGCCAAAAACCAGACCAGGTCATAAAAATCCCTACCCTTTTGATAGGGGCGCGAACTAATCGCCATAATTTTCTGGGCAAAAAGAGTTTCTAGGGTATTGGCTTTTAAAGGAAATCTCTCATTGAATGAATCAACAAATTCAGTCTCGGTTTTAATGCTTTTGGCAGGATTAAAATCAATTTCAAATTTAACCAATAATTTTTGATCTTTGGGAACATTAAATCCAAATTCCCTTAAAACAGCCTTAAATTTAAAAAAAACAATATAAATGACTTCTGTTTTTTTGATTTTCGTATCCAAGCTGAATCCCCTGTCTTCCAAGCTTTTCTTGACTTCTCTCTCCAGCTTATCGATATCAAATCTCCCTTTCTCAACTAAATCAAAATCCAAATCCTCGGAAAAACGATTAATATTGTGAACAAATCTTAAGCATGTGCCTCCCAAAAAAGAAAGGCTGGCATTAAAACTGCTAAGCGATAACGCCAGCAAAATCTGGGTTTGCAAATATTCGGAAAGGATATTTTTTTCCCGCCAGGGAATTGATCTTCCCTGAGCGTAATCTTCAAAAAATTTTTTATCTGGAAGCATAATGTTTAATGAATTCTTGAGTTAAAAACAACGTTTTTTTATTGCTAAAAAGTTTGGAAAATTTCAGCAATTTTCCTTTGTTATATCTATATTCTTTACTAAAACGATAGCCCTCAAATTGCTGTTGTGTTCCACTAAGAATCTTTCGGTTAAGGTATAGAAAATCAATCACTGCCTTTTCTGGCAAGGCCAGCTTGTAGGAAATGTTATTTTTGCTGAAAGTTTCAAAGCCGCCAAAAGCGTTTTTCTTGATTTTTTGATAGCTGAATTTGCCAAAACGGCTATTTTTAAATTCTTTAGTTTTTTTTGTCGTTACCGAAGTCGTAGTAAAAACTGCTTCCGGAATAATCCCATAATGGCTCAAGGCCGTTTCCAGGCTAACATAAGATGGTTGGTAAATTTTCGTCGCCAAAAGAATGGGATCAACGGAATTAGCCAAATCTTCCGGCAAATAAAGTCCTTTTCTGATTTTAATAAGATAACCGGATTTTTCCCAATTTCTCAAGAGATTCAAAAAAGACCGGCTAAGTTCTTTCCCTAGAATAAGCTTCAAATCCCTGGTTTCAAACAAAGGGAGATTATTAATTTTTTTTCTGAAATCTAAATATTTCATTTCCTTAAATCACTATTTTTTATGAATTACGGAAACGTGTTTAATTTATCATTTCTAGTAAATTTTGTCAAAAAACTCTCAAGGAACCGTAAACTTTCTTCACTTTACTGTTTATTGTTTACTGTTTACTGATTACCGTTTATTATTTACTGATGACTGTTGACTGCTGACTGATGACTATCTTTTTTTGATGACTAATCTCTGTTGATTTATCCCGTAGTTAAACCATAGGCTTGCTTATACTACTGGGACCGATTACTAATAACCATTGACTGTTGACTGATGACTTCTCTTCTTTACTTTCCAAACTTTTCAGCCTAAGGCTGATCCGCCTCTGGCGGGCTCTACTTTACGAACTTTATGAACTTTACAAACTTTCTTTACTTTTCAACTCTATAAACTCTATTATCTTCTCCACGCTCTTTTCTATTTCCTCCTTTTCCGTATCCACCACCACTTCCGGATTTTTCGGCGGCTCATAAGGATCATCTACACCGGTAAAGTCTTTTATCTCCCCTTTCAGGGCCTTCTCATACATTCCTTTCACATCCCGCCTTTTGCATTCTTCAATATCGCATTTCACATAAACTTCCACAAAATTCTCGCACAATTCTCGGGCAAAGTCCCGCACTTCTTGATAAGGCGAAACAAAAGCGGAAACTACGTTCACTCCATTCTCCGAAAGCATCTGAGCCACATAGGACAATCGTTCAATATTTATATCCCGATCTTTTTTAGAAAAACCCAAATCTTTGCTAATAGTTTCCCTCACCACATCTCCGTCCAAGCGCTGGATGGGTAAATTTTTTTCTTTAAAATATTTTTCCAATTCTTTGGAAATGGTAGTCTTGCCGCTGCAGGGCAAGCCGGTAAGCCAGATAACGATACCTTTATTTGAGTTCATAAAGTTTTAAAAGTTAAAAGTTTATAAAGTTTTTATCAGTCCAGATAACATTTTTGAAATTTCTTCTGACTGATAATAAAATTTATTAAAATCTTCCTTATTTATGTACCTTAATTCTAAAGCTAAATAAAGCATAGAACGAACTTCTCCACAAGAACCTTTAGATATAAATAGAAATTTAGCAAACTCTTTATTCCCCTTTCTTTCAAATCCTTCAGTAATATTATTCATAATAGAAACTGAGGCTCTTTGAATTTGATCACGAAAAGAGTAGTTTCTGTTATTTTTAAAATATTTATAAACACTCAAGACTAGGATTTTAGATTTCTGCCAAACTTTTATTTCTTCAAATTTTTTAAATTTAGCCATACTTTAACTTTTTTTAATTTTTTAGCTTATAAAATTTCATATTTTTGCATTCCTATACTTTCTAACTTTATGAACTTTAAACTTTCACGCCTTACTAACTTTAAAAACTTTTTTCACTTTTAAACTTTACAAACTTCATATTCTCTCATTTGTAGATTTGTAAAGGATTTGTCCCACTTTGTGGGATCCCGCGTAGCGGTGATAGATTAGTGGGAGATATTTCGTAGGAATTAAACAAATAAGCTATCTTTATTCTTCACCAAATAATCGATTATCTCCTTCCTCATAAAGCCTTCAGGGATGTCTAATTTTTTCTCCAATCTTTGCCGCAATTCAGTTCCTGATAAAAAAATTTTTTCTTCGTTTGAATGTTGGCATTCGCCGTTGAAAACCACCTTACCGCATCCATTGCAAAAAGCGGCGTTGTCGTACTTTAATATTTTAACTCCTAATTCTTCTTCGGTAAAATTATCAAAAATCTTCTGGGCATCAAAAGGGCCGTAAAAACCGTTGGCGCCGGCATGATCGCGCCCGATAATCATGTGGGTACAGCCAAAATTTCTGCGCACTAAAGCATGAAAAACCGCTTCTTTTGGTCCAGCATAGCGCATAAAGGTATGGAAAGTGCCAAAAGCAGCCTGGCCCGGCTGGTAATATTTTTTAATTAAAATATTATAGGCTCCCAAAATATGACTGTCTTGAAAGTCCCCTTTTTTCTTAGGTCCGATTATTGGATGGATAAACAGGCCTTCTGCTTCTTTTAAAGCTTCTTTTTGCAAAAATTCATGGGAAAGATGAGGCGGATTGCGAGTTTGAAAAGCCACTACATTTTCCCAGCCGTATTTTTTGAAAATTTCTTTGGTTTTACTCGGTGATAAATAATAATCAAAGGCAAGCGATTTTAAGTTTGATTCAATTATTTTTCCTCCTAGCGCATAATCTTTCAAATTTAATGCCCATTCCACACCCGGATGATTTTTGTCTATTGTGCCGAATAATTTTTCCGCTAATTCTTTTTTGTTTATTAGATAAATATCCAGATCTATTAAAGTAAAGCTGTTTGCCCCGCTAACGATTAAGGCTTCATTTTCATTTTTTAAATTCTCTGCCTCTTGCTTGGAAATATCCAAAACCACTGGCATCGGCCAAATTTCTCCGCTAGGCAGCCGCATTTTACTTAAAACATTTTCCAATTCTTCCGAAGTCAAAAAACCCTCTAAGGGGCTGTAAACTTTATCTTCTATATTCCGCGCTTCTTGGATAATTTGTGGAGTAACATTTATTTGCTTCATATTCTCTATTCTGCAAATTATAAATTTTTAAGAAAATTAGCTAGAATATTAAGACGTCATCAGTAAATCAGTCAACGGTCATCATTCTGGATTCCGATTACTGATGACTGCTTACTGCTTACTGCTTACTGACGACTATATTCAAACTTCCCAAACTTTCTTCACTTTCTAACTTTACAAACTTTCTAACTTCCTAATGACTTCCTCATGCTTCTTTCCATTTGAAGCCACATAACCCTTCAAGTTCCTGGTTTCTTTCTGGTTATAAACTATTTCCTTGCCTTGCATATCCGTTATTCTGCCCCCGGCTTCAGTGAGAATTATATCTCCGGCACAAGTGTCCCATTGGCAGGTTTTGTCGCTGGAGTTGATATTAATTTCCGCTTGGCTCTCAGCAATTTTCAAAATTTTCAAAACCGAACCCATTTTTTTCATCTTTCCAATCTTCAATGCGTCTTTCAACTCCACCTCTGTTTCCTGTAAATGATGGCGGCTGACTAAAATGGCCATCTCTTTAAAATTTTCCTTTTGATCAACTGCTATTTTTCTTGCTTTGCCTCTTGTCTCCCTGAAAGCGCCTTTGTTTTTTTCGGCAAAATAAAAATCTCCTAAAGCAGGCAGATAAATTACTCCTAAAATCGGTTTATTTTTATAAGCTAACCCTATCATTATAGCAAATTCGCCGGTTTTTTCAATGAAATCACTGGTGCCGTCCAAGGGATCCACAATCCAAACGTAATCAGATTTTAATCGCCTTAAATCATCAGCACTTTCTTCACTGAGAATTGGAATCTTATATTTTTTCAGTCCTTTAAGAATAATTTCATTGGCTGCCAAATCAGCCTTGGTAAGCGGGCTGCCGGGACCTTTATCTTTTATCTTGCTATCCGTGTTATAATATTTCATAACCTCCTCACCCGCCTCTTTGGCAATTTCTTTTATTTCTTTGATATTAAATTTTCTCATTGTCATTTTTTTAAATTTAACTGCTATCTGCTGATTACCAACGACTGATTATTTATCCCTTAGTTAAACCGAAAACTTATACTACTGGGACTGATTACCGTTTATTATTTACTGATGACTGATGACTGTTGACTGATGACTTCTCTTCTTTACTTTACTTGCCCCGCTTGCCAGAAATTGACTTCTGGTCAAGGCTGGTTAAATTTTGTTTTATATTTAACCGGGGTGAACTTTCTCCAACTCTATCCATTATACCACCTTTATATTTCTTGAAAAATACCAAGCTAAGTTGTATTATTGTATTATTATATTATCCAAAAATAAAATCTGTTTAACTTTAAATTATGCAGCATTTTCTTAAAAGAAATTCTTTATTTATAATTTTAATTCTACTGGTGGCTGTTAAGGGAATTATATGGACCATAGCCATTCCGCTTTTTCATGGCAACGACGAACATGCCCACTATGCCACTGTTCAAACCTATAACATCCCCCGAGACTTTATAGCGGAAAAAAATGAAAAAAAACCGGAATTTGAAAATATAGAAACCCATAATATTTCTCCGGAATTAAAAGACTTTTTGACGCGTTCTTCCGTAGATGAAGCGCGATTTTTCTCTGAAAATAAAGCAGAGTTTGATGACCAAAGCGAATTCGGCTTGAATGAAAAAAATTTTTTAAACAGCCAGGAAAAAAGGCTCAAAAATCACGTCACTGCCCTGCCGGCTTGGGAAGTGGATCAGCCTCCGCTTTATTATAAGCTGGGAAGTGTTTTAGAAAAAAGTTTTAACCAGCAGCCCCTGAAATTTCGCACATTGGCAATTAGATTTATGTCTTCTTTTTTCGGATTGCTAACAGTTGTCCTGGCTTTTTTCTCTTTCCGGCTCCTTGGATTCAAAAAAAGCCAATCCTTTCTGTTTTCTTTGCTAATAGCTTTTCAACCGATGTTTTGCTACATAACTTCCATAATAAGTGTGGACTCACTGTTAATTTTTGACTTTTCGCTTTTCCTTTTCGCCAGCCTGCTCATTTTTAAGAAAGGTTTTTCCAAAAAAAGGGCCTCTCTTTTGCTGCTGGCATTTCTCTTGGCAATAGCCACAAAAACCACCGCTTGGGTCTTAGTCGTATTTTTTATTTTTTTATTTTTTTTATTAATAAAAAAACACCGGAAGAGAAAAGTGTTGGGCTATATCAGCTTTTCCATTTTATCTTGCGCCATTCTTTTCTACTATATTATCCCCGCAAGGATAAAGGGTTCTTTGCCGAAATTATCCCATTTAGAGCCGGATAAAATCCACTCCTTCCTGCTTCAGCATTTCAGTTTTTATCCGCTAGTGCACAACGCCAAGCTTTATTGGGGATTTTTTGGAAATTTTGACGCGCCGATTCACCGCTATGTTCTATATGCTATTTGGTTTGTATTGTTAATAGCTTTTTTCGGCATCATAAAATTTTTTCTCAGCAGAAAAGACAGAAGAAGGCAAGGGGAACTTAAGCCAATAATTATTTTTTTCGCCTTTGTTATTTTCACCCTTCATTTTGCGATCCTGGCAGTGGATTTTAATTTTTTTGCCAGGATTGGCGAAGTTGTGATAGGCGCCCCTGGCAGGTATTTCCTTCCGGCAATTATAGCAAAAATTTTTCTTATAGCTTTTGGGATAATTAATCTTTTCCCCAAAAAATATTGGAATAAAATTTTGGTTATTCTGGCCTTTCTTATGGTCCTTCTCAACCACTACTGTCTTTTCAAGATAATAATTCCTAGGTTTTATTTATGATAAAAAAAATTATTTTCACTATCATTATTTTTTTGGCTTTAAATGTTTTTTTCTTTTGGTTAATTTCCGATATGTCTTTCCGGCAACTGCAACATTGCAACACAGCCGATCCTCCTCTTTTCCTTTCCGAAGAAGGAGTTCTTGGGCAAACCTATTCTCCAATTTCCAACAAGCTCAAGGAAGTCGCTATTAAGCCGGTAAAATTCAATAAATTTATAGAAGGATTTTTACTATTTCAAATAGAAAACGGAAATGAAGAGATCTTATTTGAAAAAAAAATAAATATTGTTCCTCTGGGAGATAACCGCCTAAACTATATTGAAATTCCGGAAGATCTGCTCCAGGCCGATAAGAAATATACTTTCAAAATAAGCCGGCCCTATCAAAATAACAAAGAAAACCCTGTTTCTCTCTGGGCATCCAAAAATGACTGCTATCCGGGACATTTAGAAATTAACGGCCAGGAACAAGATAACGACTTGATAATGAATTTCAAATACGAAAAATACGCCTTTCCGGAGAATATTGAAGTTTTAAAAAACAGGCTGCTGCAATACAAGCCTGCCTTTATTAAGGGAAATTTTATTTACTTTATTTTCTTTTTTTATGAATTAATGCTTTTTATTTGCTCCAAAGTCTTAGTAAAATCATATTTCTCTGGAAAATCTTCTTTGTAAAAAAATTCTACCGGCTCTTTTCGAATCGCTTTCTCAAGAAATTCTCCTGTTTTTTCCCAGGACCATTTTTGAACAGTCTCCTTGCCATTAGCAATCAGCTTCTGGCGCAATTCTTTGTCAGCTATCAATTTTTCTATGGCCTTCTTAGCCGCTTGAAAATCTCCTTGCTCAACCACCAAGGCATTATCACCATCTTTAATATATTCATCATAGCCGGTGACTTTGCCGACCACCACTGGACATTCACAGGCCATAGCTTCCATGGGAGGGCCAAAAAAGCCTTCTACCCGGCTCATCTTCAGGAAAATATCACAAGAAGAATAAATCTTTTTCATTTTGTGAAAATCAACTTTTTCAAAAAATTTATCATATTTCCAATGCTTTTTAGGTTTCCCCTGGCAGCTTATAATCCATAATTCGCAATCCAAATCCTTCACTGCCCGATAAGCATCTTCCATGCCCTTAAACCAAACATCGATTGCTCCCTCAATCAAAATCCGCGGCTTGTTTCCTTTCGGCTCAAGAGGTTTTGTCTTGTGGAAAATATTTAAGTCAATGCCATTCGGCACATAATAGGTATCATGGCCGAATTCTTCTTTCAGCCATCTCTGAATCCAAATAGCTTCTGTCATGTATTCCGATTTGACAGTGTAGGAAGATTGGATTAATTCTATTGTTTCTTTGTCTTGAGGGTCAAACCTTCTTTCATCTGATTGAACAAAATAAATTTTTCTCCTGGCTTCCGCTAAATCCATAAAAAAAGCGGTGGTCCAATGGGTAGCCACTAAAATGTCAATTTCATTCAATAAGTGGCTATTTTTTTCTTTTAATTGGAAAACAGGGACTTTGTTATTGAACCATTTATAATTATTGGAAGGAGGCTTATTAAAAGAAAGCACTGACACATCACAGCCTAAGCTTTGAAGAATATTAATATGCCTCAAGATAACTGCTATTCCTCCGGAAATGCCAATGGAGGGAACTGCATAAACAATTTTCAAGGGAAGTTTTTCCCTTAATTCTTTATTATTTTCTATCACTTCCATCAAGTTGCTATTCCAATTATTTCCGCTAATCAACTTGGCTAAAGCCCGAGAAAAAAAATTGACTTTAACCAATTCTTCTAAATTTTTAAGTAAAATTATTTTTCCTCCCCTGCACTCCTTAAATGCCTTATTTTTTAATTTTTCATAATCATAATCCGTAAGGCCAAGTTTAAAAAGTTTAAATTTTTCCTTTTTATCTTTTTTTAACCATTGCTCGACAGCTAAAATCTTTTCTTCAGGAAAATTCTTCCCTATGGTAATAATTGTTTCTATATTCCTATTTTTAATCTTCCATATTCTCTTAATTCTTTCCAGGGTTTGTATTATTAATTCGGATGAAAAATCTTTATTTAGGACAATGGCCAAGCTTAACAAATGGTTATCTGGCTCAAAATCTTTCAGCATATTTTCAAACTTCGGATTTTCCTTACGAATTCTCTGCCATTCAGTTATGTGGTTCCTTAAAAGCCGATGCCGGGGGCTCACAAAAAAATAACGAGCCCTTTTGAGAACTCCCTTTATCCCGTTCTTCTTAAACTCCCGCACTGTATTTTTCAGCAAACTAATTATTCTCATTTGACTATTTTTCTCTTAAAATTTATCAAGCCCTCCGCCCAGTCTAACAAAAATATTTTTTTCCGGAGTTGGCCGGAAAACTTTGTATGCTCCCCTGAATCAATTTTGCTTATTAAAGCCAAAAAATTCCTTTTAGCGTTAAAATTTCTTCTTACATTCGCTAATCCACTTTCCACTATGGCTTTTCCCCGGCCTTCATCTGACAAATAGTGTTCCACCTTCTGGTACATTTCCTGCGGCGTGCCCGCTTCCGCATAATCCCTGGCCGGCTTCAAATATTTATTCGGTGAAATAGGCTCGCTCACCACCAAAGCACCGGCAGCCAGCATTTGCTGCATGCGAGGCTCCCAAGAAATTTCATTTTCCGCGTGCACATTCAAGCAAATTTTAGCCTGGTTATAATACTTCACCAATTCCGGCCCCCATATTCCGTGGGCAATATGCAAAAAATTAAATTTATGCTTCAGAGAAGTGAAATATTTTTCCCGGTAAGGAGTGGATCGCCCGATAAAAAAAATATCCCACTTTTTCTCCAAATTCAAAGGCTGATAAATTTCAGTGGAAACCGGTAAGACAAATTCCCCAGCCACGTTAAGCCCGTCTTTTTTGAAAAGCTCCAGGGAAGCGGCATCATAATGGAAAACATAATCAAATTTTTTATTTCTTATGGATCGGAAATTCAAATAGCGCTTGACAGAATCTTTAGTATATTGCCATCGGCCTTTTATTTTTCTGGGGAAAGGTTCGCTGGAAAGAGCAATTTTTTTACCAGTTATTTTCTTTAGCAAGTTTTCTGGAAAAAATTCTCCCCGAAAGAAAAACGCATAATCCGGTTGAAACTCTAACAAGCCGTTGAAATCGCTTTCCGGACTGTCAAATTTCATAGGAAACTCCCGCACTTCACAATCTTCCATGCCCAGCAAATCTTCATACATTACGCGAAAATATTCCGGCTGAGAAATAAAAGCTATTCTTTTCATAATTCTTTTTTTAATTTCCAATTAATATCCAGCTTATATGAACCTCTTTGGTTGGCTTCTGTTGATTCAATATTCAAATTGATGCCTTTGTCAATTAAGCAATATATTTTTTCTCCACTTTCGTCGTGAATGGCAATTGTTAAATTGTAAATTCCGCTAAAAAAAGGATTGTTATTAATGGTGATGTCAAAAAATCCTTTTCCTTCAATAAAATCAAATTTTATTCCGCTTGACAGGCTGTTGGGACCGGCCAATAATTGGCTGATCTCGTTATGCAAGGCAATTCCGATCACCGGCCGGCAAATCCTCTTTTTGGCCTCAAAAAAAACTCTTATCTTGATTTCCTCTCCTGTATTAAAACTGCTTTGCTTTTCATTATTTTCATTCAAAATATTAACCTTCTCTATGCTAACTAAATCCTTTTTCTCTTTTTGAGTTTTTTTATTTAGAATAACCTTTTTCCCCATGTTTAAATTCATATAACTATTTAAAATATTTTCAGGAGAATCAATTTCTTTGGCTAGACCGGATTCAAGCAAAAGCATGCGGTCGCAAAATTTCTTAGCCACAGACAAGTCGTGGGTCACTAGAATCACTGATTTATTTCTGTCTTTTTTATATTTGCTAAATTCCTCCAAGCATTTCTGCTGAAAATTTGCATCTCCCACTGCCAGCACTTCGTCCATCAAGAGAATTTCCCGATTAGCGTGAATAGCTACGGCAAAAGCCAGCCTGACTTGCATGCCGCTGGAATAATTTTTCAATTTTTGGTCAATAAACTTGTCTAGTTCGGAAAATTTCACTATTTCATTGAATTTGTCCGCCACTTCCTTTTTGGTCAAGCCCAGGACAGCTCCGTTTAAATAAATATTATCCCTCCCCGACAACTCGGGGTTAAAGCCAATGCCCAATTCCAAGAAAGGCGAAATTCGTCCGCTGACTTCAACCTGGCCGCCATCTGCCTGATAAATGCCGGCTAAAATTTTCAGTAAAGTGGATTTGCCGCTGCCGTTGCGGCCGATAATGCCGAAAAATTCTCCTTTTTTCACCTCCAAGGAAACGTCTTTGAGCGCATAAAATTTTTCATAAGAATTTTTATGAAAAAAGTTAACAAAAGCGCTCCGCATGGTATCTATTTTTTCGTGCGGAATTTCAAATATTTTAGTAATGTTTTCAGCCTTAATGGCCGTATCTTTTTTCATAGATTAAATAGTTTCAGCAATTCTTTTTTTCATCTTTTTATAAACCAGATAAGAAACCCAGCAAGCAACAAGAACAAACAGCATAAAAAGCCCAAGTTGGCCAGGCTCTGGCGGCCGATTCTCAATTAAGCTGGTCTTGGTAAAATGGATAATGAAAGCCAATGGATTTATTAAGATTATCTGATGAAATTTTTCCGGTAGAATGCTTAAAGGATAAACAATGGGAGAGCCGTAAAAAATCACTGTAATCAAAACCTCCCAAATTTGCTGCAAATCCCTGAATTTCAAATAAAGCGGAGCAGCAAGAAAAGAAAAGCTTAAAATCAAAATATAAGTTAAAAAAACAAAAAGAACAAACATTCCAACAGCTTGCCAAGAAGGCAAAAACTGATAATAGGCAAAAAAGGCCGCCATTACAATAAGGTTCATCAAAAAAACCAGGGTAGCATTTATGGTAGAAGCCATAATTATTGTCCAGCGCGGCACGTAAATTTTGGTTACTAAAGTTGATTTGTTTAGCAAAGAGGCCAGGCCAGCGTTAGTTCCTTCGGCAAAAAAATTAAATAGCATAATAGAGGTTAACAACTGAAGGGAAAAATATTCAGTGCCGGTGTTGCGTGGATTAAAAATAGAAGAAAAAACAAAATTCAAAACTAAAAACATCAAAAGCGGCTTCAATATTGCCCAAACATAGCCAAGCGCTGAACCGTGATAGCGCAATTTAAAATCAGTTTTGGCTAAAGTCCAAATTAATCCTTTATAATTTTCGTGTCTTCTCAAGAAATTTAACTTAATAAATTATTTTATTCTTGCTTTTGGTCCCTCCGAAGCCTCCTTGGGCGCCTTCTTTTCTTGTCTATTTTCACTTTTTAGACTTTCTTTATTCTAAGCCATTATTTAAAGATAGGCAAACCGTTATTTATATATCATATCCTCCATTTTAGCGCTGTATTTGGCGAACCATTCCTCTATTTCCTTATTACCAATTTTTCTGTTTTTTTGGATAAATTTCCTTTTCCTCAGCAAACGCGGCAAAAATTTTATTACCTCCAGCCATCCCTGCAAAGCTATTTTCAAAGGTGTCAACGGACTGGTTTTTTTGCTCAACTCATGCGTCGGGCCCTTCTTGCACCGCATGCTATTAAAAAGGCGGCAATAGCGGATTGGCGTGAGAATAAACAAGGAAATCAACATCTGAAAAAAAGGATGATTTTTAATTATCACCAGAAAACGGTTGCGGTTCACGTGCCGCGCCTTGAAAGGAGAATAAGAAACTCCAGTAGCGGAATGAACATGATAAATAACCGCCTCCGGACAGCTATAACTTTTCCAGCCGCGCAGCCGCGCCCGCCAAGCCAAATCCAAATCCTCATAATAGGCAAAAAAATCATTGTCGAAATATTCTCCGTTATATTCAATATCTTCCAGCATCTTCCTTTTCAGCAAAGCCGCGCCTCCGCAGGCCCCAAAAACCTCTTCTGTTTCGTCGTATTGGCCGCGGTCCTCTTCTTTGTTGCCCCGGCTTAACCCTCCGCCGTCCTTGTGGATTAAAATTCCCACGCTATCCACTAAGTCCGGCTCGTAAAAATATTTCATCTTGGGAGCAATTGAGCCTGAACTGGGAAATTTTTTGGCTTTGTTTATTAATTTTTCTACAAAATCCGGCTCTAGGCGAGTGTCATTGTTTATGGGTATTATGTAGTTGATTTTTTCGTTCTCTAGCGCTTTCTTTATGCCAACATTATTGCCTTTGGCAAAACCGGTATTTTCTTTTAATTCAATCAAGTTTATTTGCGAATAATTTTTTTTAACAAAATCAGCTGATTCATCTTCTGAACCATTATCAACAAAAAAAACTTCAAAATTTTGATAGGTTTGATTTTGAATAGAATCCAGGCAAGTTTTCAAAATCTTTTTTCCATTCCAATTGACAATAATAATAGCCGCCTTTTTATTTTCCATTTTCAGTTTATTAAATCTAAATATCTTTTTGAGATTTTTTTATAATCATATTTTTCTATTTCTTTTTCATTCCGCTTGCCAATGCTATTTGCCAAATCTTTATTATCTAGAATTTCTTTTATTTTCGCTGCAAGCTCTTTTGAATTCTTTGGGCTTACTAGAAAACCATTTTTCCCGTCCTCAATCAAGTCTGTCTGCCCACCATAATTAGTGGCCACAATCGGCAGTCCCGCTTGCATCGCTTCTTGCAGAACAATGCCAAAGCCTTCATGCAGAGAACTTAATACATAGACATCGCTCTTCGACAAATATTGAAATTTTTCTTCATCCGCCAAGCCACTTTTTATAAAAACCTTGCCGCCCACTCCTAGTTTATCCGCAATTCTCAATAATTTTTTCTTCTCCGATCCATCACCAATAATAATCAAGCTAACATCTGTTATTGCCAACAAAGACAACGCTTCAATTAAATATTTAAATCCTTTTCTTTCCACTAGCCTTCCTATTGAGATTAAATATTTCTCCTGGGGATTCATCTTCAAATCCCTCCTGCTTTTAGCAGGAAAAAATAACTTTTTATAAGGATGAGGAATAAATTTTATTTCTTTTTCGGGTTGATAATATTTTAAAATGTTTTCTTTATTATGTGTTGATTCAGTCACCGCCCAATTCGTTTTTTCTATTAAAAATTTTATAATCTTTCGGTAGAAAAAATGGCGATGAGGCGATCTTTTTAATGTTGGATCATAAACATCTCCTCCGTGCATTGTTAAAATATTTTTTATTCTAAACAACTTGCTCAGTAAAAAACCCAACGGTCCGGTTGGCAAAACAAAATGAGTGTTAATAAATTCATATTTATTTTTTCGGCACAAGCTTATCCCCTTGAAAAAACCAAAAAATAAATAGCTCAGCATTGACAAAAAACTGGCAGTAGCCAAGTCTTTGCGACCGAAAACTTTTACCCGGTAAACACTAATGCCATTTATTTTTTCAAATCTGCTTAAATCCTGGCAAGCGCTTGTAAGATAATCTACGGCATAGCCGTTTTCCATAAAACCGCGCGCCAATTCCTTGGCTGCCACGCCTCCACCGCCTCCTACTGGCGGAAATTCATAATTTAAAATTAAAACTTTCTTCTGCATTGACCACTAATATACAAATCTGCTACAAACCTACAAATTTGTTAACAGATTTTAATTAATATTTAATATTCTCTTGAATTTGACATCATCAGGAGTAAAATTTGCCAAAATAGCTAATTTCTTTTTTGAATGATGCAAATAACCTTTGACTTGTTCTAAATTTCTTTTTGAAAAATATTTACCTTTTTTTATTTCTAGAATTATTTTATCTTCCACCAAGAAATCAAAGTAGTATCTTCCTATAATCTTTCCTTTAACTGAAATTTGATAAGGAGCCTGCCGAATATATTTTATTTTCTTTTCTTGAAAATGACTTTTAATGGCTTTTTCATAATGCCTTTCCTGATAGCCATACCCTAATTCGTTATAGACTTCAAATAATATTCCTACTATTTCATAACTTAACTTTTTATATACAATTTTATTTTTATTCATTTGTAGATTTGTAAAGGATTTGTAGATTAGTGGTCTTTCTACCTTTTCACCGCCTGCTTAATGTTTAAAATAATATAAGAAAAAAACATTAAAATTAATAAAAATAAATATTTTAGGCTGGTCTTGCTTTTAATGTGATGTTTAAGGAAAAAACGTTTCAAGCCGCGATGCCACAGCCAGGTACGTTTTAAATTCCTTAAGCCGTAGGCGCTCTGGCCATGATGGTGATAAAATTTGGAATTTGCCAATAAATAATGTTTGTAGCCGGCTTGGTGAATCCGGTAACTCAAATCTACGTCATTAAAATAAAGCCAAAAGGCCGAATCCTCGTCAAAGCCTTCCAATCTTTTTAATAATTCTCCCCGCACCATCAAGACTGAGGCCATCGGCTGGTCTATGTCCTGGGAGCGGCTATGGTCATAAAACTTGTTTTTATATTTTCCAAAAGTTAGAAGTTCCATTATGTAGGTCTTCCAGCCATAGAAAGGTCGGCAAGAAATCTGCACTCGCCCATCTGGATAGAGCAACTGCGGCGCCACTGCGCCGTATCCTTGGTTTTCATCTAAAAATTCTACCATTTTGCCGATAGCATTATCCGCGCATTCCACGTCTTGGTTTAACAACAAAATATATTCTCCCCGGGCTTGTTTTATGCCAACGTTGTTGCCGGCGGCAAACCCCAAATTTTCCCCGTTTTCTATTATTCTGGCCTGAGGATAATTTTTTACAATTTCCAAAGTCTTGTCGGTTGAGCCGTTATCTACCACGATTAATTCGTATTTTTCATCATCAAAATTCCGGATAATTGAATCCAGGTTTTTCTCAATCACTTTCTCCCCGTTCCAGGTAAGAATGATGATAGATAATTTCTTTTGCATATAATTTAAATTAATTTGTCATTTCCGGCCTCGAATGGGAATCTAGCGGAATACTTATGACCTATAACTTGTATTTTTACAATTCCCACTTTCTTATTTAAACACTATTATTCTAGCAGTTTAGCCCGGTTTTATCAATTTAAGAAAAAAACCCCGCCGGTTTTTAACCAACAAGGTTTTTCTGAAAATTTGATAGAAAGGCGCTAATCCTCTAAATTTAATCCCGCTTCGTTAACGAAACAAGAAGCGCAAGAAGTTTCATCATCCTCTTCAGCTAAAGCTTTGTTTAGCCTTTCTAGAAGGCGCCTATTCAGAGATTGTGATAGGCCTTTAGTCATATCAACTTTTCCCAGCTCTGTATCGAAAATTCTTTCAATGGTGCCCACTCTCCTTCCAAAAATCGGCTCCCCACATTTCTCACAAGAGCGGAGAACAAACTCTCTCGCTTCTCCATCGATATCGTAAGTTCGGCCATCAAGTTCAATTCTTATGCTATACATTTTCCCTTCCTCCTTTTCGTGAAATTTGTTATTTTTTACTTCACCCTTGCAATGAAAATAAAAGAAGGAGGATGTTTTTACTGGTAATCACGACGAAAACCACCACATTTACCACATCTGCAGCCTGCTGGATGGTCTGTCGGTGCAGATGCTGATTTTTGATTAATTCCTTTTTCAACACATTCATTGCATGCGCACCAGTGCGGATGTTTTCTGGGCTTGCTGACAAGATCGTACATTTCTTCCAATGGTATCTCTTTTATCTCTTTCATAAGTTTTTACCTCCTCTGCTGATGTTTAAAACCAACAAGAACACTTTACATTTTGATTTATCAAATAACTTGATTAATAAGAATAAGCTGCTTTCACTATTTTGTCAATATTCTCTTAATCTAGATTTTTTTGATTATTTCCTCTTCATTCCAGGTAAGAATAATGTTAGATAATTTCTTCTGCATAATAAATTTTTAAAATAATCTTTTATCATAGCATCCCTATTCTACTTAACATTAGCGCCTTTTAAAATTTAACACCTCTATTATACCTACATACCAAGTACCTTTATTACAACCGCCGTTACACTCACATCAAATCATTTACTCCAGTATACTGGTATACTGGAGTGTTATAAAAATATCTTTATTTTCGCTTTTTAACCTCCATCAAGGCGTTGCAAAGCAAAAAATGAGCAGGGTATTTTCTCCTTATTCTATCAAAGGCGCTTACTGATTTTTCGGTTGTTTTTTTCTCTCGGTCTTTTCTATACTTTTTAATAGTTTTTTCATATCCCCCAAAACCACCCCTTAACCAACGTTCAACATTGGCAATAGTTGTAAACCCGATTTTCATTTTAGTCTTTATCTCTATATGGCTATAACCTTCTAATAGAAGAGAAGCTACTTCTAATCTTCTAGCAATCATTACCACCTCGCTTGGCGTCAACAAATCTTTGAAAAAATTTTTGATCTCCTCTCTTGAATTCAGATTTTCCACCATTCCATAAAACATGCTCAAATATTCCTTTTTTTCCTTGTCGGACAGTTGGTAATATTTTACTTTTCCTGGCATTTTTTTATATTAATTTTTATTTTCATTCTACTCCAGTATACTGGTATACTGGAGTATGCTTTGTTTCATTATTTTTTTCAAATTTTAACTTTGGCGTATTATTATTTTTAATTGCTATCGATTCTCCCTGATAAACTCCATCCTGTCCACTATCAATTCCCGCGCGTCAGGATGGTCAATCCTTCTTTCTACCAACCAGATTAAATTTCTTAGCCTTCGGTCAATTATCCGGTCAAATACTCTTTCCAATCTCTTTCTATACCTCCAGTAGAAAAATATCTTTCTGTGATTTTCAAAAAAGCTATCTAGTCTCTCTAAATACTTCAATTGAATCTTAAAAAAGCGGTATTCTCTTCTGGTAATCCAATCCAGATTTTTATATATTTTCAAGTTGCTGATCAATGACCCATAATCAGCCACCACTTCAAATTCTATTTCTGCCTCTCCTTGGTTGCCTGCCTTGTCTTCTGCCTTAACTTTAAAATTATGCCCGCCAGTCAATTGAAAGGCTAGGTCTATTTCGTTTTCTGCAAAAACCTCCTCATCCAAAAACTCTTCTTTTGTTAAATCCTTTTGGGCTGTTTTATTATCACTGACGGAATAATCAATCTCAATCTTTTCATCGCTTAAATATTCCCTTTCTCCCGGAGAATTTATCTCCACCACCGGCGGTTCCGTGTCTTGCTCTTTTTCTTCTATTATTAATTCCTCTTCATTTTCTTCAACTAAAAGACTGATTTTATCATTTTCGGTAATGGTTCCTTCAATTTCTACTTCTTTGTAATTTTCTCCATTAGTATCATAAATAAAACCAGCATATTCCCCATCTCCATTGCCAGTTAACTCCAGTTCATATTGACCATCCAAGGAATCCTGAATTTCAATTATCTTATAACCATCCCTTCTGCCATCTGAATAGTAATAAGCATTTTCAATTTGATTTTCTTCTTTGGTTATAAATTTTTTATCTGGAGCAATAATTTTTACATCTACTGGGCAAGCCAAAACAAAAATTCTCTGGTTTTCAGTAGCTAAAGCATAGGTCTCGCTTGGTTGATCTAAGCCTAAAAAGCTATAAACTTCCGGAATAGTCTTAACTGGTAGCTGAGTATGTTTGGTTTCATTTGTTGTTTGCTGACCCACTCCGTTTATAAAATATAAATCGCTGCTTTCATTTAGAACTGTCCCGTCTCCAGCTAAATTTTCTTTTTTGAGGGGGTAGGGATTGGGCTGGCCGTCTTTCCAAAGTTTATCATTATTTTCTCCGTTGTATTCATCTACAAAAACTTCTTTACTCGTTTCAACGCCAGAACCTTCCACTAATAAAATATCGCTCCCATTAAAATTATCGCTATATTGAATGATTCTTTGCAATAAACCGGGGATATAATCATTTTGTTCCTGCATTTTCCGGGAGCTCACCATCTCTTGGTTTTCGTTTTTTATTACATAATCGTATATCGGCATTAGTTGTTTAGCAGAAGGTGTATACTCGTGAATTAAGTCGTAATAGTCTTTCCCTTCATTTTCATCTTTTAAGCTTAATGCCCACAAATAAATATTAAGTGGCTGCCAGTCTTTTGGTAAAACTCCTCCTTCCCAAACGGGGTAAACTTTGCTAGCACCAAAGACCGGTGTGCCCAAAAGCACCAATTTATCAATATTATCTTGATATTTAGAACTATAAATATAATCCAAAGCCACCAGGCCGCCCATAGAGTGGGCAATGATGCTGTAATTTTTGTCAAAAGATTTCTTTTTTAATTCTTCCATCACTGGCATCAAAAATTCTTCTACACTTTGGCTGTTGTCCTGGCGCCAATCATAATGAACAATCTGCAAATCTTCACCTTTTTCGTATCCTTGATCTTTAAAAGCTTCAACTAGTCCATCATAATGATGGTTGCCTGGAGAAAAATCCCAATCATTTGAAAGAATGCCTTCTTCAAACATCCTTTCCCAATTCCAGCTACCGCCAATGCCTGGCAGAATAATCACTGGCGGATGCTCGGTGCCACAAGTTTTCCAGGGATAATAATTTATTGCTTCTGCTACTATTAGCTCCCCTCCTCCAGCAGGATTATCTGGATGAGTCGGCCCAGATGGCCTCATCCAGCAATTTTGGCTGGCATCAATGCCGGACTGTTCTCTGGAATAAATAGCTGCCTGCCAATTATTGGCAAAAATACTTTCTCTCACATAAGAAGATCCTCCGCCCTTAAAAACATTTAAGCCATGATAATTTTCTAAAAATTGGGTATTATTGATAGCAAAACTTCCCTTTTCTAGGTTTATATTCAAAGCCGCTTGGGGCACACACTCTTCTGCCCAGGCTTCTTTGAACCAATTGTTTTTTTCATAGGCAAAGCACTGATTGCCACCTCCTTTTTTAAAAATAACATTACTAATAACGTTAATATCGCTTTCCCCTCCTCTTAAGTTAATAGCATAATTGGCTTCATGAGAAACCTCTGCTTCGCCTTCAAAAATAATGGGGCTGTTTTCATTGCCAACGGCATTAAAAATTCCCTCTACAATTATCCGGGAATTATTTCGAAAAATAATTTTAACGCCTGGCTCTATAGTTAAATCGCCCTTGAAAATATAATCGGTATTATCTATCAAACTAGGAGCGCTGCCAGTGTTCCAAGTAGTGTTTTCTTCTATGATAACAGTATCACCGGTTGCTTTAGTTGAATTTTTAAATTTAAATTGGCATAGGAAATCAAATGGCAACAGGCTGAATAATAAAGCGAGGGTTAATAAAACAGCTGATGTTTTTTTGATTTTCATTTTTTGAATTTAATAATTATTTTTTAATTAAAATATTCAAACCAAGCATTTACACTTAAAGCAATTAAATAATATAAGCCAAAACCAATCAAATAAATAGAAATAAAGGAAAAAAGGTAAGAAATTATAATAAATCTTAATTTTTTTTCTTTATTCATTATATATTTTTTA
>CAYMRZ010000003.1:18706-36319 GCA_964393045.1 uncultured Bdellovibrionales bacterium | reverse complement strand
TCTAGATTGCCGGAGAAAGCAGCGCCGCTGGCATTGATGTTGTCAAAGATGCCCAGGTCGGCTTCTAGTTGGCTGATGTTGGAGAGATTGTTGTTGTTGAAACTCCAGTTGCCGGTAAAGTTTTCATCGGTGATAGTATTAGCGCCTAAGTCTATGGTATCAGTGTTGGCAGTGGTGATGTTGGCGGTGGTGATGTTGGCGGTAGTAGTTTCTAGGCCAGGTATAACAGCGCTGCCGGAGAAAACAGCCTCTTCTAAATTGATCACTCCAGTGGTTATGCTGTCAGGGGTGATAACTGTATTATGGCTAGCTCCCTGGACAGTTAAAGCGGATTGGAAATAGGCTTTTCCGGTTACTTCCATTTTGCCGGCTATATAGGCATCCGGACTGTCAGTTAAATTAAAATTATCCGGAGCAGTGGAAGAGTTGCCGACTTTCAGGTAACTTCTTACTTTGGCATAACCGTTAAGGTCTAAGTAGTCTTTTACTTTCAGGTAATCCTTGATGTCCAGTTTTTGGATGCTTACTTTGTCGTCTATATGCCGGGAATCTACCGCATGGTCGCCTAGGATACGGGAAGTGACGCTGTGGGTTTCTAAATTGTTTTTGTCGATGGTTTTTTCTGAGATGTTTTCTCCTAGGATTGACTGGTAAGCCAGCTGGTCTGATTCAATGCAATGGTCGCAATCTTCCAGGCTGAGAGCGGAGGGAGAGGTGTAGGTGTTGTAAATATCTCCGTTGTAAACATCTCCGTTGTAAATAATATCTCCGCCTTGGTTGTCCCGCTGATTATCCTTCACCATTCCTTCCTGAAATTGTTTTTCTTTATTTAAATCCCGGGTGTCTTGTCCAACGATATTAGTTCCCGAGCTGTCCGAAAAAATTTTTGTTTTTAAATCTTTTTCGTTATCAAAATAATAATTAAAAGCAAAACAAGCCGTCAAAAACAAAAAACCAGCCAAACAGGCAAAAATGGCCTGGGCGTAGAGGGAGCCTCTGCTGTCAGTCTTTATTTTTCGGTTTTTAAAACTCATTTATTTTTTTTGAGTTTTTATTATCTTTAAGATTTCCTTTTTTCTTGGTTTGTTTTCTTTCTGATTTTTGACGTACGTACGGGCATACGTACTTTTTTTATTTATCCTGCAGTTGAAATGATAGCTGATTATTTATCCCGTAGTTAAGCCACAAGCTTATACTACCGGAACTGTTGGCTCTTCGTTTCCCGGTGACTGATCCCCATTGATTTATCCCGTAGTTAAGCCATAGGCTTATACTACCAGGACTGATGACTAATCCACTGATGACTGATGACTTTTTTTTCTTTCTTTACTTTCCTTGCCCCGCTTGCCAGAAATTGGCCCCTAGCCAAGGCTGGTGAAATTGCATTCTTATTTAACCGGGGTGAACTTTACAAACTTTTCAGCCTAAGGCTGATCCGCCTCTGGCGGGCTTCACTTTAAAAACTTTATTGACTTTCCAAACTTTACAAACTTTCTTTACTTTCTTCACTTTCCAACTTTTATCCTTATTTTATATTTTTTCAGAAATCAGCGCAAGAATCTAAAACTTTTTAATTTTTGGGCAAAACGATAAAGCCGGTACTTGTTTTTATTTAAGATAATATCCCAGCAGCCGGGAAACTCTGTTAATTTTTCTTGAGGAGCAAATCCTCTTTTGAATCTGGTAATGCCAGCCCACTTCTCTCTCAATTCAGGATGCTTCTCGGTAATTTCGCTCAAACCGCCAAAGTCATATTTTCTACATCCATTCTGCTTAGCATCTTTTATAGCCTGCCACTGCAAACCATAAACCGCCATTTTATTTCGATAGGCGTCTGAGGAAGCGCCATGTAAATAAGTTGCTATTTCGCCATAAAAACTTACCAGAATAGAACCAATTATTTGACCATCAAAAACAGCCGAATACAGTTTGAGGTTGTCATCACTGGCAGCTGCCATCATTTTTGCATAGTATCCCCTGCTATGAAACTGCACCTTGTTTCTTTCAGCTGTTTCCTGAATAAGCTTAATGAGAGCTTCAAAATATTTTTTAGACCGATCTTCTATAATCTCAACTTGATTTTTCTGGCAAACCCGGATATTGTAACGGGTCTTGGGCTTCATTTGGCTTAACAATTCTTCCTCACTTCTATCCAAATCAAGCATCAATGTTTGGGGCGGCTGATGGTCTTTTCTAGATTTTTTCACTGAGAGCTTTCCGGATAAATTCTTTTTGACTAACTCTAAATCTTCAAACCTTTGCAGCTCCAAACGAATCCAGCCAATTCTATCTTTTTCTGCATTTTTAATTAACTCGTTTATACATTCATTTAAAATTTCAAATTTAAAATTTAAAATTTTCATAATCGGCCCTCGAGGTACAAAAAAATACCCCCCCGCTAGCGGCAGCTCATGCTTAATCGCTAAACATCTGATCTTCTCTTTTCTAAAAAATGAAAAGGTCTTCTTATTTAAGCTTTTTTGAAAATTTTCCCAAATTTCTGATTGAAGAAAGCCTCCGTCCCGCGAATTTTCTTTTAAAAATTTTTCTAAACCATCCATCTAATTACCTAATATTTGTTAAATTATTAATTTATTGATCAACTTTCTATAAAAATCTGCATTAATCTGCAGTTATAAACCGCATCAATCTGCGCCGGTTATTTTTTCATTGCTTTTAAGGCCTCCCTAATCCTCTCGGAAACATCTTCAATTTTTTTCGGCACGCTTCCGGCGGCTTGGCGGGCTTCACTGATGGAATAACCCATGCTTAATAAGGCATCCACCACATCTTGGTCTGATTGAGCCTCCTGGCTCTCCGCCTCAGGCATTTCTTCTATTTTATTTTGTAATTCCATAACCACTCTTTCTGCTGTTTTTTTCCCCACGCCTGAAACTTTGGTTAAGATAGAAGAATCTCCTTTGCTAATGGCAGACCTTATCATTTTAGGATCGGCAATATTTAAAATCCCCAAAGCGGCGCGAGGCCCTATGCCGTTTATGGAAAGCAGCAGTTCAAACATCTCCAGCTCCTCCTTGCTTAAAAAGCCAAAAAGGCTAAGCTGGTCTTCGCGCACATAAGTATAAGTAAAAATTTCAAATTCTTTATTTTTATCTGCTGCCAACTTGCCCAGGGAAACTTCATTAAAAAAAACTTGGTAGCCAATTTTGCCTGTTTCAACTACTGCATAATTTTTACCAACATAATCCACTTCTCCGTAAATTTTTCTAATCATATTTTTAGGTTATTCTAAAAAACAAGAATATATTCCCAGCAGCTCAATCTCATTCTTTCGATAATTTATTAACGCGATGCTTTTGTAAACTAATTTTTTATATTTTACCACTTGCCAGTTTTCTTTACAAATTTTTTTATTATGTTATAAAGAAATGTAAGCTTAAAAAAGCTTAAATTATTAATTCTTATTTAATCTGATATGCCAATTAAAAAATCCGCTAAGAAATATATGAAGTCCAGCCAAAAAAAGGCTGCTTTAAATCGAAAAAAGAAAAATGAATTTAAAAAAGCTGTTAAAAAAACTTTGAGTTTTATCAAGAACGGGAAGAAAAAAGAAGCAGAAAAATCTCTGAAAATTACCCAAAAAGCTTTAGACAAAGCTGCTAAATCCGGCATTATTAAAAAGAATAATGCTGCCCGCAATAAATCCCGCCTAGTTAAAAGGATAAAAAATATGTAAAAAATCCGAAAACTTATATATTCTAATATCCTTAAGAGCGTTAGGATATTTTTAAAACAATATAAAAATAAACTTTCTTCCATAAAAGCATTGCCCTAAAGCAATGCTTTTATTCGATTAAGCTCAAATCTGACCAAATCAATAGATATTTTTTATTCTAAAGTTTTTGCGCTAAAAATACAAGCTGCCTGTATTTTCAAAGGAAAAGCCTTAAAATTTACTCGGCAATATCTTCCTTACTTCGATATCCTGTGCCAGCCGGGATAAGTTTGCCAATAATAACATTCTCTTTCAATCCTCTCAAGTGATCCGCTTTTCCTTGAATAGCCGCATTAATTAAAACTTTAGCAGTCTCTTGAAATGAAGCAGCAGACAAAAAGCTTTCCGTTGATAAAGAAACCTTGGAAATACCTAGAACCATTCTTTTTCCTTTAGCTTCTTGCTTTTTTGCTTCTTTAACTTTTTTATTTGCCTCTTCAAAGGCTTCCATTTCAACTACATCTCCTACCATTAGATTAGTATCTCCAGAATCTGTGATCCTTAAGCGTGACAGCATTTGGCGAACAATAATCTCCAAGTGCTTATCATTTATTCCCTCTCCTTGAGTTTGGTATATTTCTTGAACATCTTTTACTATATAACGGAAAAATTCATCTCGCCCGCTAACCTTGAACAATTTTTTCAAATCTAAATGGCCCTCAGAAAGAACTTGTCCCTGGGTAACCAAATCGCCCTTCTTAACCTTCAAATTCATAACTGCAGGAATGGAATATTCTTTAACATTTTGTTGCTTGTTTCCATCTTTAGCCGATTCTATTTTGAGAATCTTTTGTTTCTTGTTTTCTTTTATCTCCAGCACCTTGCCGTCGAAATCGGCCATAATGGCTTCTCCTTTCGGACTGCGAGCTTCAAATATCTCATCTACTCTCGGCAAACCCTGAGTAATATCAGTCCCGGCCACACCGCCAATATGGAAAGTCCTCATAGTCAGCTGGGTACCCGGTTCTCCAATGGCTTGAGCCGCTACCACTCCGACTGCTTCGCCTAGATCCACCAATTTATTTCTTCCCAAATCTTTTCCATAACATTTCCGGCAAACTCCCCGGGAAGTTTTACAGGTTACCAAATTCCTAATTTTTATTTTTTCAATTTCAGCTTCTTCAATTTTTTCTGCCTGGGCTTTGCTAATCATTTCTCCTTCATTGGCTATCTTTTCCTTGGTTTTCTTGTTTACCACATCCTCCAAGACAAACCTTCCTTCAATTCTAGCAGCAAAGCTCTGGCCGATTTGTTTTGAATCTTCGGCAAATATATAAACTCCTTCCTTGTCTTTGCAGTCTTCCTCTCTCACTACTACATCCTGAGCCACATCAACTAATCTTCTGGTTAGATAACCAGCCGTAGCCGTTCTTAAAGCAGTGTCCGCCATGCCCTTTCTAGCGCCATGGGTAGAAATAAAATATTCCAAAACATTAAATCCTTCTTTGAATGAGCTTTTAATCGGCAACTCAATAGTTTCTCCCGTAGGACCGGCTACTAAGCCTTTCATTCCTGCCATCTGAACCACTACTGCACCGGAGCCCCTGGCTTTAGAATCTACCATATAGAAAATAGAACTTTTAGGATCAATATTCTTTTGCACTTCTTCCGCTATTTCATTTTTAACGTCATTCCAAATTTCTACGATATTGGCTTTTCTTTCTTCTGGCGTCAAAAGGCCGGTTTCATATTGGCTGTTAATTTCGTCTATTTGCTCATCCCCTTTTTCTAGCAAGCCATTCTTGCTTTTAGGCACTATCAAATCATCAACTCCCAAACTTATACCGGATTGAGTTACATGGTCGAAGCCAAGTTTTTTTAGTTTATCTAAGAAATCCACCGTTTTTTCATTTCCTTCCTGGTAGAGAAATTGGCTTATTAATTTTTTCAATATCCCCTTATTTAAGCATTCGTTGTAATAACGCATTTTTTTCGGCAAAATATCATTTAAAAATGCTCGGCCGGCAGTAGTAATAATTTTTTCTTCTTGGTAATAAAGAACTATTTCTTCCCTTAAAGCTATGGACCCCACCTGAAAAGCCCGAATGATGTCTCCAATAGAAGCAAAATATTTCATCTCTTTTTCGTCTTTTCTTAATTTCTCATCTATCTTAGTCATATAATAAACGCCTAAAACAATATCCTGAGAAGGAATAGTTATCGGGTCTCCACTGGAAGGTTTTAGCAAATTTTTAGAAGAAAGCATTATCTCATTGCTTTCTTTTCTGGATTTTTTAGTTAAAGGCACGTGAACTGCCATCTGGTCACCGTCAAAATCAGCGTTAAAAGCGGCGCAAACCAAGGGATGGATTCGAATTGCCTTTCCTTCAATCAAGACCGGCTTAAAAGCTTGAATGGAAAGCCGATGAAGAGTCGGTGCCCGATTCAATAATACATATTGTTTATCAATAATGTCATCCAGCATTTCATAGGCTTCTTCTGCTTCCGCGTCCACCATTCGGCCGGCAATTCTTACATTGTGGGCATACTCGCCTTCAATTAATTTATTAATAATAAAGGGCTTAAAAAGCTCAAGTGCCATTTTTTTGGGAATTCCGCATTGGTCTAATTTCAATTCCGGACCTACCACAATCACGCTTCGCCCGGAATAATCTACTCTTTTTCCCAATAAGTTTTGGCGGAACCTTCCTTGCTTTCCTTTCAGCATGTCCGCTACCGATTTCAACGGCCTTCTTTGGCCGGTAGAAGCCGCTACCTGGGTTTGGCTTTTTCGGGCGCTGTTATCCATTAAAGCATCCACTGCTTCCTGGAGCATCCTCTTTTCATTTCTTTGAATAACTTCCGGCGCTCCCAATTCAATCAATTTCTTTAAGCGATTATTGCGGTTAATAATTCTGCGATATAGGTCATTTAAGTCTGAGGTGGCAAATCTTCCGCCGTCTAATTGAACCATAGGGCGAAGATCGGGAGGAATAACCGGTATAACTTTCATCATCATCCATTCCGGCCGAATGCCGTTTTTAAGAAATCCGTCCAAGAGGCGCAATCTCTTCAGGTACCTTTTTTTGTTAGTTATTTTTTTGCCTGCCAGGACATTATTTATTTTTTTAATTTCTTTTTTTAACTCTATTTCTTTTAAAAGCCTCTCAATTGCCTCTGCCCCGATAGAAGCTTCAAAAACTTGGCCAAATTTCCTGGCATAATCGTAGTATTCCACTTCAGATAAGATTTGTTTTTTTGTTAAATCCTGGAGCTGGTTTTTGTTTTTTCGAAAAATTTCTGTGATGCTGTCCTTTTCTTTCTTGCTTTCGGCTTTCTTCAGCTGGCTTTTATGTTCATTTTCCATATTTTTTAATGACTCCCGACGGGCTCCTTCATCCACATCTACTACGATATAACTGGCAAAATAAACCACTCTTTCTAAATCATTCAGAGACAGATCCAAGGCTAAGCCGATACGGGAAGGCACGCCCCGCAAAAACCAAATATGAGAAACTGGAACCGCTAATTCTATATGGCCCATTCTTTCTCTTCGCACGATAGAGCGGGTAACTTCTACCCCGCATTTATCGCAAACAATTCCCTTGTATCGGATTCTTTTATATTTCCCGCAATAGCATTCCCAATCCTTGGAGGGGCCGAAAATTCTTTCGCAGAAAAGCCCTTCTTTTTCAAATTTTTGAGTCCGATAATTGATAGTTTCCGGCCGAGTGACCTCGCCATGAGACCAGCCTCGGATATCATCCGGAGAAGCCAAGCCTATTTTCATAGTATCAAAGTCTGATATTTTTTTGATGGTTCCTTCTTCCATATTTGAAATTTAATATTAAATTGCTGATAAATTATTTTTTCTTTTTGAGCTTGCTTTTTTATAAATTCTACAATTTTCTTTCGCCAAGCAAATCCACCTTCAATCCCAAGGCTTTTAATTCATTCACTAACACATGAAAAGAAGCCGGAATATTGGGAGAGCTTATCGGTTCTCCCTTTATAATTGATTCATATGATTTGGATCTGCCCAACACGTCATCAGACTTGATCGTCAACATTTCCTGCAAAGTGTAGGCTGCTCCATGCCCTTCCAGCGCCCAAACTTCCATTTCTCCAAACCGCTGTCCTCCGAATTGGGCCTTTCCTCCCAATGGCTGTTGGGTAATTAAGGAATAAGGGCCAATAGAACGCATGTGGATCTTGTCTTCTACCAAATGGTTTAATTTCATTATATACATATAGCCCACCGTGGTTTTTTCTTTAAAAAATTCTCCAGTTTTGCCGTTAACCAAGTTTATCTTGCCATCCCCCGGCAAGCCAGCTTTCTCTAGTTGTTCTTTAATAATTCCTTCACTGATGCCGCTTAAGGAAGGCGAAGCCACATTAATTCCCTGAGCAGCTGCTGCCCAGCCAATGTGGGTTTCCAATATCTGCCCGAGGTTCATACGGGAAGGTACGCCCAACGGCGTTAAAATTACATCCACTGGAGTGCCGTCCGGCAAAAATGGCAAATCTTCAGTAGCAGAAATTTTTGAAATTACTCCCTTATTTCCATGCCGCCCGGCTAACTTATCGCCAACAGAAATTTTCCTAAGCTGAGCGACGGAAACCTGAATTTGCTGAATAACTCCAGCTGGCAATTTATCGCCTTGTTCGCGGGAAAATATTTTAATATCTACTACTTTCCCACTCTCGCCATGCGGCAAGTATAAAGAAGTATCTTTAACGTCTCGAGCTTTTTCTCCAAAAATTGCCCTTAGAAGCTTTTCTTCGGCTGTTAAATCGCTTTCCCCTTTTAAAGTAATCTTTCCCACCAAGATATCTCCAGAAGTTACTTCTGCTCCAATCCGGATTATGCCGGTTTCATCCAAATTTTTAAGCCGTTCATCTCCGACATTGGGAATATCCCGAGTCACAACTTCCGGGCCTATTTTGGTATCCCGTACATCTATAGTAAAATCTTCGATATGGATTGAACTATAACGATCGTCAAATAAAAGCCTTTCTGAAATGATAATTGCGTCTTCAAAATTATAACCCTCCCAAGGCATAAAGGCCACTAAAACATTTTGGCCTAAAGCCAACTCTCCATTGTCAGTAGAAGCTCCGTCTGCCAAAAGATCGCCAGCTTTCACCTTTTGCCCTTTTTCCACTCGCGGTTCTTGGTTCATGCAAGTAAAAGCATTGGATTTGAGAAAATTTTGCAACTGATAAAGCCTTTTCTTGTATTTTCCTTTCGAATCCTTCTTTTTTTCTTTTATTAAAATGTGGTTAGCGTCTACTTCAATCACTTCCCCTTCAGCTCTGGCTAAAACTACCTGGCCAGAATCTGCAGCCGCTTTATCCTCCAAGCCAGTCCCGACTACGGGAGCTTGGGGCTTAATGCAGGAAACAGCCTGGCGCTGCATATTGGAACCCATTAAAGCTCGGTTAGCATCATCGTGCTCCAGGAAAGGAATAAGAGCAGTGGCCACTGAAATGCATTGCTTGGCGGAAACATCGATATATTCAATTTCAGGCGGATCAAAAGTCTGCGGCTCTCCCTTGTAGCGAGCATCGATAGAGTCTTCTGTTAAATTGTCATGTTCATCCCTTTCCACGCTGGCATGCGCTATTTTATGCTGCTCTTCTGTAAAAGCATTTAAATATTTAATTTCTTTGGAAGCGTAGGGGTAAATTTTAATCTCTTTTTTAGCAGATTTCTTGGCCTCCTTCAATTTCTCTTCACTGTCTATTTTTTCTCCTTTTTTAATTATCGTTTTTCCGCTCTTGGCTTTTATGTTCTCCGCCGCTATCCTGTTTTTTAATTCAGATGAACTAACAGGCATTTTATTTTTAATCACCCGATAAGGAGTTTCAATAAACCCGTATTTGTTTACTCTGGCATAGCAAGATAGATGGCCCACTAAACCAATATTCGGACCTTCTGGGGTTTGCACCGGACAAATCCTCCCATAATGGGAAGAATGCACATCACGCACTTCAAAGCCGGCCCTTTCACGAGTCAAGCCTCCCGGACCCATAGCGCTTAATCTTCGCTTGTGTTCTAATTCAGCCAGAGGATTCACTTGATCCATAAACTGAGAGAGCTGAGAAGAAGAAAAAAATTCTTTAATAGATGCCACTACCGGCCGAGGATTAATCAACTGGCCGGGCATAACCGTCTCAATCTCAGAAGTGCTCATCCTGTCTTTTATGTTTCGAGTCATGCGCACCAAGCCTACCCTGATTCGATTTTGGACTAATTCGCCCATGCTTCTCAGCCTTCGGCATCCCAAATGGTCAATATCATCTGGTTGCGCCATTGGATCATTATTGAGATTTATAATTTCTTTTATTACCGCTACCAGTTCTTCTTTATCAAGTATTCGATTTTCCTCTTTTTTTTCATTTTTTTCGATATTGAGCCGCATATTTAAACGATAACGCCCAACTTCCCCAAAGTCATAACGGGAAAAATTAAAAAAAGTGCTGTCTATCATTTGCTTGGCATTTTCTTCAGTCGCCAAATCGCCGGGCCTTAATCTTTTGTAAATTTCTTTATAGGCTTCACCGGCCGTCTTGGTGGTGTCCTTCTCCAGCGTCTGTTCTATCATTGAAATCTCGCCGTTGTCTGCCTCTTTAAATTCTTTTAAAATTTGCTCATCTTTTCCCATTCCAAAAATCCTCAGCAATGAAGTAACTGCTATTTTTCTTCGGCGGTCAATTTTGGCCCAAATCGCCCCGTCCATATCAGTTTCCATTTCCAGCCAAGCGCCTCGATTAGGAATCACTTTTGCGCCAAAAAGCTTTCTGCCTTTCTGGTAATCCATAGTAAAAAAGACTCCGGGGCTTCGAATCAACTGAGAAACCACTACTCGCTCTACGCCATTTACAATAAAAATTCCCCGATCCAGCATTAAAGGGAAATCAGCTAAGAATATTTCCTGCTCACGAACCTCGCCAGTTTTTTTAATTAAAAGGGATGCCTTCACTCGCAAAGGTGATTCATAAGATATATTTTTACTTTTAGCTACATTGGCATCGAATTTTGGTTCATCTAGATAATAATCTTTAAAAGTCAGTTCCATTTCCTTGCCGGTGAAATCAGTAACTGGATTTATCTCGTCTAAAATTTCTCGCAATCCTTCTTCCAGCAGCCATTTATAAGAATTTTTTTGCAGTTCGATTAAATTTGGAAGAGAAACCATCGTTTGATTGTCAAAAAATTTTCTTTTTGAAAGGCTGGAATGGGAACTAAAATTTGATTTCACTGTTAACTTTTTCTCTGAAGGCATAGGCTTTGAATTATTTATTTAAAAATTTAAAGGATTTTTCCCGCCTTATAGTTTTATAGGGAATGAAAAAATTTATCCCAAGCAAAAAAATATAAACTGGCGGAATTCCGCATTTGAATTTGCGGTATTTTCTATTTTAAAAAGTAATTAAACAACAGCAAAACTCTCAGCTTCGCTGATTTTTTTAAGCTTTTATTATTACTAATTGCAAATTTTTATCATCATTAAATTTTGCTAAGTATCCCCGAATTACGGAGAAAGCAATTCATAATGTAAATGTATTCTTTATTCTAATTATTTTTTATAATTTGTCAAGTAATAATTGGAAATCCTAGAAACCGCGGCAGAGATTCGAGAAGATGAATAGCTGGATTGGCCGCTTTTAACAGCTATTTCCTCCAATTGATTTTTTTTAATATTATTTTTTTGCAGCACCTCGTCAATTTTTTTTAATAAAGTAACAGACAAATTATTCTCGTCTTCCCATTCAGACTCGTCTAATTTTTTATTTTCTTTCAGCAAAATCATTCTTATATTCGGGTGGTCAATTTTTATTTTAATCTGATACATTATTATTGGCTTATTATATTCTAACTTTAAATTCTTTTTCAATAATTTCTAGCACTAAAAAATTATATCTAAATTATCAGGATTTTTTAGAAATTCGCCTCTCTTTATTTTTTTAGTTACAAGCCTTAACATCAATACAGCTAGGATGGCTGCTAATAAAGTTGTTCCACTCAGCAGCTGTTTTTAGTGGAATAAAAACATTTTTAGAACATTTATTAACAACTTTTCTGCAACTGGAAGTGCAACTGCAACTGGAACCGCAAGAATTTTTATTGCCGATGCATCCAGCCGTAGCGCCGCTATTCAAGCGCATCTTTTCCCTTGAACGGTTGCAAGAGCAAAGGTTTATTTTTATATGTTCACCGAAAGAGCCAAAATTAATAGCATGGCTATAGGGATCATAAACACTTTTCACTTTTTTTACTCGAGAGTAATAAGCCCTATCACTCCAATCGCTATACGCTTCTATTTCTTGAACATATTCAACTTCCACTTCTTCTTGGCCACCCCAAACTAAATAAGCGGCGGCGGCTGTATATTCTTCATTGAGTCCCGAGGGAATTTTAAACTTAGCTTTATCGCCGGTTAATACACATTCCATTCTGCCTCCAGAGAGATATCTGAATTTACCTGGTATATAAGAAGAGATGGTATAACTACCACCATAAAGATACTCACCGCTTGCATAAGTGAGCCTTAAGGTTACGCCGCATGCAGTGAGCCCGGGAGAATTTTCCATAGCACAAGTATTAGCCCCATCACATTCGCATTGATGCCCATCATCTCTCTCCCAAATATCACATTTTTTGTCATAATCTTTATCAACACAACCTCCATTTGGCGGATAAGTGTCCCAGGGATCACCTGTGTAAGCAGGGGCATGATAATCTGGTGGTTCCCAAAAATAAGCATCGCATTCAGTATCTCCTCCGTAAGAAATTTCGCTAGAAACACAACGGCAAGGCTTTTTAGGATATTTAGGAACAGGGTTATATGGATTCATCGCTTCACATACTGACCTAAAAGAAAAATCAATGGTGTCTCCTGGGGAATATTTTTGGTTGTGGTTAATGCCATACATTTGCACCGAGCAATAACCGTTAGAAACAACATTTCCCGCTATATCAGCTTCAACCTTTTGGCCTAAAAACATAAATAAAAAAAGGGTGCAGAAAATTAAAAATTTAATTGAAAAAATTCCTGTTTTCATTTTTTGAAATTAATAAATATGAACTTATTCCACTATTTCTATCTGGCACTCCGCTTCTGCGGAATTTCCCACCATATCCTCAGTAAAGATTTTTGCTTTCTTTAATCCAGGAGTATCATAAGCTATCTCAGGCATAGCAATATCGCTCTCAAGACCATCGGTTCCTGTCCAGTCGTAAGTATAATGAGGAGAACCAATTTCTATATATACGACTTGCCAAAAAATCTTATCCCCCACTTTAGCCACGGCCTTCTCCATTTTTTCCATATTTACTGCTCGGCCTTTTTCTTCTTTATCAACTACATAAGGAGCGCATTTCACTTCTAACTTAGGATTTTCTACTTTAGCGAAAAAAGCAGCTTCCAGCCCATTGTAATTAACTAAAATTTTGGTTTCTCCTTCTTTCCTTCCCGTGACTCTTCCCTTGATTATTTCATTATCCACTTCCAAAATATTCGCATTTTCCGCTTTCCACTCAGCTTCTCCTGTTACTTCTTTTTTTTCTTTGGTTTCGGTATTTTCTAGGAACAATTTAATTTCTTCAGTATAGTATGTTTTCAAGTTAATTTCTGGGGGCTCTGTGAGTAATTTTCCTTTAATTTCCGTTTCTTTCCCTTTTTGGGCAAAAAAATCTTTTTCTTGTTTTTGCAATTTTTTATTATAAACAAAAAAAACCAAGCCTGCTGCTAAAAACAAAATTAAAAGCAAACCTAGCCATAAAAAAATCCTCTTTTTTTTATTGTTAAATTTTTTTTGTTTTTCAGAATTCATGTTTTATTTACTGATTAATCGCTTATTCTAAGCTTAAAATATTTTACCTTAAACCACACTCGTGTAAGGAATTATATTAGAAAGCATTTTTTTATTTTTTCTGCAAAAGCGTCATTTTTTCAGATTTTTTAAAAAACTATTGAGCTTTTTTCAGCTCCTCTATTTCCTGTCTTAATTCATCAATCTGCCTTTGTTGGTCTAAATAATTGTCAAACAAGTCATCTACTTTAGCAGCTAATTCCTTGATAGCTTCAATAATCGGTGCAACTAAGTTCCCATATTGAACTGATTTTAATCCTGTTTCTTCGTTCGTATCAACTGCTTCTGGAAAAATATCTTCCACATCTTGAGCAATCAAGCCAAGATTATTGTCTTGACCAAGCTCTTCATCTCTCCATTGGAATGATACCCCTTCAAGTTCTTTAATTTGTTCCAAAGAATTATCAATTTTATCAATATTTTTTTTCAAACGCCCATCTGAACTATAATAAAAAGCGCCGGCATAAATGGCATCCACTTCTCGGACTGTTCCGCGCAAACGCAAATCAGTATTTCCATCGCCTATGTATATCCGATCCACATTATCTTGCAGCCACATTCTGGAATTGCCATTCACTGAACCATGCAATTCCAAATAACCTCCTGTTTTTCTAATGATGGAATCGGTGCTATAATAAAATCTCATTTCATTTCCGTCTAAGTTTATATTATCCGTCCTAATTCGATTTGCACGAATATAATTCAAGCGATTAGTACTAGCTGGATCAACATAATAGTTAGTATTGTTATAATCATACATAATTGGAGTATAAAGCCGATTTCTAACATAAATCTGGCCTTGCTCATAAGCTAAGAATCTCCATGTTCCTCCGCTATCCCTAATAGCAAAATATCGATTGCTATCATTATTATTCCTATCAAGCTTAATTTGCACATCATCTTCTGCTTCAATCCATAGATCCCCACTGGGGTCATATAAGGTATTTGCGGAAATAGCGTTAGTAGAGTTTATGCTTTGACCATTCATATTTAAGGTAGTCGTAGCTGTATGGTTCCCTAAATTGTCTCCGCCGCTTGGCCAGCTATATCGGCAATCGTTGTCAATGCAAATTGCTCCTTGGAATATGGCAGCTGAACTGGAACCATAAACTACAAAAGTCCCGGGGCTTGAAGTTGTACCCAGCCCAAGCGCTCCGATTTTAATTTGCGAAGAACCACCAGTATTAATCGGGGCACCTATGTTTGAAGAAGGCGGCAAGGGACCAGGTTCTACCCAGGCTCTTGCAGCCTGAATAAATAACCCCAAGGCTAAACCCGCGGCTAAAACACCAAGCCAATATTGCATACTTTGAAAAATTTTTTTCATATTAAAAAAATAATTATAATAAAAATTATTCAATATTCTTCATGAGATCGTCTAGCGTATTTATTTTTTCTTGGGTTTCTTCCTCAATAGTTTCTCCCGCAGTTGCATCAAAATTTTTTTCTTCCAAATCACTGTTTCCCGTCTCTGCGTCTTTTGGTTCGGAGGAGGAAGGAGTTTTTTCTAAATTTTTTCCTTGCTCAGCATTATTTAAGCCTTGTTGAATCTCGTCCAATTGCTTAATCTTATTCTCAACCGCCTTGTTTCCCGCCTCTTGACTGTTATCTTTTTCCTCCTTTTTATCGCCCGCCAAATTTGTCTGCAGCGCCTTTTTGTCCCTGAAAATCAAAAAACCGAAAAAGGCTGTCAGCAAAAAACAAATTGCAATGAAAACGATAATAATTTTTTTCATAATAACGACATAAATAATTAACTATTATATTGTAATTAATTTTAATCTAGCTTTACAAGGGAAGCTCGTCATCTCCTTCCATGTCTTCTTCTGTCTCTTCTTCTGATTCTGAGGGTTCATTCATTTCAGTTGCGTCAAAGCCGTTATCTTCATTAATAGATTCAGATTCTGCATCTATCAGGGAAGCGTCTTTTTCTTGAACGGCATCTTCGGGCAGTTCTAACGCCTCATTCTCCGGTGAAGAACTTTCGCTTGGCAAGGATTCACTTTCCTCTAGCTCAGCATCCTCTTGGATAATAATTTCCGTAGCAATAATCGTTTGATCATTTTTTATGTTCTTATCACTTTTTATTAATAAATATTGCCCTTTTTCAATTTCGTTTAAATTGGCAGCTTCTTTAAGAAAGAAATCTGGCGGAGCCATTGCTTTTTCTGCGTCATCAGTCACTTGATCATCATTAAATACTTTTAATTCTTCCTGTAATTGTTCCTGATTCTTTGTTTTTTCTTTGAAAATTTTAGTATTTTTGTCTAGTTTTATAGTCCTAGTATCTAGCTTTGGATCATCTAAAGGATTTAGAGGTTGAGTTTCCAACTGAATAATTGATCCGGTAATTTCTTTTGCCTCTCCGGAAATTTCCTTTGCTTCTCCTGAATCCGGCAATAAATAACCAGCCTCTATTAATCTTTTCTCGGCCGCCTCCCAGCCGGCTTGGAAAGTGTTAGGCTGACCTCCTATCTTCATTTCTGAAGATGACTGCTTATTCGCCCCCTTGCCTGAAAATAACAGAAATCCCGCTAAAAAGCCTACGCCTATGAAAACTACTGCAAAAATTATCCATTTCAAAATCGACAGATTATTTTCATTGTTTTTGGCTTGAAAATTATTTAATTCCTTCATTTATATTTTATATTTAATAATAATTATTTTTGTCTTATTGCAAATAATTAATTAGTCTCAAACCAGTTTGTTCGGCCAGGGCAGCATTCTTTTTTTGTCTGGCATTCATCAGCGCATTTTTCAGTATTAAAGGAAGTCATTTTTTCAAAAATTTCATCGCAAGAACAACCCGCACATTTATTATGAAAACATCCTGTTTCAACTAAAACACTGTCTTCTGCTTTATCCCCAATGATATTTCGACAAGTCAATACATATTCTACAGTTGACCCTCCGTTTATTTCCACGTCTTCTGACCCTCCTTCTGAATTTTTTGCTCCTGCCCATGCTCCACAATTCTCTACCGTATCACTGCAACTCGCCTCGCAAAAAGTAGCCCCTTCTACAGTCCAGGAAAAATTTTTGGTTTCAGGCAGGGCATCACCTTCTTGCTCAAGGGTTATTTTCAGTTTATCCTCTACACTATCTTCGATCTCAAGATCTACCGTAGGAGGTGAGATTATGTTAGCTCCGTCAAAACTGATATAGCCTAGGCCACAGCCGTTACTGTGGTAACAGCCATTCTCTCCATAATCATCTTCCCCGCTCCAGGCATAACCGGATAAACCACCTTCATTGTTAATAGTGATGGATAAGCTAATAAAACCTTCCCAGTTTCCGTTATTGCTGGCGCTTTCATTGGCAATTGACATAATTCTGGCCCAGCCCTTCAACAAATTTCCTTCCCTTCGGGCATTGCAGGTGCCACTGGGGCACCCTCCTAAATCACTTTCATTAAAACTTATCCAGCCTAAATTGCGGCTCCATACATAGCCACTAAGTGTTCCATCGCTTTCCGGAATATGCAACCCATAATTAACCACAGTCCCTGCTTCTGGGCAACTACTGCTATTGCCTTGATCCGTAATCCCGTCTCCATCTGAATCACAATTGAGGCTGTTTGTGCTAATCCACCCAGCGCCTGTTTCATTGCCGTCGCTTGTTCCTAAATTTCCATCAATTAAATTATCTTCCGTCCCCCCCCACAACCAGCCTTCAACATTATTAGGATTAATTTGAGCATTAGCAGGTTTAATGCCCTTCCAATTTTCTTTCTTCTCGAATGTTTCAATAAAATTCAAAAAATTACCGCCAAAAAAAATCAACAAAAAGCCAAAAAAGGCTAGCGAAGATAATAAAGCCAAATAACGCCTTGTTCTTTTTTTATTTTTTGGAAAAGCCAATTTTTGTTTTTTAAAATTTTAGCTTAAACTTATCTTTATTTTACTTTTTATAAATAATGTTGTCAAGTGAATCATGGAGGAGATTTATTTCAAATATCTTTTAGAGCAGATGTCTGCCATTTTCAGCTTGGAGGCCTTCAGTGCTAACTTGAGCGGGATACCGGAATCCCTGTCCGCCGAAATTTTAATGAAGGCGGA
>CAYMRZ010000003.1:0-18606 GCA_964393045.1 uncultured Bdellovibrionales bacterium | reverse complement strand
CGGCTTTCTTGATTTTCTTATTATACAAAACAACAATGAGCGGGATACCGGAATCCCTGCCTGTCGGCAGACAGGGAACCGGCGTATTCAGCTTGGAAGTTTATCTGTCGGCAGACAGGCCTGCCTGTCGGCAGACAGGGCTGATGTAACAACCACTATACTAACTTGAGCGGGATACCGGAATCCCTGTCCGCCGAAATTTTAATGAAGGCGGAGAACCGGCTTTCTTGATTTTCTTATTATACAAAACAACAATGAGCGGGATACCGGAATCGAACCGGCGTATTCAGCTTGGAAGGCTGATGTAATAACCACTATACTAATCCCGCAAAAAAATTACTTTATTTTTTTCTTAAAAATTCTTTTCCTACTGCTGATTTTAGATATTTCTCCCTTTCTCTGGCTTCTTTGTAATTTAAATAATCTTCTTGATAAAACAAATTAAAAGTAAAAAATTTTTTTGTATAAAAACTTTGGCCCCTTCTATGCTCGGATAATCTTCTTTCTAAATTATTGGTTAAACCAACATATATTTCGTTACTTTTTTCGTCAAAGATTGCGTAAACTTTTATCATTCTAAGTTGCTATTTTCTTATAATTTTACCAGCTTGGAAGTTTATCTGTCGGCAGACAGGGCTGCCTGTCGGCAGACAGGCCTGCCTGTCGGCAGACAGGGCTGATGTAATAACCACTATACTAATCCCGCAAAAGATTATATTATTTTCTTTATTAAAATGATTTTTTATTCAGTTTTTATAATTTACAATTTATATTCTATATTTCATAATCTATAATTCATGATTTCCGCCAAGGGCGGGCCAGCCTCTGGCTGGCATAATTCTTGATTCTTTATTATAAT
The DNA here is from genome assembly GCA_964393045.1 of uncultured Bdellovibrionales bacterium. Taxonomy (GTDB): domain Bacteria; phylum Patescibacteriota; class Minisyncoccia; order Moranbacterales; family DUUL01; genus CAYMRZ01. The sequence continues at coordinate 17,747 of CAYMRZ010000003.1, read as the reverse complement.
TTAGCAATGCAGCAATGCAACAATATAACAATTTCAATAAACAAATCTTACCAAATAAATTTTAAAAACTCAAGCCTTTCTTCTCTCTTTTGTAAAAATTCGCTTTGTGTTGAATTTGAAACAAAGATTGATAAGAGATTTTTCTGTCCCGAGGTACCGAACCTAGCCCCAAATGGTGCCGAACCTCGTCTAAAAAAATATTTTTAATTAATGGACAAACTTTCAAAAGAGATTATTAAAACGGCTTAGCGATCTTTCTGCCAAACCGTTTAATTTAATCTTTTCATTTTTTCTTTTTTCCTTTCCCAAGATTTGACTAAGCTTTCTTTTTTCTGAAAACTTTTTTATGCCTATCCGTCTTTTTAGAAAAAAGAATAAAACAACAAAACACTGCCAGAAAAACCAAAGAACCGATTGCTTTAACCAACTCAGGAACTTCTGGAAAAATTCCCACCATGCCCACCTCCTTTCTTTTTCTTTTATTTTCAACCTTCTACTGAAAATTGTCAATCTGTTATTATTGTCAACTTATTGTTTTTATCTATAATAAATGATGAACCACTAGTTTAACCACTAGTGGTTTCCCTATCTGCCGATAGGCAAGATATCATGCCGGCTCCAAGCCGACTTGAAGTACAGATATTTTGATTTATGATTATTGGAAGTTTTTAATGTTTTTTATTATGGGTTAGAAGAATCAACCTCCCCTGTTTCCCCTCCTCATCTGAGGAGGGGACTTAAGGGGTGGTTTTTTTATTTATTATTTTATACTTGCTGTGCTTTAAACAGCTTATCCCGTCGTATGACTGGGACACACTCGGGTAAAACTGGAGGTTTTTGTTGGTGATAAAAAAACCGGATGTTGCTCAAATAAGAGAACATCCGGTGTTTGACCGCCGCCGGCGGTCAATGTTGAGGTCTTCAATGGGGCGGGATCCAGGTATTCCCGGAATAATATCCGGGAACATATTCCCATCCCCTACCACAGCGAGGTGGTGGCGCTGGAGGCGGCGCTTCGTTTTTTCTGGCCGCCTCTGAAAGAACAGCGCCGGCAAAAATTCCGCCAATCCCTCCTAGAAGACAAGGCAACATCCAGTCACCATGTCCTCCATGATGATAATGCCGGCCTCGGCCCCGCCAGGCATCGGCATCAGAAACAAGTGCCACCGAAATCAACATGATTAAAAAAATAACTACTTTCTTCATCTTTTCCTCCTTTGCCGATATTTTTTCCCTCGACTGGGCTTTTAAAATGTACTAAAAAACCTTTCAATTACTGCCACTGAATAAAAAATTTTAGGGGGAGTCTTTGCTGAAAATCTAAAAAATATATTTATAGAAATTAGATGACCCCACTTATTATTATTTTTACTGAAACAACCGGTTCCTGAAATTTTTTTTATAAAGCGGTAGTAATTGAATGAAATAAAATCTAATTAACTTAGCTTTGAGCCAATTTTTCAATACTTTTATTTTAGTTTTATATTATACACCCAAATTATCATTTTGTCAAGATTGCGTAAAAATTTCATCATGCTAAGATAATAAACTGTTTTGACTCCCACAAATTTACAAATCCTTTCACGAATTCACAAATTTCCCATCTGAGAAATAGCCCGCCTCATATTACTAAAAAATTTAACAAAAATTCCAAATTAAAAAATTAAAAATCTCCTAACAATATTAACAATGGAACAATTTAACAATGCAATAATTCTAAACAACTAAATCGAATCAATTAGCCAACTTCCATTCTAATCAGCTAACTAGCTAGTTCCTAATTACTAAAAAACTAATTACTAAAAAAATGCCTCCATCCAAGAACGAATTTGTCAAAACTATTGAAAAAGCCGATGATATAATCATCTTCCCGTCTTGGCAATCTTCCCCAGACTCCATCACCGGCGCTTTTGCGCTTTATTTTTTTCTAAAAAAAATGCAAAAAAACGCTGTCATTTTTTGGAACAAAAAAATTCCGGAAAAACTCTCCTTTCTTGCCAAGCCTAAAAAAATTATCAATGATCTTTCTGGCTCCCGCGATTTTGTAATTATTTTCAATACCGAAAAAAATAAAATTATGAAAGTGGAAACTGAAGAAGAAAGGAAAGAGTACAGAATAAAAGTCACTCCGGAAAAAGGCTCTATCAGCCCCAAAGACTTTTCTTTTGTTCCGGCGGAATTCAAATATGATTTGGCTATCACCGTAGGCGCCCCCAGCTTGGAATCTTTCAAAAAAATTTATTTTGAAAATACTGATTTATTCTTTGAAGTGCCAAAAGTAAACATTGATTACCACAGCGGCAATGATAATTACGGCCAAGTCAATTTAACTGATATGACTGCTTCTTCTTGCTGCGAAATAATTGCTGAAATTATGCTGGAAAAATTTGAGTCTGCTATAAATAAAAAAATCGCCCAAAGCTTATTAGCCGGAATTGTTTCTGCCACCGAGAGCTTCCAAAAACCCACCACTACTCCCCAATCCATGGTAATGGCCGCTAAGCTGATGAAATATGAAGCTAATCAGGCAGAAATTATCCGCTATCTCTATAAAACCAAATCGCTTTCCTTCCTAAAGCTTTGGGGAAGAGTAATGGCGCGCCTTAACACTGATGAAAACAGGAAGGTTGTCTGGTCCCTTATTTCCAATGAAGATTTCGTACAAAGCCGGGCTACCGCAAAAGACATTCCTTTTATTCTTGAGGAAATTCAAAAAAACTTTTCCGAAGCTCAAGTTTTTGCTATTTTCTACACTAAGGAAAACGGCCAAACTGAAGCTAAGATAAATTTTCAAAATGAAAAAATTGCCGCTGAAATATGCCAGGCTTACAATCTGGAACCTTCCAGCGAAATAGAGATGAGTTTTAAAAATGTAAATCTACTGGAAGCGGAAAAAGATTTTCTGAAAAAACTAAAAGTCAGCGGTAAGTAATAACGGCTCGGTCTCCGATGGAGAATTCCTGGGCATCAGCCTGCCCGGCGCCAATTTCCAAGACTTGATTATAAGCTATCCGGCCAATGACATTGCCATTATAGTCTTTATCTACATTCTTTTTTATATCTACCACCTCGTCATCCCTTATAAAAATAAAGTCCAAATCAAAATTCATTCCCCTCATCGAAAAGGAATGTTTTTTATTTTCGGAAAAAAGAAAAAGCATGCCTTCCCCCTCTTTTATTTCTGATCTTCCGCTCAAACCTTTTCTAGAGGCTTCCGAATTAAGCGGAACTTCCACTTCAATCGGCGTATCGCTTATGGCAATTTTGGCTTTTAAATATTCCGGGGAAATGTTTTCTGCTGCTTTATTATTTTTTTTACTGCTATCTGACAAATTTATAGCTTCTTCTTTTTTGATTATGCTTCTTTCATCTTCCCGGAAATAATTTGTAAAATAAGAAAACAAAACATAAGCTGCCAGAATTCCAATCAAGCCTGAAAAGAAAATTAAATAATTATTTTTATGCTTTTCCTTCATTTTTTAAATGTTAAAATGTTAGGATGTTGGGATGTTGGGATGCTAGAAGGTTAATTTGATTTCACCTTTCTATTAACAAAATAAATAAAAAAACCGATAAAAAACGCCTCTAGTAATAAAATTAATAATTTATGCTGGCGATTGTCAAAAATTAAAGTCAATAAAAAAACAAAAAACACAAAAAAGAAATAACTCAACAGAATTTTTTGGTCGCTCCAGCCGATTTTCCGCAACTGATAATGGAAATGCCGCCGGTTAGGATCTTTGGAAAAAATCGACTGCTTATTTTTCGCCCGGTTAAAAATTACCCAAAAAGCGTCCATGACCGGCAAAGCAAGCACAATCAGTAAGGTGGCAATTTTTGTCCCTGCCATAATTGCCAAAGAAGCCAAAACAAAACCAATAAAATAACTTCCGCTGGTGCCGGCGATAATTTTAGCCGGCGGATAATTCAGCCATAAGAAAGCCAAAAGGGCTCCCGATAAAATCAGGCAAAGAATGGCCACTGCCGGCTGGTTAACTTGCGGCAAAAGGCTGACCAGCATAATAGAGAGGGAAGCCACAATCCCGATGGAAGCGGCTAGGCCGTCTATGCCATCCATCCAGTTAACAGCGTTGATTATTATTAAATATAATGCGGCTATAACGATGGCACTTAATAAGAAAAAATGAAACCCAAAGAAATTAATTTGCCAAATATCTAGATGTAAAGTTATTCCGGGAAAAAGGGATAAATAATCAATTTGATATCCCATAAAAACAACAAAAAATACCAACAGCAATTGAAAGCCCAGCTGAATTTTCCAAGACAAATTCTTAAAATCATCCCAGAGGCCGAATATTAAAATTGCCAACGAGCCTCCCATTAGGGCAACAATTTGGTGGGTAAATTCCAAGCTGCTGAAAGAAACAACTGTCAGAAAAGAAATTATTAAAGCCGCGCCCCCCAGCCTCTTTAACTTCTGGTTTTTTTTCTCTTTTAAAAAATTTATAAAAAAAAGGCAAGCCAGCCCTATGAAAAATGCCGCTATAAAAAAATTAAACCAGGATAAAATCATGAATATTATTTATTTTTAAAAATTTAATTTTGTCAATTAATACCATCCCGACCATCCGCTGAATTGGCGGGGTTTTGATTCAGGATCTTCCACTCATCAACTGATTATATAAATCATCCCAACCAGGATTAAGCTTATCAATCAAATCTATTTTCCATTTTCTCTTCCAATTTTTCAATTGTTTTTCTCTTGCAATTGCGGCATTTATGTCTGAACATTCCTCAAAATAAACTAACTTTGTTACATAATATTTTTGTGTAAAAATACTGGCCTTTCCATGCTTATGATCATAAATTCTTTTTATCAAATTATTTGTAACGCCTATGTAAAGTACACCGCATTTTTTACTTGATAAAATATAGGTAAAATAATTTTTCATTTAATTTGATATAAGATTCCAAATCAAGTTTGGAATGACAAGGCATTTTAAGAGTTTTTTAAAAAATTGATCAGAAAATTGAAAAATCCGGCTCAACTAAATAAGCCTTTATCATATACCTCTCGTCTTGCTTGCCGATAGGCCAGCAAGTGGCTAAAGTGAGCTCAAATCCTTCAAAATCCCTAAATATTACAGGATCATCCGGCGCTACTATTTTCCAATAAGCCACTTTATAGACAAGATTTTTTTTGCCGTCTCCCAATTTCAATTCCACAATAATTTCATCATCTTTTTTGATTTTCGCTACGTCTTCCAATACCTGCTTAAATTCCCCGCCGCTCCATAAATAATAACTACTGTGGCCAGTAAAAAAGGCGTTCCCTCTAAGACCGGGAAAATTTGTAGCCGGATGATGGATAATTCCCTTTTCCATGTCTCCCACCAGCTCATCCGTCTCCAAACTCTCCGACCAAACAATCGGCGCCTCCAAATTCACGGCTGGAATTTTTAGCTGGGCTTCAATCTTGCCTTCCCCTAAAGGATTATAGCCGCGGCTAAGTTCTTCGAAATCGCCATAGCCGTCCCTGTCTGAATCGCTGTCCCCAGGAAAAGTCCCAAAAAAAATCTCTTGCCTGTCTGACAGGCCATCTTTGTCCTGATCATCATAGGGCAGAGGCGGGTAACTTGATAATGCTTCCCGGCAGCTAGCTTCTTCGGCATCTAAAATTCCATTGTGATTAGTGTCTTTTTTGTGCGGATCGGTTTGGCAGACAAATTCTTCAAAATTCGTCAACCCGTCTTTATCATTATCCAGCTCCGCATCACTTTTTACTTTATCGCTAAATCCGAATTTCAATTCCCACCAGTCGTAAATTCCGTCTTGATCATTGTCTGTTCTGCCAACCTTGTTCGGTGAATACTTGTATTTTAGCTCTTCTCCGTCCATATAGCCGTCACCATCAGTATCAGAATTATGAGGATCAGTTCCAAAAATATATTCGGTTAAATTATCCGCTTCATCCTTGTCCGGATCCAATAAGGAATCATCTTTAGTTGGATCAAGATTATTTTCCTTTTCCCAACTATCCAGCATCCCATCATTATCCTCGTCTTCAAGGTAGCCGCTGTAATCGACTAAATTGGTTTTTTGCTTGAAATAATCGGAAAATTGGGCAAACAGAAATTGGTAATTAACCACAAAAAAAACAATAAGGGAAATGGTAATAAAAATCCCTGTAGATTTTAAAAGAATCAGCCAAAAATTATCTCTTTCTTTTGCTAGCTGTTCTAAATGATTTTCCTGTATCTGATAGAAAACAGGGAAATTATCTTTACTCATATATTTTGAACAATTTAATCCAGTAAAAAAATGAAAAACTCGCTTAAAGCCGTAATTTGTGTATTTTATTTATTTTTATTTTAATCCAAATTGAAATAAAGATTTTCCACTTCGCCTAAAATGTTTTCCGTCTTATCTTCTTTCTTGCTAAGCATTAAAGATTCTTCCTGGTTAATCCCGACCTTAACAGAGCCTTCATTTTTTCTTAACGTAAAATAAAGCTTGGCCACTTCATCATTTTTAAAATTTTTGCCGGAACTTTCAAAATTGAAATTAAGCTTAGTTTGGGAACTGTTATTTGAAATTTTTTCTTCCATGCCAACCTTGCTTATTTTATCTTGGTTTATTTCATATTTATCTAAATACATAGTCTCTCGGTCAAAATTCAAGTTTGCTTTCAAAAAATGCACCGAGTCGCCCGAGCTGTCAGCCCGCAAAAAAACTACCAGCTGGCTGCCTTCGTCTCTCCTTTCGGCTGCCAAGGACATTTTCGCTAAGTGGGGATTTCCCGGCAAAACTGACATAAATTTTTTTCCCAGGGCAAAAGGCGTATTGAACACCAAGGAAGAAAAGAAAAATCCGAAGCCTATTACCCAAACCGACAAGGCTGCGTATCTTAGCACGGCTTGCTGCCGGGTAAGCACGCTATAGCTGTCTTGCTCCTCCTTTTGCTGTTGAGTCTCTTCTTCTTGTATGGATTTTTTAGCTTCCTCCTCTACTGAGCTCAACATTTCCTGTTGTTCAGCTGATAAGTTTTCTTTTTCCTCCTTCCGAATATTGCGGACTTTTTTAGGCATCAGCCTGTCCTGGCCTCTGGAAGTTCTCGTGCCTAACCCAAAAAGGCTTAAGCCAAGCATTAAAGCCGCTCCTACGCGCTTTAATATTTTTCTTTTTTTTGAATTCATTTTTTTGAGTTATTTATTTTATTTTTTAGGCGGCCTGCTATTATCGTCCTGCGCCTAAATACGAAAAAACTTGCTTGGAATTATTATAACACAAAATAAAATCGAAAACCAATGAATAAATTTATTTTACACAAAAAACGCCTCTATAAAAGACGTTTATACTGAAATGCCATAAAACCGCAAATACACAATGTGATTCCTATTCTCCGATTGCCAATAAGGAAACGGCCCGCTCCCGGGCATGGTCCAACTCCACTGCAAAAATCCGCTGCCATGTCCCCAAGTCCAAGCTGCCTTTAATAATATTAAAAGTATAAGAAGAATTTAAAAGTATCTGCTTGCAATGGGAATGCCCGTTGGCACATTCACCGTCACACATATTCACTGTTCTTATTTTAAAATTATCATGCTGATAATCCCTTTTTTTGGGAACTAGCCTTTCCAGCGCTTTTTTCATATCAGAAATTAAAAGCGGTTCGTTCTCGTTCACCAGCACTGCTACCGTGGTATGTTTGCTCTGAATGTTGAATAATCCATTTTTAATTTTTGATTTTTTTACCATTCCTTTAACTTTTTCTGTCAAGTCGATAAAGTCAAACAATCCCTTGGTTTTTAATTTAATTTGATTATGAAATGAAGCCATTTTTTTTGGTTAATTATTAATTAACAATGTAATAAAGCAATAAAGTAATGCAAAAAATTTTCTAATTAGCTAATTCCTAAATCCTAATTCCTTTTTCTAACAATTCAACAACAATCTTCATTATACCACAATAAAATAAATTCTTTCAATAGTTTTAATGTTCCATTGAATCACGGCTCTGTTGCATAGCATGCCTGTCCTTCCCTTGGAGAATTATGCAGCATGCCTGCCCATTTCCGAAGGACTGCCTAATATTTATCTGGCTATTTAAAAATGATTTTTCCTACTTGCCAGAAATTGGCTTCTGGCCAAGACTGGCAAAATTGTGTTTAATAAAAAATTTACTATACCACAAAAAACCAATCCTTAAAAACTCCCTTGCCCAACCATGAAAATGGGCGGGAGTATTTTATTTAAGGATGAATTTTTGTTACTTAACAAGTTACTTAACAAAAACCACCAGTTTTACCCTGGTGGTTTCCTTGTCTGCCGACAGACAAGATATCACTGAAGTACAGATATTTTGATTTATTGATTATTTGAAGTTTTTAATGTTTTTTTATTATAGTATACTTTTTCGAAGAATCAATCTCCCCTGTTTCCTTCCCTCATCTAAGGAGGGGGCTTAAGGGATGGTTTTGTTTGTTTATTGTTTTATGCTTGTTGCGCTTTAAATAGTTTATCCCCTCGTATGGTTGGGACACCCTCCGGCAAAGCCGGAGGTTTTTGTTGGTAAAAAAAACAGCTCCCGCCTAAAATGGGAAACTGTTTTTCTCTGTTATCTAAAATCAAATTAAAAGGCCACTTCTATCCAATCGGAAGTGCAAGTTCTTTTCTCAATTGTGCATTTTTCATCATCTCCCCCTTCTATTCCCTCACACTCCCAATAAAATTCTCTAGCATCAGAATTAAAACTGGCTTTTAGGAAAGGCTCTGGATCACCAGTCAGACAACTAGTTGGTTCATAAGAAAAATCACAAGTATAATCAGGAAGATCAGAAGGGCATCTACCATGAATCACGCATTTACCATCATAATACTCGTAAGGAACTTGGCATTCATATTTGCAAGCCTTATCTAATCCCGAATAATCTCTGCAATTTTGCACTAATTCATTCGGCATATCACGCGGCGGTGCTAAATTCTCTTCACAAACCCTTGCATGCTCATCAGGAACTGGCCCAGTACAATTTCCAGAATTTATCTCCAATTGGTTTATCGATAAAATTTCTTCATATTCTTTGCCAAAACTTTCATAATTCACTTTAATAAAAGCCTTGTTAAAGAAATATTTTCCAGCGCTATTTTGCAAAAATTTCATTTGAAAATTTTTGCTATCTTCGGTTTTCATAGCTTCCCTAATTTTCCAACGGATGGCATCGCCTATAAAGCTATTCTCTATTGGATTAATTGACCTTCTCTCCACTTTTCCCAAGGCATCATCAGCTAAATAAAATTCAATTTCAATGTTTTTAGCTTCAAAAGGTTGAAAAATATCTTCAAATATTTTTTGATAAACTTCTTTTAAATTTGTGGCTTCCGCCCGATAATATTTTCCTTTTTTAGTGCCGGAATTATTGGCAATATTCTTAAGAGTCTCCTCATCTATTCCGTCATGTCTTCCTCCCCTCACCTTGCCCATACCCACTGTATAGACGGTAACATCTGAATAAATTTTTCCAATTATGTTTGAGGGAGGAGTCCCGACATTATGCATTCCATCACTTGCTAGAATAATGATTTTTTCTTTTTCTGAAGGATCTCCAAGCTGTCTGTTGGCAAGCGACAAGGCATCGCCGACATCCGTTCCTCCCAAAGCTTGCATATTGTCTATAGCTGTTTTCAAAACATCATAATTTGAAGTTAATGAGGAATCTAATGTCACTGTGCTAGCAAAAGTGATCAAGCCGGCTCTATTTCTTTTATCTTGGCGATCTTCAAGTAAGCCAAGGAATATTTTAAGAGCTTTTCTGGCTTCCACAATTTTCTTTTCTGCCATGGATCCGGAACGATCCATTACTAACATTACTTCCACATTTTTATCTATTCCTTCTCCTGCCAAAGAAATTTCTAAATCCGTGTTAAAAAGACAATCTTTCTCGATTTTAGCTAAAATTTTAGTACTAGAAGGAGGAGGACATTCTTTCCCTTTGTATATAAATTCAGCAATAAAATTATTTTTATTATTTTTATTTGATAACTGGGAATTATTAATCGCCTGAGCTTGGGCCTCTAAAAATCCTCCAACACCAAAGATTGCCAAGGCAATGAGTAATAAAATCTTTTTCATAATTTATATTTAATTATTTATTTTTCATACTCTTGCTCATTTACAACAATTCTGTCTATTAATAATTGTTCTTTATGAAGAGTACCGCCTTTGAGATCTTTCATGTAAATAGGCTCCTGAAAAATTATTGTGATGTAGTCTGATTCTTTTACTTCTGCCGATGTTTTGGCATTTTCCATAAAAGGATCCAGCTTAAAGCTAAGCTTTTTCTTTTCTCCAAGTTCAGCCTGAATTGCTAACCCTCCGTCACTTTTCTTAAAAACTTTTCCTGAAAAAACATAAACCATCCGGTTGTCTTCACTAACTTTTTCAAGCTCTTTTTGTTCTTTTTCTTTGTTTGTTTGAACTGGGGAAGACTTGGTATTTTGAGAACTATGGTCTTGTCTGGAATTTTTAATCAAAAATAAAAACAAGCCTCCAATCACAAAGACAGCAATAAAAACCAAGATGATGAGGCCCACATTATTTTTTTTGTTATTCATTTTTTTTTAAAAAAATAAGGAATCCTTGTCCTTATATTATAATTTTTTAAAAAACTTTGTCAATTTTTTTTTAAGAAACACCCGGCCTTATGCATTCGAGCAAATCCTCAACTAGGAATTTAAATTCTACTAATTTAGGTAACAAAAAACATCCCGAGAATTCGGGATGTCTTTTTTATTCAAAAAGCGCTATTAAGCCTTTTTAACATTAACTGCAGCGTCGCCTTTGTCAGTTTGTTCAACTTCAAAAGTAACTTCATCGCCTTCTTGCAATTCATCGAATTCTACGCCCTCTAAATTGTTGGCGTGGAAAAACAAATCATTGTCTCCGCCTTGGCTAATGAAGCCAAAGTTTTTGTCAGTTATTAATTTTTTGATTGTTCCTTGCATAAGAATGTAAAGATAACACGAATTATTTAAATACTAAAAAGCAGAAATTCGACTTTATCCCCACACTTTTAATATTCCTCACTCCCAATTTGAGAGCGGCCGGAAATTAATTAAATTATTAACTAATTATTCGACAATTCTATAATAGCACAAAAAAACTTCTTGTCAAATAATTTTAAGCCTATTTCATTAAAAACAATTTTTTTAACACACTATCCAAGAGTTGAACTCTTGGATAAACCTTATATGTTTGACAATCTCCAATTTTTAACTTAGTTTTATAATAAAGAATATTTTAAAATATTCCTGAGGAGGGTAGTTTTTCAGGAATTTTTTGTTCATTAAAAAAAGTTGACTTAAGATGAATAAAGTGTGAACTAAAAAACCAAAGAGGCAAAGAAAGGAGGAATCTTGATTTCGAAAAGAATGAAAAAACGCTGGCTTCTTAAATTGGGTAATAAAAATTGTTTAATCCTAACATCCAAAAGAAAGGGGATCTGAAAATGACACATCAAATGGTAGAATTGGCCTTAGCCCAAAGAAAACAGAAAACTTTATACTGTGCAGGTCTTGATATTCATCCTTTTGAAAGCTATAACGAAAGCATGAAAGTTTACGGCTTTCAAGATGACAGTCAAATAAACAACCAAGTTGCTTCTTATTATTTCTATGCCAAATTAGCAGAAATGGCCAATGTTCCATTCAAAGAGCTGCACTGCTTTGCAGGACTGCTTTCTGCTATTGAGCGTTACTTCTTCTTTATAATTGACACTCTTTACCACAAATGCAACGTGAAGGTTTTCAAGCCTCAATTCGGACTCTATATTCAATTTGGACCGGCCGGAGCATTCTTATTGCAACGAATCAAGAAGTACATTGATGCATTGGGCGATGCGGTGATCATTCTCGATTGCAAGCCGGGAGATATTTTCGAAACCCAAACTGGCTATATGCAGGGATATGCAGGAAATCTAAAAACCAGATGGGGAATTGATTATGCTCCCTTTGACTTTGACATCATCAACCCTTCGCCCTGGATGGGAAGAGATGTAATGGTCCTTGAAGATCCCAAATCTGGAAAACCTCTTTTTGGACTGGAACTTCTAGGGAAGGGGAAGGGACTAATCTATGTCAATAAAACTTCCAATCCCTCTGGACCCCATTATCAAGAAATGAATGTTATAAGAGATGAAAGAAATGAAGAATCTTGGAAACGAGTAATCGGAATGAATGTCAAGCCGACTCTCCAAATGATTAACGCTTGCGATGCCTATTTTGACAGCCAAAAATATGGACTCGAAGAGCTTAATCTTTCCCAATTTGGCTTGGTTGTGGGAGCCACTCATCCTTGCGATGGATCAATTAGAAAGGTCTTTCCCCGCTATACTGGCCTTAACCCTGGCTTTGGCGCTCAAAGCGTCGGAGAAAAAGCCTTAGTTCCTTTCAGGAAAGTTATGCTTGAGCTTATACCTGAAGGAAAATGGAACGGCCAAGGAGCAATTTTTTCTTCCTCTCGTGCTACGGTTTTTCCATTTCTTGAAAAATACGGCGGCAGTGGCAAAGTTGAAAATGTGGAAGAAGATTTGAAGTCGGCCATTACCAGACATCGTGAACTTGAGGAGGAGGCCTACCAACTGCCTGAAGTGATAGATGCAGGGATCAAAAATCCTTTTAAGTAAATCCTGAAATCAAATACCCCCCCCCCGGAAACACGCAAGGAGACAAATAAGTTGTAACTTGCAACAATACTTTTAATCTCCATCATTTTTTTATATGAAAAGCCGGAAATCTTAGCATAGATTTCCGGCTTCTTTTTTTAACTTTTTCTAAAATATTTTTCACATTGTTGCCATAAATTGATCCCAATGTCCCTAAATAATGGACTTTGATTTTTTGCTCTAATAGCTTAATCTCTTTCAAGGTGCTGGTCAGCCACTATCATATCAATCTTTCTTCCAAATTGCCGAAAAATCCATATCAGGAGGATAAGGCGGCTGGCCGAACATTTTAATCCATTCGACGCCCTTTCCAAGATCAGTGTTTATGGGCACGCCTTCTCGGCACAGGGGACATCCCTCTTCCCGGACATCATATTGAGTCATATCCAGTCTTTTGTAAGGATAAAACCCTCGAATACCTAAAGTCTCCGTTGTCTGTCCGCCCCGATCCACTATGCACATAGCGGCAATGACTTCTGACTGAAGTTCCCTTTCAACTAAGCCCTTCAGTTCCAAAAGCGTAGTACCGTTATTGACAATATCCTCTTTTCCGATAACTGGAAGCCCAAATATCCGTTTCTTCTGATTCTCGGGGATAATGTGATAACGTTTACCATTTTCATCCCTTTCAACCTCTGTTTCAACAACCAGAATTCGCTTACCCGTTCTTTTTTCCAAACAGGCAGCCGTAGGCAGACCCAGCTTGATAGCACCATATGCTGGTGTAAGCAAGGCCACCTCTCTATAGTCACCAAGCTCAAGCCCCATCCTTAAAGCTTCCTCCACTTCGGCTTCCAAAATCTCAACAAGATTTTGAGCACCGATAAAAGGAAACTGGTCTTTGTCAATATAGGCTTTGCCATGCATATAGCGCCTCTTATAAACAAAGTGGCCTTCAGCTACCGCCTTTGCTCGACTTAGCATTTCTATTACATCCATAATCTATCGTCTCCTTTCTTTTTTATTAATTTTAAGCAAAATATTCAAGGTGATAAATGAGCATCTTCAACATCTTTATACGCCGTCTATAACGCTAATTTGCCAGCCAAGCTTTTGATCGCCTAAGCAGAAACGGAGTTCCTTGCCTTTATCTCCAAAAGAGACATTTCGAGAAAATATACTTGCCGGACTAGTCCAGCTTTCTTTCTTGAGAGTGATCATTCCTTCATTCAAAGGAAACCCATAATGCTCCGCGCCAAAACGAGAAGTGAAATCCTCAAATGCTTTACGGGAGGCTCCCATTTCCTCAAATATCTGGAAAGTTAGAGGATATTCCTTTTCCCCGAAAAATACGCCTGGCTTGAATTGCTCAACCTTGTCTTCCCACCAATGCGGCGCCGCATCTGTCGCATAGAAAAACCTCTCATCTCCGGAAACCATCGTTTCCCGCACTGCTTGCCGGTCTTCTTCCATTTTTGCCACTGGCAAACAAAAATTTTCCAGATAATCCGGCGGCCAATCATTCTCTCCAAACACCATATCATAAGTGAAAATGGCATGCTGGGGAGCCAGCTCGCCAGCCATTTGGGGATTTTCCAATCGTTTGATGAAATTAATCATCTTGCGGGTGGAATTATGGGCAATAGTCATCTTCAATCCCGGAACCATTTCCAAATATCTCTTGATATAGGGAATAGCTGCTTCTTCTCTCAAGAAAGGATGAATTTTTATTCCTCGCTTAGTGGAGATTAGCTCAGCATGAACAATAAAAAAGGAATCAGCTTCTTTCACAGCTTCAAGCAGCGGCCTTAACTTGTCAAAATCAAACAGCCGCAAACCGCGGGTTTTCGCTCCGGTTGAAGTGGCTGCCGGAATAAACTTTACGAATTTTATTCCAGCCTCTGCCGCCTTGTAAATTATGGCCGGCGTAGTATTTTCTGTCAGCATAATGCACATCTGCGGATCAAATTCCGCTCCGGCTTGGAAAATTTCTTCCCTAAAATCAAAAGCCTGTTCGGCAATTTCAATCAGCGGTGAAGTGTTCCCCATGCACAGCGCCCGGCCATAAATGCTAAAATGATGGCAAACCAATTTCAGCATTTCTCCTTGGCGAGGATGAATATGCCAATTGTCCGGCTGGCGGAAAGTATGCTCTATGGCCATTTTAAATCCTCCTTCCTAACTCTTTTCCAATAGCGCATTTAAAGAATAGCCTGCCCGACAAACTCTGCATAAGAGCTAAATCCGTTATTCCTTACAATGCCGGCAAGCTCTCTCAATGTTTCAGCAAAAATTTTCCGATTTTTAAACCTTCCTGTTCCAATGCCAATCAAGTTGGCACCGGCCAAAGCCAGTTCAGCCGCTGATTCCCCGCCTTCAACCCCTCCCATGCCAATAATAGGCAAACCGAGATTGGCCTGAAAAACGTCCATGATTTTCCCTATGCTTATCGGTCGAATAGCCGGACCGGAAAGCCCTCCGTAGATATTTGCCAGCCGAGCTTTTCTGGTATAAGGGTTGATGCTGGCTGCCCGAAGAGTATTAATCAAGGAAATAGCATCCGCCCCGCCTTCCATTGCCGCCCGGGCAATTTCTACAATATCAGTTACGTTAGGCGTCAGTTTTACAATGATAATTTTTTCAGGAGCAGCCGCTTTAACCGCCATAACCACCTCTTTGGCTAAAGCCGGATTAACTCCGAAAACAATTCCCTTTTCCACGTTCGGGCAAGAAATATTTACTTCAATTCCCGCCGCCTGGGTTTCACTGACAGCACTGGCCAATTGTTCATATTCTTTCAAACTTTCACCGGCAATATTCACTATTACCGGCTTGCCAAAAGCTAGCCACCGAAACAGCTCATTTTCAATGAAGTTGTCAATTCCTTCGTTTTGCAAACCGATAGAATTTATCACGCCGGAAGGCGTTTCGCACATTCTGGGCGTTGCATTGCCCGGCCTTCCCATTAGGCTGATGCTTTTGGGAACCAAGGCGCCCAGCGGTTCGCAGTCGATTTGCCCTTTTTCCAGCTCTTCAATTCCCAGGCAGCCCGCAGCATTCACCAGAGGAGATTCCATTTTTAGTCCTACTAGTTCTACTCCCATAAAAGGCCTTCCAGGAAAAATATCCACTGGCTTGGCAGCTTCCGGATAATATCTTTTCCAGTCAATCTCTTTGCTGTTGAAGAATGGCCCTTCCATGCAAACTCGATGGGAAAAACCTTGCCGGTCGAAAACCGTGCAGGATTTGCAAGCGCCGCTTCCGCAGCCCATAAACTCTTCCAATCCCACTAAGCATTCATTGCCATAGGCTTCGCAGAGTTCGGCCGCCTTCCGGAGCATTCCCCCGGGACCGCAGGCCACTACTATTGAAGCGCCTCCATCTTCCTCGAGCAGCGAATGCAATACATTTGTCGGCCGGCCCTGGAGGTCTATACTCACCTGATCCATAAGAAAAGACTGATATTCTTCCTCTACTGTAATATAGAAATCATCTGCATATTTTTCAAAAAATTCAATTCCGGTAAT
This sequence comes from uncultured Bdellovibrionales bacterium, assembly GCA_964393045.1. Classification (GTDB taxonomy): domain Bacteria; phylum Patescibacteriota; class Minisyncoccia; order Moranbacterales; family DUUL01; genus CAYMRZ01. The sequence goes on along the minus strand of CAYMRZ010000003.1, from coordinate 1,600 downwards.
ATGCTTTTTTTCCTTAAAACCGAGAATGGCATCAAAGCTTTTTTTTGATTTTCCCAGTTTTTTGGCAAATAGGCTTAAACCGGCAATTCCTGTTCCGCCTGCCACCAGAATATAGCTAGGAGCAAACCCACCATCAAAAGGAATGGGATTGCCGAGCGGACCGTCAATCTTAATAAAAGAACCTTCTCTGAGTCCGCCGAAATAATAATCAGCTGTAGTTTTCCCGACTATTTCAATCAAAAAAAGCAATTCATCGCCATTTTCACTGATGTCCATAACAGAAAAGGGTTTCCATGGTATTGTTTTTTGGTCCAATGGCCTTAATCGAAAAAATTGGCCCGGCTCCACCACAATCGGGGGAACTCTCAATTGAAGATAAAATCTCAATGATCCTAATCCTTCTGTATTATGCAACCTCAACACTTCTGCGTTGTATTCTGCCATAACAAGCTCCTTTCTTTTAAAAATTTTTTCGGTTTTTTCCTCTTCCAAATTTTTTATTTTCAAGGAACAAAAGAGCTGGACGCAATGTCCAACTCCCTCCTGAAATCTATTATTTAAACAAATATTGCCACCTTTCCCCTAAAAAATCAAGTTCACCCCGCCTGCCAGAAATTGACTTCTAGTCAAGGCTGGTGGAATTATTTTTTATTCTACTGGGGCCTGCCCCGCTTGCCAGAAATTGGCTTCTAGCCAAGGCTGGTGAAATTGTGTTTTATTTAACTGGAATTTCCTTGGAACCTTAACTGTTATGTAGCATGCTTGTCCGCCTCTGGCGGGCTACGTAATAAGAAATTTCTACTTTATGAACTTTTTTTACTTTACAAACTTTTGCACTTTACAAACTTTACGAACTTTATAAACTTTTCTACTAATTTTTTGTTCCTTAATAAATTACTTAACAAATTACTTTAAAAATTTTTCCTAATTAGCTAATTCCTAAATCTTAATTCCTTTTTAAACAATGCAACAATTTAGCAATGTAGTCATTTATTTTTTCCTCCCTTTTGCTTTCTCCGAAGCCTGGTTGGCAATCTCCAAAATACGCTCCTCTTCTGCCGAGCGCGGCTTATTTCTAATTTTTTTAATTTTTTCCGTTAAAACTCTGTCAATTTCTTCCAACAATTTCACTGGGTGCTCATTGGCAAAATTTCCTTCAATTTCAAGCGCCAATTTTTTCCTAAATTCCTCCGGCAGTTTGCTTATCAGCTCTGTAATAGAATAATCCGGGCAAAAAACATAAACGTCATCAATCCCCTCCTTTTTCTCTTCTTTTATGTCCGCTAATTTTTCTTCAAATTGGTTAAAAAAATTTCTTTTTATTTCTTTATCATCCATCTCCTTCACTGATCCGGCTCCCAAATTTCCCGGCGTTTTTGTCCGGGTAGCAAACCTTCCCTCGTCATCCGAATAGCGGGGCTTTTCAATTTTAAAACCGCCTATTTCATTCATTTCGCCCTGGAAGGCTTCATAAAAAACCGCTTGTTGACGGCTGGCAGCAATCAGCAAGCCTTGCCGAATGTTGAATTGGGGCAATCATTGGGGAATTTTCATAATGCTATAAATTAATTGTACAAGTGTTAAACTTAGACTAATAATC
>CAYMRZ010000002.1:0-40108 GCA_964393045.1 uncultured Bdellovibrionales bacterium | reverse complement strand
TAATCTGTAAATTTGGCTTTGTTTAACACTATTGACTTAATTTATGGGTAAAAATTTTTATTAAAAAATTTAAATTTATTTTTCCGGCGTTGGCTGCTGGCTTTCCAGCTGACTAGCTTTTCCACCTATTGTAATAATAACATTTTCTACGGTGGAAAACTGCTTAAGAGTTTCCGTTATCTGGGTTTTTATTAAAGTTTTTTCACAAGTTGCACTCGTTTCCATATTCAGAATTTCCTTGCTTAAATCTACTTGAGCAGCTTTTTTAGAAATCTCAAGCCGATTTATTTTTACCCCCTGGGGAATGGCGGAAAAATAGCCTAGTTCCTGCTCCTTTTGGCTGGGACCTGCCAATAATTTTTCCAAAGTGGATCGCGCGATAGCTGGAGTACTAGCAGCTGAACGGGCAGCTGGATAAACTTTATCGCAATGGGCAATGTGATTGGGAGTGTGAGAGCTGGCAAAATATAGTAAAATTGATTTCTTGCCTGGTTGCAATCTAATGGGAACTTCAATTGAGTCAGTTTCTGTTCCCGGAAGATCAGCCGGATCGTCTTCCTCTAGAACAAGCTTGGCTTTTTGCGGAGCGCTTGTTGAATAGTTGAGTGTGGCAAGAAAAGGAACAAATTCTCCTGTCATCCAATCTAGTTGGGCAGTGGCCCATTTGCTAACCAACTCTTTCCCTTGAGCGTTAAATAACCGCACTGGAAAATCTCCTTCAAAATACCAGCCTTTGGCAATGCCAGTGACATAAATTTTCTCGCCGACCTCTTCATTCGGCGAAGGAAAACTTACTCGAGCTTCCTGCTTGGGGAATGGTTGGTTGTCAGTCTGTTTCTGGCTAGAAGAGGCTTTTTGGTTGGTAGTATTTTGGTTTTCTGCTGGCTGGCTTGTCTCAGTTGTTTCTTCAGTTACCAAAGGGAAGTTGCAACCAGCTAGGATTGTTATAATAAGCACAGTGAAAACGGCAATAATTGTTTTTTTCATTTTTTCCAATCCTTAATGATTATTTTCTTCCCCAATTTTCTAACTACCACTTTTTGCCGTTCCCTCCATTTGAGTTCCCGAACCAGCTCAATAGGAAGAGTGACGGCAATAGAGTGGCCGCCAATTTTGGTAAGATTGCGAATATTTTCATCTTCACGTTTTCTTGTAGGCATAATTTTGTTTTTAAAAATTAAATTTTATTACGTAAAACTTTACGTAAAATATTACGTAATATTTTATCCCGCAAAAACAAGCTTAACGGGACAAGTGTACTTCTATTCTACAACTAAAATCCAAAAAGACAAAACGAATCTCCACGGGTTTACCTGCCTCGTCAGCAGATAGACACATCTAGGATCTTCTGTAAAAGACGGAAAAACTTATCCTTAAATACTGAAGTACTCCAGTATTTAAGGATAAGTTCCTATTTTTTATGTAATAAAGCGAAGAGACAAAAAGCAATTTTTCCCAACGCAAAAAACACCACTTAAAGTGTTCTTGTTTGAACTTTGAAAGTAAATCACTCCCGAATAATTCGGGATTCATTTTTATGGCTGAAATAAATTTCAGATAAAAATGAAAATCTTTTGCGGTTAGTCCATAAGAACCAGCGTGTCTATACTCAAACACGACTACAGTCCCGAGTACTCGGGATTCGGCTCTGTTAAGCCTAGACTTGATCCCGCCAAGGCGGGATCGACCGTCCTACCCGCATTGCTACGCAAAGCGTTGCAGGCGGGCGGACAAAACCAATATTTTTCTAGGCTAGAAAGGAGGTGATTCGTGGGAGGAAACGGTAATTTTGTCTTGTTTTAAGTCCGAATTACTCCCTGGAAATCCTCTGATTGCATATTATAAATAACCATTCTTCTCATAATATTTTTTTCTTTTTTTGAAAAATCTTTCCAAATATTCAACATTACTATCTCTATAATCATAAATTTTACCTCCACTCTCAACTCCTCTTTGGATTCTACCAATATATTGTGTTAATTTCCCTTGGAAAGCGAATGGAAAAACTAAAAATAAACAGTCTAGACCTTGAAAATCAGTGCCTTCGCCAATAAGTTGTCCTGTAGCTAAAATAATTTGAAAGTCCCCATCTTCAATTTGCTTTATTTTTTCTCGCCTTTGTTTTTCAGTTAAATCTCCGCTCAATTCAATAATCTCATATTCTCTCTTAAGATAGCAACTCAAAACCTCAATATGTTCTTTTCTTTCAGTTAAAACCAGGCATTTTTTGACTCTATCAGTTTCAGCCTTTATGTCTTTAACGATTTGCACATTTCTGGCGGAATCAAAAACAATTATTTTGGCTAACATCTGGAAATTGTCCGTTTTGACTTTAAATGGAATTTTTAATTTAGTCTCTTTTACAGCCAACTCTAAGTTAGTTTTGCCCTTATATTTTTCAACTGCTCGAAAGCCTTTTTTTATTGTGTGTAAAATCTCGCCAAGATATATAAAAATCAACTTCTCATCATTGTTTTTTCTTTCAGGTGTTGCAGTAAAACCATAGAGATAACGTGGATTAAGCTTGGTTATAACGCTCCTGAACATCCTGGCTGGTATATGATGACATTCGTCAACAAGAACCAACCCAAATTTATCCCTCAATTCCTCCAAATTTTCTAGACGATTAAACGTTTGCACCATTGCTACTGTAATTTTATTACTAAGTTTTTTCTTATTAGACACATACTGCCCGATTTCCCTTTTGGGAATATTAAGAAAACCCTCAATTCTCTCCAGCCACTGGTTAAAAATTTGTTTTTTATGAACCAGAATAAGAGTTGGCTGTTTCAGTTTGGCAACAATATCCAATCCAATTACTGTCTTACCTGAGCCAGGCGGTGCGACCAGGAGTCCATTCTCCGACTCCAATATATCCTCAATTGCTTTCTTCTGATAATCGTAAAGTTTATAGTTGATTTCGAATTTAGTTGGTTTTAATTTTTCTCTTTTATCTGTAATCTCGAATTTTATATCTTCCTGATTCAAAAAATCCACCAATTCTTTTAGAAACCCTCTTGGAATAGCAATTTTATCGTTTTGATTGTCAATGAGCTTGAAGTATTTTTCCATCCCATATACGCTCACTCCCATTCTTTTCTTGATTGTAAATTCCAAATTTGCAAAATTAAGATTTTCTTTTAGAAAATTTACAACAACCCTTGGTAAATTTTTATTCAGAAATATTTGCTCTCCCAAAACCATCTCTAGCTTCCTTCCTGATGTAGCTTTTTGCTTTTCATTTTTATTATTAAACTTATCATAAATTTCGTCTAATTTTTCCAACGTTATCTTTTTAATTTCTGCCAAATGTTTCCACTGGTCAGTAATAGGTTTTACTTTTTTCTCACAATCTAGAAAAACTGCATTACCAATATTTCTAGACTCTCCCTGCAGAGGCAACGCTATTAGATTTCCAAATCCTTCTCCGCTGTGAATATCTTGGTTGGGAAATAATCTGTCAAAAGCATCTTCTTTTTCAAATTGGTCTATTATTTTTGCCTCCCGCAAAATATTAATGGCAATATTTCTACTTCTATAAGCTGGATATTTATCCGCAAAAAACATCCACACGTGACCGCCTTTCCCGCTGCGTGAACGTTCAAGATAGGTAGATAGGTTATACTTTTTGCATTTTTTGATAAATTTTACAGAATCTTCCTGCCAATTTTCACCGTCAAAATCAGCTACAATAAAGTAGGATGTGTTATCCTCCAGAAGGGGGTAAGCTCCATAACATTTATTGCCTCTTAAGTGCTGTTCAATATAGAAGTTGGAAAACTGAGCATAGGCCTTATTGTCACATTCCTTACACTTCTTTCGCTTAAGCTTATTGCATAATCCCTGTTTCCATTCATTAAGACAGACCGGGGTATATCCGCTAGCCGACCCGTCTCTTTTTTCCCAGCGAACAGCAAAAACATCTTCCCTGCCCTTGAATAGGCTTCTGAATATCTGAATTTTTTCAGATGGAGTTAACATTGTCACAGCTTTCTATACCTAGTTCCCCTGCCTGAACCAATTTTTTCTATTCTTTTCAGATTTAGTAACTTCTTCAATGCTTGGTTTACTGTCGGTCTGGCAACTTTGGTTTTTTCGGTTATTTCACCTGGAGTTGCTTCGGAAACAGTTTGGAAATACTCCCAAACACTCAGTTGTTTGGGTGAAAGCAGTTTTTCCACTTGCTCGCTCTCTAGCAACTCTACTGCCATTTCTGATTGCTTGAGGAAAATATCTAAAAAATAATCCAGCCAATCTGAAATATTTTCATCTTTTTCCCCAAATGTTTTTTGGCTCCTGCGAAGAGCAAGGTAGTAGTCATTCTTATTGTCCTCAATCAATTTTTCGTGAGAGATATAGGGCATATACAAATACCCCTCTTTTAGCAACAAGAGGTTGGTTAGAATTCTGGAAAGTCTCCCGTTTCCATCCTGAAACGGATGGATATTTAGAAACTCCACAATAAAATTACTTACAACCAAAAGCGGGTGGAACTTTTCCTCTTCCAATGCTGATTTCGTCCAATCAACCAACGCTTCCATCTTCTTCGGGGTAAGATAAGGCGGAATGGTTTCAAAAACTACTCCAACTTCATTTCCCTTTTTATCCTTCATTACGACATTGTTAGGCATCATCTTGTATTCACCTTTATGCTTCTCATCTTTGGAAACATATTTGAGCATTTCGTTGTGAAAATGTTTGATAGAGCTTTCACTAAAAGTCAAATTTTTCCAGGATTCAAAGACATTCCTGAGCAGCTCGTAATATCCCCGCACCTCTTGCTCATCTCGGCTTTTCCATTTCCCGATTTTCACACCCCGAATCAATTTTTCCACATCTTCATCAGTCAGCTTCGCCCCTTCAATACGAGTAGAAGCACCAGCCGAAGTAACTAAAACTGATTGTTTAAGACGACCTAAAATTTGAGGACTCAAATTGACTCCCCCAATCCAACGACCCTTGATTTCATCTATTTTGGTTATCTTTGACCATATCTCAGGTGAAAGACTGCTAATTCTAGCTTCAAATTGGTTGTTTTTTAACATAATTTTATCTTATATATTACCTATATAAGATTATATTAGATTATATAAGAAAAGTCAACAATCTTTGTTCTATATTACCTATATTAGATTATATCGATTTATATAAGAAAAAAGGTTTAAGGCCTATTTACTCTCCGCTAAGAAGGTGCTTCATGGGAAGAATTATAATAATCCCAAATAATCCAATCCGATATATCCCACCTCTACATCAGTATTTTTACCACTCTTGAGTAACTCCCTGAATTCTTCAAGACTCATCAAAACCACCTCGGCAAATTCAGTTTTGTCTAATTTTTGCTCAGCAACTTTTTCGCAATCTTTGACTACAACACAATGTCGGTTCATGGTTGAATAAGCACAGTCATAAGCAATAGTCACAAACTCTGGTTTTCCTTTGTATCCAGTCTCCTCTAAAAGTTCTCTTTCTGTAGCCTCTTTGGGTGTCTCGTTTTCATCCACATAACCACCGGGAAGCTCATCCAAAATCTCTTTGGGGCCTGGACGAAATTGTTTGACCAATATCACTTGCTGGTCTTTGGTGAGAGCTAGGATTCCGACAGCAGGTCCCTCTTTTTTAATATAGAAATCACTCGCCTCTCCATCCGGTAATTTAAAGTCAACTTTTTCTATTTTTTTCCCATATTTACTGAAAGCCTCTTCTCTTGAAACCTCCTCCCATTTTTGAATTTTATTTGTCATATTATTTATTTTAAAGAATTACCAATTTTACTATATAATAACTTTGAATTGATAAAAAGTAAATGCCCTAGCTTCAATTAATCTGAAATAAATTAGAACAAAGTGAGGCAAGTGAACTAAAAATCTCCCTCGCTTTCAACCCTGGAAATGAGTCATTTCCAGGGAGATATTTATTTTAGACAATACAAAGACACCCTATGCGGGTGCCTTGTTATAAGAATTCACAATCTTTCCAAAATTATTTTTACAACTAATTTTTTTCATATAAATGTTTTGATTATCAGTTTTATTAAAGTATAAGTAAAAAAGCTCTCCGTTGCAAATAATATCGCAATGGAGAGCTTTCTGTGATGTTGTTTATACATCAACAAAGCACAATACGTCATCAGGATTTCCTGTTGAAGCAATTGAACCAGAAATACAACCGCCGTAACATTTTTTAACATTTAAAGTCTCACTTTGCAGTTGACATTAAAAGAATATAAGCGCCCGATAAAATTACATCGAGACGCTTATGTTTTCTAAATCTTCATGATTCGCCTTGATTTTATTTCTTGGCGAATAATTTTCTGGCGAATGCGAACAGTTCTTTGAACGGATCAACAAACGGGTTATACTCCCGTCTCGCCTGCATCTTAGCTTCATATGCTTCTGGACTCATATGAGCTAGCTTTGCATCTTCTAAGTCTCCTAATTCAAGTCTGCTGTGTAGCATGATTTGCCTCCCCTTTTGCTTTAGCGGTTTTGCTCTTTAATAAAAGATTCTCTTGGCCTCTTTTTCTGTAATCAATAACATTGATCCCACTTTTTTTTCATTGGCGCCATAGACCACCTGATCCTTAGTCTCCCCACATGGACTAATTAAAACCAGCCGTCCATTATTGATATCAGCTACTACAAAATCACCACCCTCTAGCTCTACTACGTCCTGGATCCAATTAAAATTACCTTTAACCTCTCCGATTAAATTCAGCTGTGAATCAACCTTCAGAAATCTTGCGCCATTTGTGTCGGCTAACATAAACCCAAACGATGCCCTCTTGACCCCATGCGGCTGTTTGAGTCCATTTGACACCACGCTTGTTTTGCCAGACCCTAGATCAATCTTAACTAGTTGGCCTTGGTGAAACAGTGTGGCCAGCAATTTATCAGGCTCAAATTCGACCGCTGAGTTAATGTGAGTTGTGTGCTGGGGAGTACAGTACTCGATTCCTTGATGAATAGTACTGCCATCAATAACCCTCACCCTGCCAGACGGATCTTTGTCATAGCCGTTCTCCGTGGCAAACCAGGATGAAATAATTTCGGAGGGCTTGTTCAAGTCAATTTTCAAAATTGCATCTATACCAGTAGAAACTACCAAAATATTGCCATCATAAGTAGGCGATAACCAGTGAATACAGTTAAATAATTTGTTGTTGATAGTTTCAATTATACCGTCACCAGCAACACAAGAAATGTGATGGTCAGACCCAGCCAACAACACCTCTCTTTTTTCATCGTAGTGAAGCCCCATCGGAGTTCGAACATTAACTCTTTTCACGATTTTTGTTAGATCAAATGGATCAATTAAAACAATTTCTCCGCCAAGTTGATCACTCGTGACAGAACGAGTGTCTTCCTCATTCCTTCCAAGTCCCTCGTAACCGTCTCCTTCTTCTTTTTGCCAAAGCCCTTTTATCCTGCTTAGTGCGCTCTTGTTCGTCATGTTGAAGGCGACCAAGAGCATCTGTTTCTTGTTGCTCTGTTTTTCGCTCATGCTTCACCTCCCACTCCTAAAATAGGTTTATATTTTCAAAAAACTTCCCCTATAATACAACAAACTTATGAACAAGCCCATCCAATTTTCAAAAAGGATGGGCTCGGATTAAGTTAACTGCAACGGTCAAGGACTTTGTCTACTAGGTTAATACCTTAAACCACTTTTTCTTGCCGACCTTAATGTTGAGCCCGACATCCGGAATAACAATGAGCGAGTCTTCATCTACATTGACCTTGCCATCAACTTTGACGGCTCGCTGCTTGATCAGGCGACGAATCGCGCTATTGCTGGTGCCTTTATCGTAACATTTTCTCAAAACACCAAATAACGTATGTTCATCGGAGCCGACATGAATTTCAGGAACATCGTCTGCCGACTCTTTCCTCTGAACAAGGAGAATAAACTTATCCTGAGCTCGCTTCGCCTCGTCTTCGCCATGAAATATTTTGGTTATTTCAAGCGCGGCAAACATCTTCGCATCTCGTGGACCTTTTTTCTCGACTATGCTGTTGACTTCATCCAATGGAATACGGGTATTGTTCACCAGAATAACCTCAATCATTTCATCCGGCTGAGACATAATTGCGCCGTACATGTCGAAGGGGGTTGAATCAAGAAACACCCCAGTACCACGACTTTTCGACATCAACTCGCCGGTCTTAGGATTTTCCATCAGATTCACCGCCGCAACAAATTTGTCCATCTTCTTGAGTTTTTTCAAGAGTGTGCGACCAATCAACGCGTTGAAAATTTGGTCAGTTCCGCAAAGCTCAACATCAACTTCAAGAGCAACACTGTCGTAGCCTTGCATGATTGGATACATAAACTCATGAAGATGAATGGGCTTCTTCTCCCTCATTCGTTTTGCAAACATATCCCTCTCGATCAGTTGCTGAACGGTGACATTGGCTGACAGGTTAATAACATCTTCCATTGTCAGCTTCGCCAACCAGTCGTGATTGTAAACAATCTCAGGAGGGTTCACTTTGGCACCAAAGTCCATAAGCGGCTTAATTTGATCAATCCACCCCTGAACATTCTCCATAACCTCTTCCCTGGTCAACTGCGTTCTTGCAGCCGATTGATCAGTTGGATCACCGATGCGAGCAGTAAAGTCGCCAAAAAGGACAAAAACCTTATGCCCTAGCTTCCTGAATTCTTCAAGCAACATGTAATTCTTGGCATGACTCAGGTGCAACGCTGTCGATGTCGGATCTGCTCCGATGTAGAATTTCATTTTGTCCTCAATGAGTCTCCTCCTGAAAGCTTTTTTCGTCGGAAGAATCTCTACCAGGACGCCCCTGTCTAATAGTTCGTCAACCTTTTTTTCACGTTCTTCTCTTTTCATCTTTATCCTCCATATACTTAAGAATTATTTTTTATAATTCTATCATTGCCACAACATATCGTCAACTGGTCCAAAATTGAGAAATTCCAACTATTTTTTCTGCAAACCCCTCTTTGATAACCAACCATTTCTTTCCACGTTCGTTGCAGGCCTGATATATTTCTTCCCACTCTGATTCCGATCGACTCTCCAGCGCTAACATGATTTGGAAAACCACGTTATTCTCAGGCGAATCAAATTCTCCCTCGCCCTTAACGATTCGTTTTCTTATCTCATCATGCGTCATTCCAACGTCAATACCTGAATCAGGAAGACTCTTGCCCATTTTTGGATGACCATGAAAGCCCCTGAAGAGAGGAGAGAAAATTCCGCTAAGAGAAAATTCAGCGAATTGCCTGTTTCCAGACTTGATCGCTTCTGCTACATCCATTGACAAACCGCAATACTTGTATTCGTCGATTCCCAAAAAAACAAGAACCGACTGAAACCCATGATTAGTAAAAAGATCAATAAAGTCTGCCACCATGAGATTAAGAGAAAGCTTCATGCGATATGTCATTTCTTCCTCTATTTTTCCATGCTCGAAATAGTAATCATGGACATCCTCCTTGGCTTGTTCGAACATTTCATCGGTGATGTAATGTCCAGTCAGGTAGAGTGTCCTTAAGACAGGCAGCGCTTCAAATTGTGTTCTGAGAACATTGGGTTGCAAATCGTCAAAGCCAAGTTTCAGTATCAGGTTACGATATTTCTCAACCAGCCCTAACGCCAACACCAGATCTGTTGTTTTCCCATTATAGGCGTCGAGATCTCCCAATACTATCTGAACTGGAATTCCGGCCTTTTGAAGACGAATTGATCTTACAATTTGAGCGATTGTACCAACATGTGGTATGCCCGTTAGCCCAAAACCAGTCGTAACGATTACCGGCTTGCCACGTTCTCTTTCCTTGAAAAAGTTTTTGCCGTTCGCATGACACAGCCACAGCCTCCTCACCTCCGCCTCGGACATTGAACCGATGGGGAAGTCTATAGACTCAAACTTGTGTGGACCGCATCTCGCCTCTTGTAACAACTTTCGATAATAACCATCATCAAACGTGAGTTTATTCATTATTGCCTCCGTATATTTTGAATGTACTTGTTAGCGCCAAATTACAACAAAATAGTCTGTTTTAGGCGATATTTGCCATTTTGGGCGTTCAAGACATCCTAGGATAAAGTTGTGATCTTGTCAAATTGGTTTGTAAACTGTTCAAACCAATTTTTATAGCCCGAAAATCCACTAGGCCAATTTCCTCCCCACCCTTCATCAAGTCTTATTTTTGTATGAGAAGTGTTTACTGTATATCTGCTAAAATTAGTGCTTTCAATAATTTTTTCAATCGCAATGTCATCATCGCACATTATGTTAACACCCAAGAAATAACTCCTCCCATTCAAAAACGAAATGAGTTCTTTCTCTGATTTAATCTTCACGATCCAAAGAGCGGGAAGAAAGTAAGCACTTTTAACGAACGCGCTGCCCTTATCCGGCTCAATGATCAAAAAGGGCAAACCGTTGTTATGCTTACGAATATTTTTTGGCTTCGCCTCATCAATGTCATTCATCGCAAATTTCAGGTAGCTCTCATTCAGATTAAACTTCTCATTTAAGCATTTGTCATCCTCACCCTCTAGTTCGTCAAATTTCTTTTCCAACATCTTTTTGTATTTGTCATACACACCTCCCACAACCGCAACTCCTTGAATTCTGTGACAAATTTGACCTGCATGAGAAAAAGATTCACGCAATGTCAATGAAACATCTTCTTCAACATCAAACTGGTCAACATTGTGAATATCAATAATTTTGCAATCCGCTGTTTCAATCTCTGGATAGAATTCTACGAAGTGTTTTGCACAAACTTTGTAAACTTTCTTGGCAATCCCATGCCCACCAAAAAAATATACAGCGCTAGACTTTTTTATATATTTTTCAAGAGATTCGACACTATTTCCCGAAACAGTTTCCAACATCAGATTATGTCTCTCGACAATTCCCGACTCTATCCAAATAGCATTCCAAATTCCCTCAGCTCTTCTACTCGGCTTAACTATGACCTTGTTGCCCCCGGCCAAAGCATTAAGGATCGGAATAATAGAGAGCAGCAATGGTTCATTATAAGAAAGAATAATAAAGATAATTCCCTTTGGTTTTCGCCTTTGTTTCAGGGCAAAAACTATGTTCTTTTTAAAATTTATCAAATACGCTAGGGCGTACTTCCAGTCCTCTTCGATCCAATAGTCTGTGTCCTGAGTGCATGCCTCGTTTAGCTTCAAAAGTTCTTTTTTATTCCTTTCAAAAAAGTCTACCAGGTCATTAACAACAGCATTTACGTCTTCGGTTTTCATTATTTTTTTATACATACTCCACTAATTTTACTTTTGTACTGTTTTCCCTATCAAAAAAACTTTTGTCTACATTGACGATTTCAAAGTTGATCTTTGTTTCATCTTTGATTTTTTTCTTGAGCCTTGGGATGAACTCTCCCGCCTTTCCGTTCAGAGTCAAATAAATCTTAGGATCATTCTTTATAGAATTTTTTTTCACTTCAATTCGCATGTCTCCACCAAAGAGATTTTTTCCGGCAAAGTCAACAATCGTTTCTTTTAGCTCGTGAGGGTTTATCATTATTCCCCGAATAAAAACCAAGTCATCAACTCGAGTTTTTATTCTTCCCAAGCGAACACCTTCGACTCCGCATGAACAATTTCTATTTATTAAACAAGAAACATCACCTGTTCTATAACGAATTACGGGAGAAGCCTCTTTCCTGAGACTGGTAAATACCAATTCTCCATATTTCCCATCAGGCAAGACATCTCCTGTTTTTGTGTCAATGATTTCTGTAATAACAAAATCGTCCAATAAATGTAGTCCCTTTTTCTCTTTGCATTCATAGGCTATCCCCGTATACACTTCACACAATCCGTAATGATCAAACACTTTTACGTTCAGTCTCTTTTCAATTTCCTTCCTGATTTGATCTGAGTATACTTCTCCTGCTGCGATGGCCTTTTTTAATTTCAATTTATTTCTAGGGATTTTGTTTTGCTCAAGATGCTCACACAGATACAACAGAAAGCCAGGCGTCGCAACCAATGTGTCAACCTCAAAATCTATCATCATTTCAACTTGTTTCACGATTGGTTGAATGCCCGCGGGCAAAACAAGTGCTCCCAGCTCTTGAAGAGCATATGTATTCAACATTGCGCCGCTAAAAAGACCGTAACTCATAATAAATTGGACTCTGCTCTTCTCATTTATGCCTAAACCAGCCCATGCTTTCGACACCTCATCAGAACCAATTTCCAAGTCTTTTCTCGTATAATAAGAAAGCGTTGGCTTTCCTGTTGTTCCTGACGTCGTGTGCATCTCCACTATTCTTTCTTTACCAACACAAAGACCCCCGAAGGGATAGCTTCCTCTCAAATCTTCTTTCGTAGTGAATGGAAGATCTCTTAGCTCTTCAAGGGAATTTAATTTTTTAAAACTTGAAAGTTTCTTTGAATATAAGACTGACTTTTTCGCTTGTCTTATGGTTCTGTTAAGATTTCCAAGTTTATCCCTTCCATTGCCCATTTGTCGCTTTTGTTATTTCTTAATCATCCCCAAATACTCCTTTCGAAGAATGGAAATTGGACTGTTATTAAAAACAAAGCCCATGTACTTCTCGATTAAACTCATGGCGCTTTCAGCTTCAACCTCGTAGTGCTCCCTCAACAGACCCTTTTCCTTAAGCAGCTTCTTTAATTCTAACAAATATTCTATGTGGCTCACATCCACTTCTACGCCCTTGGAAATTAATAATTCAATAAATTCTTGAAAAAAAACAATTGAGGCTATTGGATGTGACACGCCAAGCTTATATGTCAAATAATGCCCTATCGCATGGGGAAAGAGAACAAGCGCTATGCTCTCGGCTTTTGCCGCAGCAATATCGGCCTCCAAAAATTCTCCCACATTCATCTTCTCAATTTCTTGTTTTTTCGATAAGATGTCCAGCACTTCTTTAGAAAGTCTCTCTGATTCTTCCGTATTCGCTTTGGACAATAAAGACTCCATCGCATGAGCATAGATGTCACATACTGCAATCAATCTCAATTCCTGGCTCAGGTCTTCTATGACTTTTTTGTTAGCATAGACAACATCTGGAATGATGTCCTCAGAATGATCCCCGATTTTAAACTCTCCATTATCGTAAATAGCAAACGGCGTCACAATTGACCCCGATCCCGGCAATGTATATAAAACAAAAATCTTCGCTTCTTTGAACTTCTTAAGTTTCGCCAACTTGCCATAGTCGATAGCTGATCCACCGCCAACGCAAAAAACCCAATCGACAGTTCCTCCCAAACCGTCTAGTTCCTTTTTGAAAGAAAATAAATCAGGATTCGCTGAAGTCCTGATTCTTTTGCACACAGTCAAATTCAGTTTTTTCAACAAACCAAGGAACTCTTTTTTATAAAATGATTGGTCAAAGCTTTTCTCTCCCGTCACCAGCAACACTCTTCCATTTTCGATTTGAGCTTCCCCGAATATCTCCTCTAGGTCACGAGAAAAATCGCTCCCTAAATATACAATGGATCTTTTATTTTTTTCAACTATTTTCATCTATAAAGTATCATGGATTAGAGTGACTATCAAATAGTATTCAGATTATTCTCCACAAAAAGGACATTCTTGTCAAATATATACTGATACTCTTTTGTACATATACACACAATAAATCTAACATAAAAATGAAAAGCGGGGAATTCTTCGTTCAGAGTACCCCGCAAGTCAGCGAACAATATTCTTAGTCAAAACTAAAGACTTCTTTGGCCGTGCCAAAAAAGATTTTGCCAATGGCCTGAGCTGTCTCAGCGAAAGATAGCGATTCTACCCCCTCTCGAAGAGCCTCGATCGCTTGCCAGTGAAAATGCATTGCCCCCTTAGCCAGATGACCAAATTCTTCAAACTCTCTTGGATTGACCCAATGATATGGGTATGACGAAGCTAACCGTTGCCCCAAGCTTGGATTTTCATAAACAATTGCCCTTACCATATTTAATGGCTCGTCAGACCCAAACATGATTCGACTGACACCAAGTTTGTTTAAAGCCTTTTTTACAACGCCAACTGAAGAAATCATAGCCGTGTCCATGAAAACATTTTCATTTTTCGCAATCTCCCCATAAACAGCTGCTAATTCATCATCCGAAAAAATGGGGACACCAAGATGTGCCAAAACAACTATTTGCCTAGGAAAGTCTTTCAATAGTTGTCGGAGATCACTTAGGCAGTGGGTAATCGGCTTAGGCAGATGCAGGATAATTGGCACGCCTTCCCTCTGAGTTACCTCCAGTATCTCCGATTTGAAGAATTCATAGATTCTTTTTGCAGGAGGAATAAAATAGAAGTGATAAATTTTCAAAGCCGAAATATTTTCTCCTTCAAGCAGACCAACCGTATAATCAACATCATCGGGCATTCCACAAATTGCAACCCTGTCTTTCTCTCGAGCACCATCCAAGAGATAAGCGTTTGCTTTCTTCACATCAACTCCTGCAAACGGAAATGGAAACCGTAAATAACGAACAATTTTGCCGGGATAAAAGAGCTTCTGAATTAACGCTGATTGTTTGAGTCCAAATCTCAGAAACGTTGAGCTCATATGATTAAAAATCATTTCTTCAAGCCTCATTACGTGTTCAGCTAAGCCACAATGGGCATGACAATCGATTATCTTTTCAGGAACCCAGTCATTAAACCTTTCCGCTACCCCAGCTTCTTTTTTACTAAAATTCAAAGCATCTCTCCAATAGACTTCTTCGTTTGTGCTATTAGACTTCATATATTACCCCCTTTTTTTCTATTCAGTTGATTGTTCAATGTACTTCTAGTCAATGCTATCTTATATTGTCGACCAAGTCAAATTGAAAAAAATAAAAAAACACCTCGCGGGTGTTTTTTGTGATAGCTTGAGCTTCAGGCGAATCTTCTTTCCACTTGAAGCCAAGTGAGAAATTCTTCTTTTGTATTTTGGATGGTTCGTTTTTGATTGCTTGTTTTCATGGTTTACCCCGTATAGTTATTGTACTGGGGCAATCACACATTAGCTTCGGTTAGAGAAAAGGGGTCAGGTACCTTTTTTGGTCCTATTTTTGTCTTTTAGCTTAAATCTATTGTTTCGATAATTTTAATATAACATAAAACACCTCCAAAGTAGAGGTGTTTTATTATTTAAGTTTATCACAACTTTTTGCGATTAGCCCGTATGAGCCCGTGGATTGTACAAAATCCACTAACAGTATTCGCACTGCTAAGCTAGCTGTTCTCCCGCTTAGCGGGACTCGACCAGCCTTGCCCGCATTGCTACGCAAAGCGTTGCAGGCGGGCGGACAAAACCAATATTTTTCTAGCTCCACTATAAAGAGTGTAAGCTATAATGAAAAACATTTTCTCGGTTTTGTCAAAAACTCCCTAGAAAGGAGGTGATTCGTGGGAGGAATTAAAATTAACTGCTATTAATTTCATTTTGAAGTTCTTTTTGGAGAGGTGTAAGCTTGTAACGAGACTTTATGATACCATGCTTTGTTAATTTACGATAAATTTGCCCCTCTTTTAAATTCTCAATAGCTCTTCTCTGCCTATGATTAAAAGTTGGATATATCAACTGGTCACTAACTAATTCTAAAAAATCATCGATAAAATTGGATATATCGGTTGACCAAATAAATATATTTTCTTTTTTTCTAGATATTTCTTGCTCAGATGGTAATTTTGTCCTATTTTGAACTGGGATTAAATTAGGTGCTTTGGCCTCAATTAAAGCTAACTGTCTTTTTTGAAGTAAGTTGCAATATGAACGAAGCTCTTTAATAAAATCGTTAAATTCTTTTTCAAGCAAATATCTAGCTTTCTCCAAACCAGGCATCAGAAATAACCAGGCATAAGCACAACTCACAAACTCTTGAAAACACTTTTGAGTTTTAAAAATCTTTTTGGATAGATTTAAAAAATGGTCTCCAATTTTTTTCTGATTATTATAATCTATAACTGAAAAATTTACAGTTACATCAAGGTCAATTAAGTGTTTATTAAAAAGCCTATACTCAATTTCTACAAGCTTTTCGTATATCTCTATTTTCTTTTCTATACTTATGGTTTTTTTAGATTGCCTAAACCCCAAATAATAAATCATAAACCAACCAAGCACAGTCAATGTCAAACTTAAAACCGATAAAATATTTCCAAATGTAATATTTCCACCTTTATTATAAGCAATCCAAAGAAAAACCAATTGCAGAAATAGAATTAGCCCAAGCAAAATTAGAAATATATTTTCATTACTTCTTTTCATACCTAAAGACTAGAACAAGCCTTGATTTAAATCAAATATTACAACCACGAATCCATACCCAATCCTCTCCTGTGAGCACTTTTCGCTTCGTCATCATTTAAAATCCCCAAATAATACCTGCTGGTAGTTTGCACACTTGAATGTCCAAGTAATACCTGGATGTGTCCCAAGCTAATACCTTTTTTCATTAAAAGTGTGGCAAAGCTGTGCCTTATGGTATGAGCAGTGATATGAGATGGCAACCCTAGTTTCTTACGATAATTTCTAAAATTTCTCTGGGCATCGTTTCTGTCCCAGCGATTTTTCTTGCCTTCGGCTACAAAAATAAACTTGCCTTCATACCCCCTCTTTTTTATATATTCTTTTATGCACTTTAAAGACCAATCAGTAAAGTACAACTTTCTTTCTTTATTCCCCTTGCCAATTATTATTACCTCTTTATTTTCCCAATCTATATCCTGAATTTTTAAATCTAATGCCTCGCCAATACGGCAACCTGTAGAAATTAAAATTGCCAATAATGTTCTGAATCTAAAATCTCTAGTGCTTTTTTTAGGAATAGCATTAAAAAAATGTTTTAACTCTTCTTCAGTTAGATATTCAACTCTTCTTTTGGGAATTTTCGGTCTTTTTATCTTTTCAAAATTCATAACTTTCAAACTCATTTCTTCTTGGCAAAATTTTAAAATTTCCCTAACAACAGAAAGATTATTAGCCCTGGTTGATGGTTTTAATCTTCGTCTGTTATATTCTTTCTTGAGTTGGACAATACATTCTTCATTTAAATTTTGGATATTCAGATCGCCAAGAATATCAACAGTCCACTTTATTATTTTGCTGTATTCATAGATGGAAAAAGGACTCATTTCCTTTTCCAGTTCACAAAAGTCCAGATATTGTTTCCCCGCTTCGCTTAACTTTATTGATTTTTGTTTTTTAAATAAAAACATCGGATTTTTATAATTTGTCCGATGTTACCTTGCCTTACCAAGAAGTCAAATTTAGTTATGCACTCTTACCAAAATTATTATCAAGTCTAATTTTACTTCCCACAACGAGTATTTCTGTTTTGAATCTTGCTGTCCCAAAAGATTTATTCCAATCATCAACATCTTTGATGTAGCAGTGGCTCAGCTTCATTTTTCTATTATTTCCCTGGGCAAGAAAAACTTTCTGAGCATTTTTGAGCATCGCTAAAATAAAAAATGATTTACCTAATATCCTTTTATGGCTAAAAGTTATGGTGCATTTGAAAATTGAATTTCCCTTCTGAGAATAATAAGTTAATTCCGAATCTCCCTGTAAAATAGTATAACCTCCAATGTTTACTTTGTTGCCACCGAAAAATGCTTTTGCTCGAAAACCGTGCTTATACGCATTCAGAAAATCATAATCTTCGAGATAATCCTTCGCACATTCCTTAACGACACTTATATTATCAGCACAATGTTTTTCATATTCCCTGATTATACTTTTATCCTTGAATCCGAAAACATAATTTTCCATCAGCCACTTCTGAAATTCCTTATTTAAGAAATTTGCTTTGACATATTTTCTCAACTCCTGATTTCCAATAAAAAGAAAATGGAAAAATGTTTTTCCCTTAACTGATAGTGCAAGAATATTTATAAAAAAAATCTCCAACAACTGGAGATAAACAGAATAACAATCAACTAGATATATTGACTTCGCCTTTGAGGTTTTTAGCATCTTTATTTTTGACACTATATTTGCCAATCTTTTCTCCCAGTATTCAAAATCAATATCTTTGAAATATTTTATCACTTCTTTTTTTATTGCATTGTTATTGTTCATACAGCTTTTTTACTTTTTTAAAATCTTCTTTAAGTTTGTCTAAGTCTGGAAAATCTTGTTTGCTAACAGCCGAATGACTGTGTCCTTTTATATATCCGCTAAATTCTTCAAATAAAGCTCTTGTTTTCTTATACTTTTCAGAATCTAAAACGACTTTAGTAAGATTATGCATTTTCATCCTTTCGCTCCATCTTTCAACTACCCTGTTGAAAAGTTTTTCGACAACAATGCACTCAAGCATTTCCCTCATTCCTGAATATGCCTCTCCAATTTGTGATTCTTTTTCAAAAGCGTTGGAGTTTGCCACCCTCTTAATTATCTGCTCTACTTCGCCTCGTATTCTCCCTAATTTGTCCATCCTCGGACAAGCATTTTCTGTCATTTTTCCACAATATCCTCTGTCTTTTTCCATCCAGTGAAAATTAGCCAACGTTGGTTCAACTTTATTTTTATCATTATTGTAAACTTTATCATAAAGATGACTTACAAATAAAATGTCGTGTGTAAAAACAATAAGTTGACGTTCTTGCGATTCCTCATATATCCGTTGAGCTAGTTTATCCCTTCTTAAATCATCCATACTATTTACAGGGTCGTCAAAAATAACGGGAGCATTAACATCGTCAGTTCCAATTTCTGCAAAAAAGTCAGCCAATGCTACTGAGCGTTGCTCCCCTTCACTCAAAAACTCGTCTATATTTTTCAAGCCTTCAAGAGATTTTGCTCTTTTTTGAACTCCATATTCAGCAGGAAAAGACAGCTCGATTTCTGGCGTTGATAAATTTTCACATTCCTTTTGAAATTTTTTTTCAAAACTGTCAGACACAAGTCTCTTCCAAGCTTTTTTCTGACAATTAGTCACAGGCTGTGTATTTAATTTTGGCAACAAGCCATCCGCTTTTCTTATCCACTTCAATTTATCAACATAATCACTGATAGCATTTTTATTCTTATTTAATTTTATTAAGTCATCTAAATTTCTTATCTCGTTAAATAATTCTCTTGTCTTACTGCTGAACTTCTCTTTATCAGACTTGGCTTGCTTTATTTTTTCCTGCAGGTTATTTTTTACTTCTTGAGTTTCTTTTCTCAAATTATACTCCGAGCAATATCCTTGTTTGTCTAAATTTTTATTTTTCAAACCATCGATGAAATTACCAATAAATGGACTGGCTTCCTCTAAGAAATCAAACACCTTTTTGCATAACTCTTCACCTAATATATTATTCAAATCCTTTTTGTCTTCTGTGAAATTATAGTAGCTTAGTGACTCGGCATTTGCACAGTACTCTCTTTGTTTGAGATTTATTTCCTGCAATAGCTTCTCCGCAGCACTGTTTATGTAATCTCTATAACTTTGTATTAAACTAACTGCTTCTTCAGATAGCTCCTGGTTGCAATAAATACACTTTTCTTTAGCCGAAGGATATGCTGGTTTATCTAAAATTTTTATATACTGTTCAGCGTTTGAAATAAAATTATGCCACTCATTAAAGTCTGCTTTCTCGATTCCATATTTGGAAAAATTTGTTAAGCTTTTGTTTTTAGCTTCTTTTTCCTTTTTCATCCATTCGCTTACCTCTTTTTTATATTCTGCTATTTTCTTTTCGTTGAAATTCTCATTTATTTTATCCAAATAATTCAACAGCCGTGTTATAACTTTTTCTTCATTTTGTAAAACCTTTAGCCTGTCTTCTATACCAATAATTCTTTTATACTCGCTCCTTGCATTACTTAGCTTTTTTTGTATTTCTTTTACATTTTTAACCGATTCAAAAATGTCATCTAGATTTGTATCTGCACTAATTTCGTTTATAACATTGAAAGTTTTTGTGTCTTCCGTAAATATATTTGAAGGATTGTTTTGTTGCTTTTTGCTTTCTATGTCTTCATCTAGTTTTTTTCTTATCTCCACAAAAACAGCCGTGATAAAAGAAAATAATTCCAAACCAAATGGAGTTAATGAAAAATCTATTTTTTCGTTAAGATAAATAGGAATACACTTGCCATCAAATATTTTAATAAAATTAAAAGGAGCTGATAACTCCTCTCCGCACCACATAAAATCCTTGTTTTTTCCATCAACCGCTAAAGAAATCTTTGCTTTGCACTGATTTTTTTCTTTTTTTTCTCGAATATCTGACCAAATATCCTCAGCAGTTTTTGCTTTACTTATTTTTTTAAGTATTCTAATATATCCAGATTTTCCAGCTCCATTGCGACCATAAATAACTGTTAATTTAGGATGAAAATTTATTGGTTCATCTTGTTTTAAGGCATTTACTCCTTCAATATGAGTAAGAGATAATAATGTTACAGATTTTGGTTTTTCTGTGGTTTCATTTCTATCGCTTATATTATTCCCCTGAGGGCTATTCGACTTTTTTACATCTGCTTTTTCAACCAGCTCATATTCCCTTTGAAATAATTTATATGTCTTGCTTATTAATTGTTCATTCGCTGGTTTTCTTGTTTCGATAATTTTACTACACAAAAAATTCAGCCAATTTTCGTTCCGACTTTTAGCCCAATTTTTGATATATAAATCTGCATTCTTAATTGTTTTTATTCTGTAACTACTTTTCATATAATAAATAACTCTTTACTAAAATGGAACTAGTTTTATCTGTTTATCGTTAAAAGCCAAAATCCTCTCTCCTGGATCTTCAAAATTAAAAGCGTTCTCATTTCCCAGAAGAAATTGGGAATCTTCTTTTGCGGCTGTTCTGAAGATAATATTTAAATCAAAATATTTATCCATCCAGTCCTTTAAATAACTTTGATCTATTCGGCTAGTAGAATAAACTAAGAAGATATTTTCTTTTTTCCTGATTTTATCCAGACCTTTCTCCATTTTGGCTCTATTAATAAAGGCCATATCACATTCCTCAATATGGATAAAAATTATTTTGCTATCATCTTTGACATTCCCTAATACATTCAAGGCCTCATCAGGCTCAACAATAGTTGGTTTTATAAGATATTCAGGCGATCTCCAATCAACAAAATCTACCCTGGTCATATCCATAAAAATAAACCCGAGTTCTTCGGGTGTATATTTATCAGTCAATTCTTTATATAAATTTTCATGAAAAACGCTCTTGCCTGATGCAGTTGCCCCCAGAAGCGAAATAAAATGAATACCCTCTTTTTCCAAATCCAAATACAGGTCTTCTCCTGATTCCTTTTTGCCAAAATAAATAGGTTTCATTTTTGAATTTTATTTATTCCGTCTGTAATCCACTCCTTCTTAAACATTCTTTATATTCTTCATCTGTAGCAGATCTGGTTTGATTTTCATTACCTGTTGGCGCATATAAAATATCCAGTTTATTTAAACATTCTTGACTGCCTTCATTTCTAAGTATAACTCTACCAGCCAAGCTTTCAAAGTTGGGGCAACTTTCTTGAAGATATTTTTTGGCATCATCCTTTTCTTCTTGAGAATATGTTTTTATCTCAACTAAAGAACAAGCCTTTCTTATATTAGCAGGCCTAACAGCAAACCAATAAAAAATTACACCACTTATTAAAATTACAATTCCGAAAAGGGATAAAAGTAAAGGCTTAGAATTATTTCTATTGCCATTCCCTCTTCGCCTATCTTCCTTTCTCTCTTGGGAAATCTTATTATTTATTATCTTTTTTTCTTTGGACAACTCCCTATAAGCTCCCAAAAATACAGACATAAAGGCTATCCACCAAAAGAAAATGCTTTTTGCCATATTTGGCTCCTCTATCCCTTGCAATATTTTATCAAGTGTAAAAAAAATCGCAACAGCAACAATAGCCCATTTTTTTTCCCTATAAACAAAATAGGCCAAGAAAAGATAAACCAATACTCCTACTAAAGCTAATTTGGAAATACCAAAAAAGAAAACAAAAAATATTGTTAAAACTGAAGATAGAAAAATTAAAATAGACGCTATTGTTGTATATTTCTTTTTTTTCTTTAAAACAAATATTTTATTTTTCTTATTCTCAACGTGTTTCTGCCTTGCCTCTTCATTTTTGATTTTTTCATTTAATTCTTTTTGATCTTCGTTGCTACCTTCATCTTTCGAAAACAATTTAACAAAATACCTCATTATTGCTATAGCTAACATTGGCAAAGAAACAAGATCAAAGGCTACTGCAACTGACTCCCCTATTAATCCTCCTACTAAGTAGAATATTGTCCTTCCAATAAGGAACAACGCTAAGCCTGTGAAAAAAAGTTTTTTGTTGTTAATGGGCTTATTTTTCATATAAACTCAGTGAATTTTTATAGAATTATTTTGAATAATGCCATAAGGCTTCGTTTATTGTTTTAACTGGCAGATTAAATTTTCTAGATATTTTTTAAATTTCTTATTCTCATTTCAAAATATCACTAAATTTTTCTGGTTTATATTTTTCAAAATCTTTTTGCTTCACATAAGCCCAACTAAATTTGGTTTTATTCTGAACTTCGTTTATATCATCACACCATTGTTCTAACCTTTTTATTTTTTCAATATCATCTAAATCTTCTCTCCCTTTGGTTTCCACAATGCAAATTTTGTTTGGTGATAATTTTACAATAAAGTCTGGATAATAATCCCTGATGTTTCCATCGGCATCTTTATAGTCAATTTTAAAATGCACCGCAAAATAATTCTTTACATAAGACATTATGTCGTCACACTCCTCCAGGAAACTTGCAAACTGTAATTCAAAATAACTATCTCCCACAATTTTATTAAAAACACTCTTCTTGGGAACAATAAATCCTTGTTCTTTTATTACAAAGGGGCGGGTTTTACCTACACTGATATAATCTTTAATTTCTGCTTCTCCCTTTTCAACCACTGTCAATTCATTAATCTCTTTTTTAAAGGTTTCTATAATTGTTCTAGTTGCTTCCAATTCAGACAAGTTGCGAAGGCTATTCAAATCCTCTAAATCAATTTGCTTTTCGAAGAGATGATTCATAATAAATTCTTTCACTTTACCAAAAAGAATATCAAAACCACTAACCAATCTCAATTCTCGCATTATTGTTTGTGTAAAATATCCAACCACGCTTTGATAATTAGGAACAAAATTACTGTCAAATTCAGTTGTGTGAGTAACTTCTCCAGATGCAATATCTTTAAAAATAATTTTCTTTTTCTCTTTCTCACTGAACTTTTTGATTTTTATTTTTTTGTTTTTAAATTTACTTGTATCCAGCTCTGATATATTTTTATATTCTCGATAAACTCTTGGACTTAAAACTGGAATTTTTATATCCAAATTCTTAATATCTTTCTTCATATTCTCATTATCAACTTCAACAATAAGAGGAGCTTTGGGCTCTGTTCCTTCTCCCATCTTCTTCTTTTTGAGTTCAACTCCTTCATTCTTAATTGATTCAACAAAATCCATAAATGCCTCTGTTCCAACTACACTGACATACTCTGCTACATCAGAATTTTTATACATCCTTCTTAATCCTCTTCCCAGTGTTTGTTCAGGCAAAATATTGCTCTTGGCTGAATATGCACGAAGCCCAACGATGGTTGTAACATTTTTAACATCCCAACCTTCTTTTAACATCAAAACAGAAACTATTGCTTTATATGGACTATCTGTTTTGTCTATTTTATTTGATGCTTTTCTAAGTTCCTTTAATTCCTCTTCTTTTTTTCCTGTGACATTCTCTGAAATTTCACCGTTATTCTTAGTATGAATTGTTAACACTGCATCTTCAAACTCTGGATATGTATTTTGTAAATACTCATTTACTTCATCACAATTTTTAGTATCATCAGTCATTACAAAGAAGACTGCTTTTTTCCCAAGTTTTTCATGCTGTTCATAAACTTTTTTCCATTCCAGATAGCCAAGATGAATATAGTCTTTGTATTTTTCTGTAAATTTAGAACTTTTGTGTTCTTGCAACTTGCCCCTACTAGCAGAATCTGGCAGAACTGGATGCTTGGTTACATTTTGATGTATTGCTTCAACTAAAGGATAATCACAAACAGTTTGAACAAAAATTGAGCCATTATTATGTTTAGGGGTTGCTGTCATATCTATTTGCAAAGATAATTTTTTATCCTTCATTTTCATTCGATTGCTGATATCCTCAATTGATTTAAACCAAGCAAGTTTTTCATCATGAATGTGATGAGCTTCATCATTTAGAATCATCAACTCATCAACATCTCTCACAATTTCTCCAAGATTTACTTTTGAATCACCAGTATGAGCAACTGGACGAGAACCAAGAAAATAATTTGTTGTATCGTTATCTTTAAAATCAGCCACCTTGTCTTTACTGTTATACACCCTGTGAATGTTAGTTAAAAAAATATTCCCAGTTTTCCTGGCCGCATTAGCTTCGTCTTGAATATGTAATGTCATTTGAAAATCGTCTCGCCAGTTATTGCCTTCAAAACCACTATCGGGAATTATAGGATCTTCATTGAAAATCTTAAGTCCATCAAAATCACTCCTAATACGGTCAAGCACAATAATATTAGGGGTTATAAGTAAAAAATTCCTTGCTAATTCAGAATTTTCTTCATACATTTTATGAAAATAACTCCACGCTATTAAAAGACTCATCACTTTGGTTTTTCCACTTCCCGTTGCCATTTTAATAACAAATCTAAGCCATTCCTCAGCAAACATATTAGGAGAAACCGCCTCAGACATATCGAAACGAATTAAGTCATACTTATCTTTAACTCCCGCTACTTCATAAAGAAAAATAACTGTTTCAATTGCTTCTCTTTGAGCAAAGTAATATTGGAAATAATGTGTTGGACCCTCAGCTGTTTCCACTGGATGGGGATTTTGAAACCACCATCTCATCAGTGCCTTGCTAGTATTACTTGCACCTTCATATCCAGATTCCCTCCATTTTTTTACCTCTTTTCTAAGTTTGGGAACCAAGGGAGGAAGCAGTTTCTCAAATCCTTTTTCACGCAACAGTTCATCCGCTGGAAACCATCGGATATCTGGACTAAGTATTTTGTGTGGTGATTTTGGAAAGTCTTTGTGTAGTGCCATATTATTTATATGCTAATTCCCAACACTTTAATAACGAAGAATAAATTACAATCATATTATCTTCAAATACTTTTTTGTCAATTTCACTTGCAACTTTTTCTGCAAGTTCTTTCTTCTCTTCGCACTTCATTTCTTTAACTTCTTCTTTGGTTTTTTCCCAGGGCTCAGGATAATACTCTTCAATGCTTTTATTTGGAAGCTCAAAGAACTGTTTATTATCAACTAAATGCTTGTATGATTTCTTAAAACTTTCAAATCCTTTTTTTCTGTCATTCTGAGGTTCTTCACATAGAACTACTAGGCTTTTCTTATAAAGTGGGCTTGTATTTAATGGAACAAGCACGGTATTTATCCCATCAAGACTCCTTGATTGCTTCTTGTAATCTCCTTCAGAATAAACTATCTGAATTTTAACTTTATCATCATAAAACCTTTCAATTATTTTTCTGATAAATAAAAGGTCGCTTTTACCTTCAACAATTAAGAAATTATTCGGAAGTAGCAAGTCAGCAGGGCTTCCTCCAAGCAGTTCGAAGATTAAATAAGGTTTTTCATTTTCCTGTGCTAAGCCTATATTTGTTATCATTTTATGTTTTTCAACCTTAAATATAGCCTGTTCTTCTACATCATCAGTCACCAAAACTGATGAGTGTGTATTAATGAGTATTTGGTCACCCCTTCTGGATAAGTCCAGTAAAGCATCCTTTAGTTTTCTTTGAGCAGTAGGATGCAAATGCAACTCACCTTCATCAATTAAAAAAATAAAATTCTTCGCCTTTTCTCCTTTTTTATTTCTAAAATCGGCATATGCTTGAATAATTGCCAACATTAAAGCTCTTTGCATTCCGTCACCTTTCTCCTCCGCACTAGTTTCAACTCCATCATCAACCTTTGTTTCAAAATTTTTAAGCAAGTCTTCAAACACTGGGTCGTTAACTCTAAATTCAACCTTAGTACATTCGGAAAATTGTTTAACCAAGTAAAGTTTCACTTGATTGCTTAGACCATCCAATTGTTGCTTTACTTTTGAATCACTATCTCTAAATAGTTTCTCAAAAGTTTCTTTGAACTCACGATATTTTTTATCTTCTTCTAAAATAATTTCTAAAACATCAGAGAGCATATCTGCAATAGGAGTATTTTTTCCGTATTTGATAATATCTTTGAGATTTGTTTGCGTTTTCACATATTCAAGTTTGGGCAACAGATCATTTAACGCCCCGTCAAACCCAGTTGGAGCACTAACCCATTTTTCATCTTCAGCTTTGAAAATACTTCTTGATTTTTGATTTTCAGATGTCCTCTTAATCTTTATTGTATCCGTATCTTTAATTATTTTTTCCATCGTAGTTTTCTTCTTTTCGTTCTTCATTTTATTTATTCCGTCTTTAACGCCCGAAAAAATCAGTTCTACTTCGATTTCTTCATCATCCGATGCCCCTTTTCTTTTGATGTCTTCCAGATTACCTTTTGGAGAATAAAACCATTCGATTGCCTCAAAAAAATTTGTCTTACCGTGATTATTTTGACCAATGAAAACATTAAAATCTTCGGGTTTTATATCAACCTCTTTGATTGAACGAAAGTTTTTAATTTTAATGTTTTCTATTTTCATACATTTATCTCAATTACTTTCATCGTATCATTACCGAAAATATCTACAACTTTGACCGCTATCTTCCGTCTACCTGAGCTACACTCACGGGAAATACTCTTCAATTCTAACTTACGGTCTTTTTTTGTTCGAAATGATTGCCACTCATTTTCAAAAATATAATCTCCCGTCCACGCTTCTTTGATTTTTCCTTTATCATTTTTTATTTTTACAATTTCTTTCTTACTTTCAAAATTAAAATCAACTGCCCAATAATCAATCCAATCAGTCCATTTTTTTGTTAATACATCCTTAGTCACAATCCCTTCTTTGTCTTTAGATATTTTTATAATATTTCCTTTTTCAACCACAATCTTATTAGAACCATTTCTAAGATCAGCAATCACATTATCTACAATATCTTGATTATAATAAACAGCAAAATCAGTCAATTCTACAGAAACAGAGGACTTTTTTCTTTTGGTTCCTTTTTTAATACGAGGCTTGACTTCAATATATGAAACATCATGAAAAGCAATTTGATTTTTTTCAATCGCTCGCTTATCAAAAACTTCTCTCGGAATATGCTTGAGTGCCAAATCAATGCCTTGGGCTTTGGCATCTTCCTGAACCTTTGGGAAAAGTCCCATTTCATATTCAAACGCCAAGACGTCCACTTTGGTGATTTGCTTTTCTTTGCACTCTTTGATTATTTCTTCAATAAACAATCTTGAAACTGGTAAATTTATCGGTCCGATTGCTACCAGTCTGCCAGCTTTTTTTCCGCTGAATGTTCTGAAGTTTTCAATTTTTTCTGCCTTATATGCTTTGAGAATCAATTTTACAAAATCCTTTTCTTTCTTTTCCAGTTGTTTTTGTTTTTCATCTTCTCTCAAATTCATATTCACGCCAATATAGTGCTGGCGTTCGTATTTCCCAAGATTAAGAATTTCAAATGCCCGATAATCTTTTTTTTCTTTTTTCATTTCCCGCTGAACTGTAATCATTCTTTTTCTGCTAGTGTGAACAGCAAATTTTCCAAGATCGCTTCCAATCCATTTTCTGCCAAGTTTTTCTGCAACAGACAATGTTGTTCCAGAACCACAAAAGAAATCAGCAACGATATCGCCCTCGTTTGACGAAGCTTTGATTATGCGTTCAATAAATTTTTCAGGCTTCTGTGTGGGGTAATCTAATCTCTCTTTAGCCATTACGTTTATATCTGGCATACTCCAAACACTTGCTAAAGCCTTACCTTTTGATTCTGACAAATATTGTTTTCTTAGATTATCTCCTGATCCTTGCAATCTATACCGACCTTTTCCGTCATTATCATCGTGTGTAAATCTTTGCTCTATATATTCGTCAGAATATTCTTCGTATTGTTTATTGAAAATTAAGTTATCGCTTTTACTGTAATAGATTATTGAGTCATGAGCATGAATATAATTGTTTGCAGAAGCTTTTCCTCCAGATGGGTTACCTCTGTTCCAAATTATTTCTCGTCTAAAATTATCCTTTCCAAAAATTTCGTCCATAACTAATCGCATATAACTGTTCACCCTCCAATCACAATGCACATAAATACTCCCGTCATCCGCCAGTAAATCCTTCATCAAAGAAAGCCTTTCATAAATCATTGCGATAAAACTATCTGCTCCCTTGCCCCAGGTGTCACGATATGCCAATTCTTCTAAAACATTCGGCTTTTTAGTAAATTGTTCATCACCGATCTCGACATTCATCGAAAAATCGGCCCCAACATCAAATGGGGGGTCAATATAAATCAATTTTATTCCGCCCTGTTTCTCAATTTCCTCTCGAAGCGGTCCGTTTTTAAGACTGGAAAGAATCAGCTTATTATCTCCCCAAATCAATTTATTTGTCCAACCGCCAATTTGTCTTCCTGATTGGTCGAAATCAAAAAGAGAAGCCTGCATTTTTACAGCTTCTTCTGCTCTTGGTTCGTCAACTTGTTCAATCACTTGAAAAGGCAAAACGACTTTAGTGACCTCATTGGTCTTACCATTCCAAATTAATTCAACCTCTCGCTTATCCTCAAAAAGCATAAAACGATACTTATCTGGAAGTGGTTTATTAGATTCAAGATATTTTATAATGTCTCTTTTTTCATTATCTGTTAGATTCATATCTTCTTGTATTCTTATGATATTTTATATTTTCACTATAACCCCAAAAAACTACAAAGTAAAGAAAACAAGCCATATTTACGCCAAATTTAGCCTGTGTGCGAGTTTTTTAGTGAATTAGTAACAAGCTATAATAAAACCAGGTTTTTAAACCCTGGCCTCTAATTTTTGCGTCTTAATTTTTCGGAGGGAAAGTCTATGCAACTTTCTAAATTGTAAGGATTACAACGTCTCAATCTATAATAAATCATCTTCAATCCTTTTAACCAGCCGAATTCTTTTATGGCCATTACCGCATAATCTGAACAACAAGGATGGAAACGACATCTTACCCCGAATCTATATAAGATTGGAGATAAAGTTTTTTTATAAATCCTTAAAATAAAGACTAAGATTTTAGACATCATGGACAACCACTTCCTTTAATATTGCCTTAGAACCGCACTTGGGACACTTATTCAAATTTTCAACTTTTTTATCTTTTACAAGCAAAGCTGGCAAGCATCCTCCACAACACATCATTGCTTTGCTTGCATTGTGCAATTTGTTTGACCTACTTTCTCTTACATCCTCCTTACCATAATACCACACGTTATTACACGCCTTGCAGGTACATTTTGTTTCTTTAATTTTTTTCATATTTTTATAAATTTTAAGAATTATTTTATTCCATCCCCTAAGAACCACCAAACAGACACTAAAAACAAAGAGGTGATATTCTTACACCAACTTCTTGTGAGTATGAAACCAGTCTTTACTTATGTTTCACTGTCACAATCATCATCCCAAAATCTCTCATAATAGACATTTCAATCTTCTTGTTACCCTGAATAGTCTCCTTTTTATCACTTAATGAACCAGTGATTTCCTCCATTGAATTAACTGCCCATTCAGAACTACCTTCCCATTCAGGAACAATATTCTTTAAAAAACGTAATAATATTGCTGAATTTTCAATGATTGTATCTGGACTATCAGATGGAATGCTTAGCATTAACGAAGATTGATAGATATCATCTTTATCACCAATTATTTCCAGCATTGCTAGTCCATTAGAAGTTTGCCCCATATATCTATCTTTTCCGTCAACGGGAGTTGATTTATCCATCGTAAAAAAATTAGATAAATAGTTCATCATTTGCTCATAAGAAACGCCTAAGTTATTTAATACAACAGGCTCTACCTCCTCTGCTTCTTCTAAAACCTCCGCTTGCTGACTCTGAGTATTAGCCTCTTCCTCCGCCTTTCGTTGAGCTTCTTCATCTGCTTTTTGTTCAGCTTCCTGTTTTTTTATTTTTTGTTCCTCTTCAGCTTTTCGCTGAGCTTCTTCATCTATTTTGTTTTGAGCCTCTTCTGCTCTTGCTCTTTCTTCTTCTTCAGCCTTTTTCTGAGCATCTATCTTCTCTTGGTTTATGTAAACGATTTTTTCCTCTACACTTTTTTTCGTCTTACCATTATGCATTGCCTCTGCATATAAAATATTTTCTCCTTCTGATAGTGAAACTGAAAAAATAAATTTTCCGTTCTCATCTGCATTTACTTCTGAAACAGCATTGCCATTTAGATATATTTTTACATTAGCATTTGAATCCACTCCAGAACCATTCAGTTTTAATTCTATCTGATTAGTCTCATCGGGAACATCTTTGAAAATTGGCATACCTCGAGATGCAATACCTGCCAACACACAAATTCCAATAAATAGTCCAAGTATAATTAAAACCCAGTACTTGATTTTTTTATACCACTTCTTTTTAGCTTTTTTACCCTCCGAATTTTTATTTACATCATTCATCTTTTAAAATAATTATTATTAACTCAAGATACATAAAGGAACAACCCCCTACTAAGATTGTCCCAGCTGTGACACTAGTTACGCACTTTTCGGAGAGTTGCTCCTTTTTGTGCATAACTAGGCCAAGTGCTTAACTTGGTAATGTCACAGCTGGTATCTTTTGCTTATATATTAAACCTATAAAGAACTTTGGTCAATATTTTTCAATTGATCCCAGCTAACGCTGCCTCTTGTCTCAGTTTTTCCTTCGCTATATGCAGATATCTTTCGGTAGTCGAAATACTTCTATGGCCGGCTAATATCTGGATTGATTTAAGGCTGGCCCCCTTATCTAGGAGCCTTGAACAGAAGCTGTGTCTGGCAGTATGAGCTGAAACATTAGGCTTTTTAATCCCGGCTTTTCTCACATAGTTTTGAAACATTAAGCCGACTCTTCGATTAGTTATCGCGCTACCGTAACTACTGATAAACATTGGCTCTGCGGGTTTTTTGCTTTTTATATGCCCGGCTATCAATAAATTCAACTCTTTATTTACTGGAATTTCTTGCTTATCACCCCCTTTTCTTTTAACTCTAAGCAGCATATTTTCAATATCAGCGTCTTCATTCTTTAAATTTGTTAATTCGTTGATTCTTATCCCTGTCTCAACTAATATCTTTATCATTAAATAATTTCTTTCATTAAAGCGTGTTTTATCATCTTTCACTTCATGCAAAATTCTCCTTATTTCCTTTTCAGTAAGACAGCTGGGCTCTATCTGGGAAACTCTCGGCATTGAAATCGAATCTGTCGGATTTTTCTTGATCACTTCTTCATCTTTGAGGTATTTGAAATAATTTCTAAGAGAAGTTAATTTCCTCCTTCTGGTTATTGGGCAATTCTTTTTATTATCTAGATAGCAAAAGAACTCACGAATGTGAGCCCTTTTTATGTTTCCAACTGAATTTATCCCTCCTAAGCTTTCATGGAACTCCCCAATGTCTCTCTTGTATGCCTCAATCGTTTTATGGCTTAAATTCTTATCAATTTTTAGGTATTTGATATAGCTATTGAGATATTTCATTGTTTTGCTCTTAACTCTTTACACCACAACAATAGCTTGCAAGGAAATAAAGTCAAGTTAATTTTAGAGCTTTTTTGGCTCCTTGAAAAACATAAAATGACTCCATTTCAATTAGTTTTTCTCTGTCTCACTCTATTTTAAAAAAATACCCTCTTTCTATAAGAAACCATTCCGACATGCTAAAATACAGCTTCCAATTTTCCTCCTTATTACACGCAAAACACTCTTCTCCCACCCTTTCCGGGAAATCAAATATTAGCATCCTCTCGACTTGATCCCTTAATTCACCCTCAAGATCATCAAAAAAAGCCAGATGATTCTCTTCGTCAAGCACAAAATTAAACCTGGTCACAATTTCCCCTTCTTTGTCTTTAAATAAATATTTCCCCTTTTTAATTTCGAATAGATATTCTCTGAAGGCGGGAATTCTATTTTTTGCGTCTTTAAGACACGACAACAGCCTGCTTTTCGATACAGGCTTTGTAAATTGAATAATAATTTTCACATTAACATTTTAATAATAAATGGATACATAACATTCCATTATGCGAATTAAATCTCGCTATCTCTTTACTAAAAATTTACCTATTCATTGATTTTCTCCACTTATCTGATTCAGAAAGCTTAAAAAAGTCTTTTTTGTTCTCTTTTTCATCCTTTTCCTTTTTCCTCTCTTTTTTGACTATTTTGGGCTCTGCCCTCTCACTCCTTGCCCATTTCCTTTCGAATTCTTCAAAACTTGGACTTCCCGTAAAAATTATCCCCGCTGTGGGTTTTTTAATAACCGCCACTTGCATAAGAGCTATTGATAACGCAATGGCATGATCTGAAAACTGGGAACTGGGATGATCGAAGCGATATCCATAACTTTTCTGCTCTAAATTCAATGAAAGAAGTTCTCTTTCTAATTCTTTATGAGGGAAAAATTTAACTAGACCATTATGGACAAAATAGTATAAATTACGGCTTATTTTCTCCACATTTGAGCTTGTGAAAGTAAATTCTTCTATTCGGCAATACCGTTTTAATTTTTCGACCGTTCCTTTGAGATTCCAAGGATCGACCACAATACGAAGTCTTGGAAAATTTTGCGAGGCCAAGATCATATCCTCTTCAATGTCGGCAATTTTTACTGGATTGTTCCTGCTTCCTTCCCAAGTTTTAACGCTGTCTACTATTACCACACCTTCTTCTCTGCTGTAGTGCAAAATCACAGAAACTGTTCGATCTTTGACAAGCCCTAAATCACATCCGTAAAAATATTGAACTCCTTCTTTTCCCTGAAATACCGGCTTTAAAAATTCATCCCGGCATTGCATAACATCCTCTCTGGTAAAAAAAGAATTTTCTCCTCCAGCCCAGCGATTTTCCCAAAATCTCTGATAAACTGCTGGCGGAAGTTCTTTTCTTTTCTCCTCTAAAAAATCCTTGGTTATCCAGCTTACTTCTGGTTTGTGCGACCAATGAAAATACATCTTAGGATTTTCCCCGCGCAATCCTTTGTCATATAACTCATAGAGAATAGACGTAGTGTCGGTTCCAGCATAAGTCACAATAAATCTTAGCGGCTGCTTCCTGGTTGGAGAAAATTGCAATGCATCTAACAGATTTCTGTCTTTTTGATTCCAAATTTCATCACCGATAACACAAGTTGGATTTAGCCCATGCGCTGAAAAACTATCTGAGCTTAAAACTTTGTAAATATTTCTCGTTGAAGGCACTAAGATAGAATCGCGATAAATTTTAACGCTACCCAGTAATATGGGATTGCGTTCGATAGCTCGCTTTGTTTTCCGCCAAATAATCGTTGCCTGATCCTTATCAGAAGCAATAGAATAGATTTCATTCGGTTCCTCGAATATGGGATCACAGAATAGCATATACAATGCAACTCCGCTTGCCAAAGAACTTTTCCCTGACTTTTTAATCATTCCTATTAATGCATCATTATATGCACGCAAGCCGTTCTTGTTTTTTGTTTGGAAAATATCTCTTAGAATCTTCTTTTGAATGGGTTCCAGTTTAATCAATTTTCCTGATTCCAAATAATACTGCTCTTCCAAAAAAACACAGATGTCGTTCCTATATTCCAGCAATTTTTTATTCGTTATTTCAGTTCTTTTTCTCATCTTTAAAATTTGAATTACCATAATTATTTATTGGCTTTGCTTTTTGCAAGGCCTCTGCAAAACAAAAAGATTGGACGTTGGTCAAATTCAATCTAGCCCTGGCTTGCGGTCCAACTCCGATAGCATCGGCTTGCTTTAAAACTAACCGCTCATAACTGGTTTTGACTTTTAATATTGGCTGGACATCAACTCCGTTATCCTTGACTTGAAAGGGTCCCACATTAGCAACCCATCGTTCAATAATAATCAAAAAGCAGATGTTCTTCACAAAGCGGTCCACTAAATATTTATCCGCTTGCTGAATGTATTCAAGTTGGCATATCTCATCATATATTTCTTTTTGAAGCTTCAATATTGCCTTACACTGCTTCTGGCCTTTTTGATAATACTCACATTCGCTTGCAAGTATACACTGGTTGCAACTTGGCACAGGTGCTACATTTTTTCTCAAAAATTCAAACGCCCCGTGCTTCCTTTGAACCTTTAGATTCTTTTTGACACTCTTTACCCCTTCAACACTTAATCTCCCGACTGCGGTTTTGGATTTGGATTTTTTATTTGCCATTTTTCGGTTTTTGCTTTAAATATGCAGAACAAATATAACTTAATTTTTCTCCTTTACTCTTGCCTATACTCATTTCTAACGCCTCATTAATTAGTTTCTCCTGCTCTCTCGAAACTGCAAAATTCATTACTGTCGGGATCTCCTTTTCTTGTTCTTCCGCTTCTTTTTTTAATTTTTCTACAAACTCAGGCGTTAATTCAGACATCGACATCGTATCTTTTAAATGTTCCACACTGAACCCTAATTTCCCACTTAATTCATCCAAAGTATGTTTTTGATTTAATTCTTGAATTATACCAGCCAATTTTGTCGGACTAAATTCTCCTCTCTTGGCATTCCAAGCAATAGTTAGCATCTTCTGATGGTTTTTGTTTTTGGGATTAAAATACACCACCGGAACTTTTTTGTAATTCAGGAAACCTGCACACCTCCAACGATTCTCGCCATCAATTATGATATTGTCTTTCGTTGCAATAATAGGCTGGCCTACAAACCCATTCTCCTTGAAATCCTGAACCAATGAATCAAACTGTTCATCAGTCATAATGTTTGGGTTATAATCATTCGGTTTCAACTTATTTGTTTCCACCATCTGAATATCGCTATATATTTTATTTTCGCTCATTTTTATTTCGTTACAATTAAATACTCTACGTTTTCACTTTGCCTCTTGCCTGTCTTTGAAGCAATATTGTTTATTGCCCAATTATGTTTCATGAAATATAACTCTGCATCTCTGAACTTTTGAATCAGCTTTAATAATTCCTCCCCTTTTATCCCAGCATTAGAAGCAGGATTGAAACCCATTGAGATTACCCACTTAGGAATAAACTCTGAAAGTGCAAAAAGTTTTTCAAAATTTTGCATCACATCTTTAGCGTTGAATGCCGTATCTTTTATTTCTAATCCTCTTTCACCCTCCAGAATTTCATCAAGCACCTTATAGTGACTGGAGTAGACACTTGAGTTAAAATACGGGCTGTTAAAGTAGATGGTGTCAATTTTCTCCTTATTGCTTTTAAACATCTCCAACAACTCAAAACAATCCATTTGATAAATCTCATTTTCTTTTCCATTGTTAAATACTCCAAAATTTATCTGGTCCTTGAGTTTTAGAAGAATAGGAAGGGGGTGAGAAATATTGCCAACCACCTTTTTACCTCTTGATTCGCTTGCCTCTTCCAGAAGTTCTATTTCCTTGCCCTTTAGCAACATCTCGTTGTCCTGCCTTCCAACCTGAAAACCTCCATATTGCCTGAGACTAAAAATGTATTTCATCAATAAAAGCAACAATAATTCTTTTTTGGGACTTTCTCTTTTTTTGGCATTGGCGAAGAAATTATCCAAATTTTTTGCCACTTGCGGTATAAACACTTTTGGCACAAAATTCTTCTCAATAAAGCCGTTATTTTCTGAAGGAATAAAAAGGCTATACACATCATCCTTTGTTATTTTATCTGTATAATTTTTTATCAAAGCTTCACCAATTATTTTGCTCCTGTAAGCTATATCATTAGCAATCACTTTCATACCTAATTGTTTCCCTTTTAAGGACACACTTCCTCCACCTGAAAATACATCCAGTAACACTTCGCCTTTAAACTCCTTGGTTATTCTATCAGCCATTTTCCTTTTTCCTCCTAAAAAAGGAATAGTAGCATCATGAATTTTTCGATTTTTTATCATTTTTTTAGCTTAATTCTGAAGGTAAATTTAATACTACTAAGCCTATAATCTTGCTTTTTCTTTGAATATTGTAATTCTCCGATAGTTCTTTTTTAGAAAAAACTTCTTTTAATCTTTTTATCTTGTTTCGCATAATTATTTCTTTAGTTATTTAGCTTTCTCATAACTCGTTAACTCTTTTCTAATAACCTTATGTCTAGCTGCAAGACATTGCTTGAATAAATTTCAAGCAGGAATTGCTTTATTTTAATTCTTTGACATCCTCCATTCGAGTTCTTTAATATTCCCTCTTCTCCACTTGTCAACAACTTCTTTGCAAAATATGTTTGAGATAGCTATGTATTGATCTTCAAAGCTCCTTATATTGTCCAAAAAGAAAGTTATCAATTCCTTTGCGTCTTCCTTGTTATATGGTCGACAATTTATATTGGGGTCTTTAGAAGCCTCAAGAAAATATTGCACTTTACCATGGTCATCCTCATTAGTTTTTGGAAAAAACCCTTCCCGCTTCTTTGTTTCTGAAGAAAAAAAATTCAAAACATTTTCTACTTCTTCGTCAAGGTTTTTGTCTTCTTTTTCAGAATTTTTAGAATTTGAAAAATTTTCTTTTTTGTTTTTTATAGATTGATTACTTCTACTATCTTCTTTAGAATTACTATCTTCTGATGAATAGCTATTTCTGTTAATGAATTTTCCAGAAACGGATTTTTTATATCTTTCTCTTTCAAGGACAAGCTTCGGGGTAAAGTTAATTCTTTTTCCTTTAAACTTTCCTTTCTCTCTTTCAGAAATTATTTTAATTATTTTTAATTTTTCCAATTTTTTTAATCCTTTTGGGATAAAATCTTTACTCAATCCAGAATAAGTAGCAATTGTTTTTGTATAATACTTAATATCCCTATTATTAAAATCGCTCTCCATTTCGGTTATTGTGGCATACAAAAGCAGCATCTTCGTTTTTTGCGATTTTTCATATCTTGACCGTATTAGTCTATTTATTTTTTTCTCTTGCCAACAGAATGGCTGATTTCTCATACTTCTCATATTTTTTTAGGTTTTTTGCTGCTCACACCACACACGAAAAATGTGAGCAACAGAAAACGTGTGTTAATTTTATATATAAATAATCTTTACTTGTGACTCTTAACTAAACTATTAAAATTCATTGACTTGCTATGATATTGCTTGACCTCTTCAAAGCTTGCTCCCCTTAGATAATATTTCTGCGTAGTTGCTAAAT
The DNA here is from genome assembly GCA_964393045.1 of uncultured Bdellovibrionales bacterium. Lineage (GTDB taxonomy): Bacteria > Patescibacteriota > Minisyncoccia > Moranbacterales > DUUL01 > CAYMRZ01. The sequence goes on along the minus strand of CAYMRZ010000002.1, from coordinate 2,808 downwards.
CAGAATGAGAAAGGAATTTTGACACCACCGGAAGAGGAGCCCCCGAAAAAAACATTTTTGATGCAGATGTTTTTCTAAACAAGTGACAATAAACTCTTTTTCTGATACCAGCTCTTTTGCCCTGATTTCTGACTGCTCTCTCAGCACAATTCATTTGCCATCGAGTTCCATTGGTTGTTGCAAATAATGCTTGGCAATCATCTTTTCTTAATCTTAAATATTTTCTTAATCTTAAATATTTTTTCAGATACTTTTTGCTAACTTCGTTAAAGATGACCTGGTTTGACTTGTCTCCTTTGCCTCTGGTGTTGGCAACTCCACTCTCCCAATCAACATCTTCTCTATTAAGTGATAATATCTCTGACACCCTCGCTCCCGTGCTTAACAAACAAATAATAAATGTCTTTAAGCGCAGTTTCGTGATACAGTTTTCCTTTATCGAATTTAGAAGAATTTTTACCTCACCGTCTGTTAAAAATTCAACTGGTCTATTCCGTTCTTTAAATTTTTTAATACGATTAAAATCGTAGATGGAATGCAAGTTTTCCACTTCTCTTAAAAATTTCAATACATTCCTAAGAACAACTAGGCAATGATTACGTCTTGCTGGACTCCTTGTGCGCTCTTTACCAAAAATAAAAACTGGCTCGTTTAAAACTTTTTTAAGATTAATGATCGCATTTTCATCAATTTTTCTTATATCAATATCCCCGATCATTTCAATCAATTTTTTTGATACCTCTCGATACTTCTTTATTGAATTAGAAGACAAGCTTTGCTCAGCAATTGCTCTATCAATATATCGCTGAAAACAAGCAGAAAACCTATATCTTTCTTTATTAAATAAAAACATAAATAAGGCACAGAATGTCTCTGCGCCTTATAAAAAAATCCCGATACAATAAGACACAAAGAAGACTCTTTCAAGCCTTGTGCCCCATTGTATTGGGACTTCCAATCTTGGAAGCTCATTGTATTGAGCTTTTTATTCTGTTGTTAAATTATTAATCTTTATCTATATTATATGCTAGCTAAAAAACATTGTCAAGTCCATAGAATCTAATATTTCAAATACTGTTGATGGGCCTGTTTAGCTTTTTCTTTATCAGTTAGGCCTACATAGTAGCGAATGGTTGTATCTAGTCTTTCATGTCCCATTAATGTTTTAATTTCAGTAAAGGGACAGTTGTTAAATGCAAGATGCGAAGCAAAACAATGTCTTAGGCAATGGGGTGTAACTTTTTTGTTAATTCCAGCCAATATTCTCTGGCGTTTAAAATATCTAGTTAAGTCTTGATTTCTGAGTCTTCTAGGTTTTTTACCAGTAGTTATAAACAAGGCATTATTATCGTCTGTACGAGCGTTTGTGTAGCTCTGAATCCATCCCAGAGCTTCATCGGTAAAGAATACAACTCGTTCTTTATTCCCCTTTCCAATAATTCTCGCTTCTTTGATTGCGAAGTCTATTGAAGTTTTGTCGAGAGAAAGTGCTTCAGAAATTCTCATTCCTGTTGCTAAAAGAACTTCTACTAATGTGCGGAACCGCAGACCATAAATTGGTTTAATGTTTATAGATTCTTTAAATCTTTTGATTTCTTCTGAGGTTAAAAAAACGACCTCTCTTCTGGGTCGCTTGGGAATCGTTATTTGATTGGGGTCGAAGCGGAGCGGAGTAGACAGCTGATTTTTGCAGTAGAACAGAAGTCCTTTAATACAAGCTAGACATACTCCTATAAAAACTTCACTATTTTTTCTTTCATACAAAATCTGCTTGAGCTTGAAAATGTGTTCCATCCCAAATTTCTCGATTTCAATGTCACCCACGTCTCTTATAAAACATTTAAATCTTGACCTGTAACTAATTATGGAACTTTGAGCAAATCTTCTTTCCACTTGAAGCCAGGTTAGAAATTCTTCGGCTGTGTTACTAATTTTTCTTTGCATATTTTTGTTTGCATTTATCATAGTGAAGCATAATGTCAAAACAGTCTTTCTTGGTAAGTTCTTGTCCGTATTTTGACACTGCTATAAAGCGTATTTCATTGATGTCGTACATATTGGTGAGTCCGCTTTTTCGGACTTTTTCCCAGGCTTGGAACTTTTTTTTGTTCATATATTGTTGCTTAATTATTAAGGCAACAACACATTAGCTTCGTGAGACAGGAAGTCAAGACGAGTTATCCACTTCTGTAAGAATACAAAAAACCGTCAAATTGTGGCAGTGAAACAGAGCAGAGCGGTGGACTAAAAATCTCCCTCATTTTCAGCCCTCGAAATGAACTATTTCCAGGGAGATATTAATTTATAAAACTAAAAAATATGTCAAAAAAGAGCCGCAAAAAGCGACTCTAAAAAATTATTTTTTGATAGCTATTATTAAAAGCAATAATAGCAATATGTTAATGTCCATAAAAATGGAGCATCAGATTACTGTATTGTAATGAAATGTTTAAAAAACATTCCCGCACTTTTAATTTGATTTAATATTTTCTTTAGCTTCAATTCAGTGAATTGAGCTTAAATTAATAATAATCTGTTAAAAAATCACAACTTTTTGCGATTAGCCCGAGAGCCAAGCATACCTGTACAAAAGTATGACTACTGAATTCCGCCAGTTGGCGGATTAGCTCAGTTAAGCCTAGCTTTGAACCTGCCGTTGAGGCAGACTCGACCAGCGGACAAAACCAATATTTTTCTAACCCCACTATAAAGAGTGTAGATTATTAGCAAAAAATATTTCTGCGGTTTTGTCAAAATCTCCCTAGAAAGGAGGTGATCCATCCACAGCTTCCGCTACGGATGCCTTGT
>CAYMRZ010000001.1:2101-41202 GCA_964393045.1 uncultured Bdellovibrionales bacterium | reverse complement strand
TTAATTACCCAAACCAGCCTAATTTTATTTAAATCCAGAGGAAGATTAAGAGAGGCTTTTTGAAAAAGCTGATCGGCTGCGGGAGTTATTTCTTTCACATAGCCGATTAGCAATCCTCTGGGAATATTATCACTTAGGCCTGAAGTTATAACAGTGTCTCCCTTCTTGACCTCTACCGTTTGAGGAATCATATCCATTACTACTGAAGTACCATATTCTCCATGGACAATCCCCCGCTCCGAACTTTCTTCAATTTCTGCGTTTATATTTTTTCTTTGACTAAGAATAAGCTCTACTTCTGACTGATTTGAATAAATCTTTTTGACTTGTCCAATCAAAATTCCCTTTTCCAACAAAACCGGTGCTCCTTCCCAAAGGCCATCTCTAGAGCCCTTGTCTATTATTATCATTTCGGAACGATTACTGATGTCTTCTCCGATTACTAATGCGGGCTCCATCTGGTAATCTACTCGAGGTTTTAAATTCAGCTCTCTTCTTAATTGTTCGTTTTCTTTTTCGATATCCTTGTAATCAGCTAAAGTAAATTTCAGCCTAACGTTTTCCTTTAGTAGTTGTTCATTCTCTTCTTTTAAATTGCCGATAGAAAATATAAAATCAATTTTTTCAGAACACCAAAAACCGACTGCAGAAAAAAATTTAGCAACAGGAGAGGAAAATCCATGTATTATATTGCTCGCAGGAGGCTTTCCTTGATTAGCCCGAATAACTATTACTACTAATAAAAGAAACAATAAGAAAAACCAAAAATATTTTGTTTTTGAATTTAGTTTAACCATTTTTCTATCTTAATTTTTTTTCGTCCGGCGCTTCAATCAAAACATCTTCTAATTTTTCTAAGTTTTCGAGAACAATGCCTGTGCCACGAACTACGGCAGTAAGAGGATCTTCCATCCGATTAACTGGCATTTCAGTTTGTTCGGCTATTAATTTATCCAGGCCCTTTATAAGGCTTCCTCCTCCGGCAACTATAATTCCTCGCTGCATGATATCTCCAATTAATTCTGGCGGCGTGTCTTCAATGGTAGAGCGAATACTATTAACTATTATTCTAATTGATCGGGATAAAGCCCTTCTCATTTCACTATCAGAAATTTTTATTTCTTTCGGCAAGCCGCTGATCAAGTCCCGGCCACGCATTATCGCTAATTGTTTTTCATTACCTTGATAAGCATTGCCAATGGAAATTTTTATTTCTTCTGCGGTTTTTTCCCCTAACAATAAATTATACTCGTCCCGGGCAAATCGAATTACATCTTCATTCATTTCATCACCGGCAATCCTTAAGCTTTTACAGCTCACAACACCGCCCAAAGAAATCACCGCCACTTCTGTGGTCCCGCCGCCGATATCCACTATCATATTGCCAGCGGCATCCTGGACAGGCAAGCGAGCGCCAATAGCGGCTGCCATGGGCTCATCAATTAAATAGGCTTCTCTAGCACCAGCACTAATAGCTGCATCAATCACTGCCCGCTTCTCTACCTCTGTTACTCCTGAAGGAATTCCAATTAAAATTCTCGGTTTAGCTAAAAAACTAAAACCGTCTTGATGAACCTTGCCAATAAAATACTTAAGCATCTGTTCCGTTATTTCAAAATCTGAAACCACACCGTCTACTAGCGGTCGAACGGCCACAATATGAGAAGGAGTTTTGCCAACCATTTTTTTGGCTTCTTTTCCTATGGAAAGTATTTGGCCGGTTTTTTTATTTAAGGCCACTACTGACGGCTCATTAATAACAATACCCCTTCCTCTTACGTAAACTAAAGTATTGGCTGTGCCTAAGTCAATGCCAATGTCTTTTGAAAATTTCCCAAATAATTTATCTAATAACATCTAATTAAAATTTGTTTAAAATTTCTTCTTTGTCTAGTAACTCTGACTGGTCAGAATTTCGATTTTTTATTTCAACCTTTTCATTCGCAAAAGTTTTCTCGCTAACTACCAACCTCCAAGGACTTCCAATTAAATCTGCTTCGGCAAATTTAACTCCTGCTTTTACATCTTCACGATTATCCCATAGAACTTTATTTTTTTTGTTTTTTAACTGTTGGTACAAATTTCTAGAATATTCCTTAATTTTCTTATTTTCATTGCCAAACAGGCTAATTAAATGAATTTGATAAGGAGCAACCTGCTCTGGCCAAATAATTCCGTTTTCGTCATGGCATACCTCTACTATCGTGCCAAGCATTCTTTGTAGTCCTATCCCGTAACAACCCATCAAAACCGGCTTTTTTTCTCCTTTTTGATTTAGATAATTCAAATTAAAAGACCGGCTAAATTTATCCTTAAGCTTAAAAATATTGCCCACCTCAGCAGCTTTCTCCTTTTTTAACTTAGTATTACCGCATTCCAAGCATTGAGCGTTTTGGGCATTCAGGATTTCCTTGTTTATCGCTACCTTGCAGTTCGGGCAAATATAAATTAAATCTTCTCCGGATTCAGTTATTGTTTGAAATTCATGGGAATATTTTGAAAAAGTTCCGCCACTAGCATAAGTCAAATAAGTCCGTTCTCCAAGGCCGCAGCGCTCAAAAATTTTTTCGTAAGCTTTTTTTGCTTTTTCATAATAATCATTTAAATCTTTTTCGTTTTTGTGGAAAGAGTATAAATCTTTCATTAAAAATTCTCTCCCACGGATTAGACCAGATTTAGCCCGTTTTTCGTTCCTGAACTTATTTTGAAATTGAAAAAGATAAACTGGCAAATCCCGGTAAGAATTAATATATTTTTTAACCAAGGGAGTGATGATCTCTTCATGAGTCGGCCCTAAGGCAAATTCCTTCCTTTCTCCTGCCTTTAATTTAAAAAGAACATCCAAGCTCTCCCAGCGTCCCGTCATTTCCCAATTTTTCTTGACATGCAAAGCAGGCAAAAAAATTTCTTGGCCGCCCATTTTTTTCATTTCTTGGCGGATTATTTTTTCAATGTTTTTTAATGTTTGATTGACTAAGGATGATAAAGCGTCTTCTAAATATTTTTCAACATTATATACTGGTACTATAATACTAACTTTAGTATTAATATTAAAATTACTGTTGTTTTCCAACCTAATGGCAACAAGCTGTAAATACCGGCTGATGTTTTATCAATAAAACCAGCCCGGATTAAAATTTGGGCGTTTAAGCTAGCCTCGTCCTTGGGGGCTTCTTTGGCCATCGGAGCAAAAAGTTTCGACTGTAACATTTTTTTGTCTTAAAAATTGTCAGGGCTTAAGTCACTAATACACATTTGAATATAATAATCAGGAATTATAAATTCTTTTAACCTAATAATAGTCTAGAAAGAATAAACTGTCAAAACAACATATCATTCCCATTTATCGCACTTTTTTATATAATTTTCGCAATCATCCAAGTATTCATCTATGTTGTCATCCATCTCTTCCAAGTCATCCAGGTTGTCTTCCATTTTCTCTATATCTTCTTTGGAAGCGCCGGCTTTTTTAGCTTTTTTAATCTCCTTCTTTTGTTCATCAACTACATCGTCTATTTCTTTCTCTTTCTCATTTGCATTTTCACAGCTTTCTTTTACATCTTGATCACAAACCACTTGAGGTTCCAAATCTTTTTCTGCAAGCTTGGAAGCGAAATGCTGAACAATAATATAGCTTTTCATTCCATTTTGTTCAAAGCCAGTGATGCCAATGCCTATTTCTTCAAAGTCTTTTCCTAGAATATTTTTCCGATGCCCTGCACTATTCATCCAAGCTTCATGTACGCTTTGAGAGTTAAAAAATCCTTCTGCTAAATTTTCACCAAATGTTTTATATTTATAGCCTATCTTTTCCGCAAAAAACCAAGGCTGCAATCCTTCCGGAGAAACATGCTCAAAATAATTTTTTTCTTTCATATCTTCAGCTTTTAACAAAGCTGATTGCATTAATTTTTCATTTTTTTTAAGCGCTGGCAATTCTTCTTTGAAACGAGCCTGGTTAACTAATTCGATAATCTCTAGCTCTGTCCCCTGGAATTCTCTTTCTTGGATTTGATCTTGCTCTTCATTTCTGAGAATAGGAGTTTGATATTTTTCCTCAACAAAGGCCTTCTCTTTCTTTTTTATATCCGGCTTTAAGCTGAATTTTGAAAAATCAAAATCCACAATTCTAGAAACAAAAAATAAAACTGCCAATAAAAACAGAATGGAAAGTATCTTTTTAAATATTTTCATATAGTTTACTACGGATTTATTTCTATTTTATCACAAATTTTGTTTTTATAAAAAAACCGAGCAACAACCATGAAGTAAATTAGCCCAGTTTTTTATAAAATAAAAATTTAATTAGTACCTCCCCAAAAGATTTTTACCCTGAAAACTTTTAGGGCCGTTCAGCAACTCTATTCTTCCGCTAAAGCAAGCTTAATTGCAGGATTATTAATTTGTTGCTGCTCAAAGACTCACAGGCAAATTAATAAAATTTTCTTGTTTAATAAGCCAAAAAGCTAAATTCTAAAAAGCTAACAACGTACCCCTGAAGGACTCGCCATGTTATTCAACATGGCGCCCTATCGTATGATAGGGCGAACCCTCTCGACTTTCTATATAAGACAGTATTCAAGTAATTTTCTTGTAACAACATACCCCCTGAAGGACTCGAACCCTCAACCTTCTGATCCCCCGCCTGCCAAGCCGTACCCTCGTCAGGATTCGAACCCGAAATTCTTGGTCCGAAGCCAAGCGTGATATCCATTTCACCACGAGGGCTTGTACGGCGGGCAGGAAAGCCAGATGCTCTATCCAATTGAGCTAAAGGGGCTTGTAAATTTTAATTTATAATTTTAAATTTTTAAACCAATAACTAGCCAACCTCTCCCGACAACAACCAAATGCTTTCAGCAAAAAAATAATTTCCACTCTAAGATTTTAACTTATTCACAAGGATAAAGCAAGCTAAAAAAATTATACTATTTGTTAAACATTTAATTTTACCACATCATGAATCACTTGACCGATAAAGTATGGCCAAAGCAAAACAGCTATCAATCCTTTCCAAAAAGCCAACTCTAAAAATCCAACAGTGAAAAGCCAACCAGCTACCCAGGAAAAAGCAGTAAAGCTGTGATTTTCTACTTTGATTTTATCCATTTTCTAATTTATAATTAAATAACAATATCAATTCAGTTAATTTTGGCTAGATAATTTTATTACAAGTAACGCTAGTGTCTTTCCGTTAATTATATCTTTTCTAAAAAATATTACAACTTGTATTGATTATCCATAATTTTCAGCTATAATTTCAGTTGACGTTTGATTTATTTTAATCTATAATTAATCTGTTTTAATTTAATCTTCATTTAAATTCCCGCCTTTGCGAGAATAAGGGCGGTTTTATTTTTGAAAAACATTTGATAATCTTAAATTATGAAAATACGAAATATTGCCATTATTGCTCATGTCGACCATGGAAAAACCACCCTAACTGACGCCTTGATGAGACAGACAGGAATTGCCTGTGATGAATATTCAATGGACAGCAATGACTTAGAAAAAGAGCGCGGAATTACTATTTATTCAAAAAATACTTCCGTTATTTATAAAAACAATAAAATTAACATTGTTGATACGCCTGGCCATTCCGACTTTGGCTCTGAAGTAGAGCGCGTTCTGCGTGCTATCGACTGCGTGATTTTGTTGATAGATGCGCAAGAAGGCCCTATGCCTCAAACCCGTTTTGTTTTAAAAAAATCTTTAGAGTTAGGCTTAAAGCCAATTGTAGTTTTAAATAAAATCGACAAACCGGCTGCCCGGCCAGCCGAAGTGGAGGAAATGGTTTATGAACTATTTCTGGACCTTGGCGCCAATGATGAACAACTTGATTTTATTACTGTTTATGCTAATGCCAAACAAGGAATTGCCAAGCTAAAATTAAAAGACAAAAATAATAACCTCAATCCCCTCTTGGACTTAATTATAGAAAAAGTTCCTGCTGCTTCAAGTTCAGATGAATCAAGTTTGATTAAAGAAAATTTTCTTTTACAGCCCTTTAATTTAGCTTATGACAATTTTTTAGGGCGCCTGGCAATTGGAAGAATTTATAAAGGAAAAATTTCTAGCGGAGATGCTGTGTTAATTAAAAAAACTGATGGAAAAATTTCAAAAGGGTACATAACTAAAATTTTTACCTTTCATGGAGTTGAAAAAAAAGAAATCAAAGAAGCTTTTCAGGGAGATATTGTAATGATTGCCGGATTACCAGATGTTTATATCGGTCAAACTATTTGCAATAATAAAAGTCAAAAAACTCTGCCAAATATTATCATTGACGAACCAACTATCAGCTTAAATTTTTTGGTAAACGACTCACCTTTCGCCAGCCGGGAAGGCAGCTTGGTAACAAATTTACAAATCAAGGAACGCTTGAAAAAAGAGCTGGAGGTCAATGTAGGATTGAAAGTTGATTTTTCATCTAATAAATTTTATAAAGTTTCCGGACGCGGAGAACTTCATATTGCCATTTTAATTGAAAATATGAGGCGTGAAGGCTACGAACTTCAAATTTCTCAGCCTCAAGTCATTATTAAAAAACAAAAAGAGGGAACAATGGAGCCTTACGAGGAGGTCACTATCAATGTAAAGGAAGAATATTCAGGAATTATTATTAAAAAATTAGGAAAGAGGAAAGGCGTGATGACAGAAATGAAACAAAACAACGGGCATGCTAGAATGATTTTTGAAATTCCCTCTCGGGGCCTGTTTGGTTATCGGAGCCAGTTTGTAGTTGACACTAAAGGTGAAGGAATTTTCTGTACTCGTTTTCTAGAATTTCGCCCTTGGGCAGGAGAAATAAGGAAAAGTCAGCCCGGATCAATGATTTCGATGATCAATGGCAAGGCATTGGGTTTTTCCTTGTTTAATTTACAAAATAGAGGAAACTTATATATTGGAGCTGGGACGGAAGTTTATGAAGGAATGGTAATCGGCGATACTGCCAAGGGATGCGATATGACTGTTAATCCCATTAAAGGAAAACAACTGACCAATATGCGCGCCAGTGGAAGCGATGATGCTATCCAGCTTATCCCTCCCATGGATCTTACCATTGAACGTGGAATGGAGCTTATATCAGGCGACGAATATCTGGAAATAACTCCTAAAAGCGTGAGGCTGCGAAAAAAATATCTAAATGAAAATGAAAGAATTCGAGCCAAAAGAAGCGGTGGAAAATTATAAATTTTTCATTTTAAAAATTAAAAGATGTCAACTTGGCAGATGCTGGACAACAAATCACTGATCAAGATTTGTAATTATAATTATTTATTGGTAATATTTTTGTAGTTCCCATCGATTATTCTGATAAAAATTAACATGGATTATGAAAAATAAAAAATATTTTTTTATTATTTTTTTGTTTTCAATTTTTTTATTAGCTGGTTGTTTCCAGGAAAGGGACAAGGAAAATGCTCCGATGGAAAAACAAACTGCCATAAACCAGGAAATTGATATGAATAAATACAAGGAACCGCCAAAGCCGGCTAATCCTGACAAGCTTGCCCCAGGACTAGTGCCAGGTAACAATACCACTACTGAAACAAAAAATTCTGAAAAAGAAGAAATTGATGAAGAATTTGATGAAGAGAAAAAGTATGAATTTGCTGAAAAATATAAAGCAGCAGTGATGGAGACGAATATGGGAGATATTAAATTAGAATTTTTTAATGAAGATTCCCCTAAAACAGTGAATAATTTTTTAAAACTGGCCTCAGAAGGTTTTTATGACGGCACCAAATTCCACCGCGTGATTAAAGATTTTATGATCCAAGGCGGTGATCCTAATTCTAAAGATGACGACTGGTCAGACGACGGCCAAGGCGGACCAGGTTATGAATTCAAAGATGAAATTAACTCTTATAAATTAGTTCGCGGTTCTTTGGCGATGGCCAATTCCGGACCAGACACTAATGGCTCCCAATTTTTTATTATTACCGCCGATTCCACTCCCCATTTGGACGGCAAACATACAAATTTTGGGAAAGTGACAGACGGCATGGATGTAGTAGAGGAAATTGAAGAAGTAGATACTAACAATAAAGATCATCCGGAAGAAGATATGGTGATTGAAAGCATAGAATTAATTGAACAGTAAGGATTGAATTTTTATAAAAGATCTATTGTTTTTGTATTTCTGCTTGTTTTTTAAAATACTAATCTTAAAACCAGGAAAGGAGAAGAAAATGAGGAAAAATTTTGAGGAAATGATGGTTGAAATGACTGGGTCAGCGGCAAAAGAAATCTTTTATATGGTGCAAGCATTAAAATGGCACCAGGGAGAAGAATTTATTTTTTATGCATTGGACCCCAGCACTGGTAAAACTTTCTTTCGCTCGTGGAAAGACAGAATTGAATTTCCCTGGCTGAATGATGATGAATGCTCCCTGGAAAATCTGCAAAATTTTCTTTTGGAACATAAACAAGTAGGCTTAGAGGAAATAAGAAAATTGTGCTTGGGATTGAGCGCAAACAAAATCGCTGTCCTGGAAACAAAAAAAATTGTTTTTTCCCGGAAAGATGGTTATCCTGGCCGCAATGGAAACCGCTGCAAGGGCTGCGGGGGATCCTTGGATGAAGAGGGAGTATGTTCTTGTGGGTGGGACCACTTCTTGGGAATAAGGCTTTGTTAAAAAAACTTTTCTGAAATTGAAAGATCTCAAAAACGGGAGACTTGAATCAAGTGCTCCCGTTTTTTATTGCATTTTTAGGAAAAACAGTTATAATTAATTTTGTTAATTTTTTCATGAAGGCCTGCAAAAGGCAGATAAACTTTGCTTCACTACATTAAAGCTATGGGAGAGATAAATAACTTCCAGCTTCGCAGTAGCAATGTTTAAGTAATTTTTAAAATAAATAATATTTAACATAATTTCCTATATACGGGGGCGTAGCTCCCGCCTATGCTAAAGCTATGGCGGGCAGGCAGCTTCCAGCTTCGCAGTAGCAATGTTTAAGCAATTTTTAAAATAAATAATATTTAACATAATTTCCTATATACGGGGGCGTAGCTCAGCTGGTTAGAGCGACTGCCTGTCACGCAGTAGGTCGCCGGTTCGAGTCCGGTCGTCCCCGCCAAACTCGAAAAGCCTTTATTTAAGGCTTTTTTGATGGTTAGAGATTGACAAATTATATCATTTATGATAATATTTCATGATAACCTTTGGTTTATCGCTAGTTCTGTTTCATTTCAACCATTCAATCGCAAGGAGGATTCAGATGAGAAAGATTCAGATTGCATTGACAATATTATTCGTTCTTTTTATTTCTTTTTCAGTGGGCTTCGCGGCCGAGGTTGGCGATACGGCTCACATATCTGATTGGCAGTGGATTAATATTAAAAACATCGAACCTGTTCAGCAAAATTGCAGCATTGGGTCTTTATCACTTTCCATAAAGGAGTGCAGGACTTGTGGGATCGAGTTCGGAGGACTGATTGAGGTGATTGCCAAAGACGGCAAACATCTTCTGGTTAAGTATACGGCTCCAGGAAAACCCATCGGAACTCCATGCCCCTCCGGTATCATATTTTTTATCGACGAGCAGGCTTTCAACTCAATGGAGAAATCCTATGGAGAAGTTAAAGCCAGCCGTGCGGCCGAGGAGGACACTAGGAAAAAGTTCCTGAATCAGTAACAGTAAAATCATTCAAACTAGTAAAAGCCGCCAGTGGGTTCAATTGAATACCACGGGCTTTTTTTATTGGAAACTATTGATGAAGTTATTTTATTAACATTTCCATCCTCCCAAACAAATCAAAAAGCTTTTCCCAATTTTCCTCCAATTTCTCCCCTATTCTGGTTCGAAGATTGATTCCCGCACCGAAGCTAAGCTTGGTGCTGGACAGGCCATTTTCCCCGCCTTTTATTCTTAACCTTAATCAATTGATTTGAATCTGCCAGCCGGTGAACGATATGAATCATTAGCAACTTATTAAGCTGTATCATAAAATATGCGTAATAGAAACAAAGAATTAGCTCTGTTTTTATTTTTAAGATTGATGAAATAGAGGCCTCTATAGAGGCCTCTATTTGGTTTAGAATTGAATAAAAATTCGGATTTTAACTTAAGATATGTTAGAATTTAATGAATAAAAAATAAATTGAAAAAATTGAAAAAAAGGATTGCTCTTATTTTTGGAGGAAAATCAGCGGAACATGAAGTTTCTATCGTTTCAGCTAAAAATATTTTTAAAGGAATTAATAAGAAAAAATATAATATTGTATTAATTGGCATCACCCCCAAAGGAGAATGGATTAAAATTAAAAAAAACCTATTTTTATCCGAATCCAAAAAAAATTCTATTAATAAAATAACCAAGAAACTAGGAGAATCTGTTTTTCCTTTTACCAGACAAGGAAATTTTTTTATTAAAACTTCCAGAAGAAACGAGAAGGTAGCTTTAGTATTTCCAATTATTCACGGACCTTTTGGGGAGGATGGCTCCATCCAAGGCTTGTTAAAATTGTATAATACTCCTTTCGTAGGAGCAGGCATTTTGGGCTCAGCCGCGGGAATGGACAAAGAATTTTCTAAAAAAATTTTGCGGAATGCAAAAATTCCTGTTGGAAAATTTTTAGTGATAAAAAAAGCCAATAAAAATGAAAAGACTTTCGAGGAAATAAAAAAAGAGCTTGGAATTCCTTTTTTTATTAAGCCTGCCAGCCTTGGTTCTTCTGTTGGAGTGAGTAAAATTAGAAATATAAAAGAATTTGAGAAAGGGACATGCTTAGCTTTCTGCTATGATAATAAAATCATTCTAGAAAAATTCATTGAAGGGAGAGAGTTGGAATGCTCGGTTTTAGGGAATGAAAAACCCTGCGCCTCTGTGTTAGGAGAAATAATTCCCAAATATGATTTCTATTCTTATAAGGCCAAATATTTGGACAAGAAAGGCGCTGATTTAATTATCCCAGCTGACATTTCAAAAAAAATAACCAAAAAAATCCAAGAAATGGCAATTAATGTCTACCAAGCACTTGATTGTGAAGGGATGGGCCGAGTTGATTTTTTTCTAACGGAAAAAAATAAAATTTATGCCAATGAAATTAATACTATTCCCGGATTTACTTCTATCAGTATGTACCCCAAGCTTTGGGAAAAGAGCGGCTTGCCTTATGAAAAATTAATAGAAAAATTAATCACCTTGGCGCTAGAAAGACACAATCAAGAAGAAAAACTAAGAGTAGCCTTAAAGTAATTTTTCGTTTGTTATAAAAGATATTTTAAATCAAATTGCAGAATTTATAAATAAAAAACCACTGCCTTATAACAGTGGTTTTTATATAAAAAGTGAATAAAATAAATTTTATTTCCCCAACTTTTTTCTAATAAAGGCCGGGATTTCCAGGTCATCATCTCCTTCTCCACTTTCATCCAAAGGGCTCTGGTCATCATCAAATTTTTTCTTATCTTTTTCCTCTGAAGATTTTTCTTCCAGCGGTTTGGTGTTGAAAAAATTGCTCTGGCCTTTTTTTGGTTCTTTTTTGGATTTATCTTCTTTTTCAGAACTTTTATCATCTTCCTCAAAGCTCATTTTTCCGCCTCCAAAACCGGACGATTGACCAAAATCACTGTCAAAATCTCTTTTGGGTTCTTCTTCGGACCCGGAAGCAATTGGGTAATTAGGGAAATCTCCGCCACTGAAGCCAGTTGCCACTACGGTTATTTTAATTTCGCCTTTTTTAATTTTTTCGTCGGTAGAGGCGCCAAAAATTATGCGGGCATTGGGATCAACATTCTCTGTTATAACATTAGCAGCTTCATTGATTTCCAACATAGTTAAATCAGTATTGCCAGTAATATTAAACAATATTCCCCTGGCTCCATCTACAGAAACATCTAGCAAGGGAGAATTAATTGCTTGCTTAGCAGCCTGAGTAGATCGATCTTCCCCAGAAGCCATTCCAATCCCCATCAAAGCAGAGCCACTGTCTTGCATTACCGAACGCACATCAGCGAAATCAACGTTAATGATTCCTGGCTTGGTAATTAAATCAGAAATGCCTTGCACTCCTTGGCGCAAAACATCATCCACAATTCTGAAGGCATTTATTAATGAAGTGTTCTTGTCAATAATATGCAATAATTTATCATTTTGGATAACAATCAAGGTATCCACTCTTTCTTTTAAATTTTCCAAAGATTCATCCGCGATAGCTGTCCTTTGCTTTCCTTCAAAAGAAAAAGGCTTAGTAACTACGCCAACTGTCAAAGCCCCTGCTTCACGGGCCGCTTCCGCTACAATAGGTCCAGCTCCAGAGCCGGTGCCTCCGCCTGCGCCATAAACCACAAAAGCCATGTCAGTATTTTTTAAAATTTCCTGAATTTCATCTCTGTTTTCTTCGGCTGCTTGGCGGCCCAATTCAGGATTCATCCCCGCTCCAAGCCCTTTGGTTAAATTTTTTCCTATATGAATTTTCTCACCGGCTTTGCAATTATGTAAATCTTGGGCGTCTGTATTAACAGCAACAAACTCTATGCCTGCCAACTTGCATTCTACCATCCTGCTTATTGCATTGCTTCCTGAACCTCCTACGCCGACTACTTTTATTCTTGCAAATGTTTCAACGTCGGGTTTAACTTCTGCCATATTTTAAAGTTATATTGTTATTTATAAATAAATCATCAATTAATCAACATAAAATTAATGCCGATTAATGCCGATAATTAATAAAAAGTTAGTATTCCATGCTACTATACTTACGAAATATGTCAAGGGTTTATTTTTTAAGGGAGAAACTTGCCAAACCATTTTTTTACATTATCAATAATTTCATAGTTAGGCAATTTTTCGCTAAATTTTTTCTTTTGGCTCGAACCTCCTTGCCCTTCCAAGGAAATAAAGTCTTCCGTTCCTTCCTCTAGGCTCCATAAAATCATGCCGATAACCACAGCGAAAGAAGGATTATCTACTTTATCAATCAAGCCGGAGAGCTCCTGGGGGAAACCAACTTGAGCAGGTAATTTTAAAGTCTCTTTGGCTAAATCCACCGTACCTTGGGTTTTGGCTCCGCCTCCAACAATAACCGCTCCTGCCGGCAATAGAGCTGATCGATTTATTTTTTTCAACTCTTTCTCTATTATAAAAAATATCTCTTCCAACCGAGCCTCAATAATTTCTGCTACATGTTTCCTGGTTATAACGCCCTCTTCTTCCTTATCAATTTCAGCTAAATTTATTTGTTCTTTATCATCTACTTCGCTTAACAAAGCAGTGCCATACTCAATTTTAATTTTTTCCGCCACGTCAATAGATGTCCTTAAGCCAATAGCTATATCATTGGTTATGTGGCTGGCACCGATGGGAATTACCGCTAGATGAAGCAATTCTCTTTCCTCATAAACTGCCAATGAAGTTGTCTCCCCTCCAATATCTACTAAGGCTACGCCTAATTCTTTCTGCCTTTTATTTAAAACCGATTTAGCAGCCGCTAAAGGAGAAACAATAAAACCATCTATTCCGATATTTAAATTAGAAAAACATTTAGAAATATTATTTATATAAGGAGTAAACCCTAAAATAACTGCTCCTTGCATTTCCAGTCTCACACCATTCATTCCCACTGGATCTTTTATATTTTGCTGGTTATCCAAAATAAAATTTTGTGGTACTACGTGCAGTAAGGTATAATTATGGGGAATATTTATGGCCTGGGAAGCTTCAATTACTCTCTCTACATCTTCCTCGGCAACTTCACCATCAGCTCTCCCAATAGCAATCACACCTTGAGTATTAAAACATTTTAAATGATTGCCTCCAATAGCAATAAAAGCATCTTTTATTTCTACTCCTGCCATTCCCTCCGCTTTTTCAATTGATTCTTCTATGGAATGAGTTACTTCTTCAAGGTCAACCACCACGCCTTTTCTCATCCCACTGGAATTAGAAACCCCCACGCCCACAATGCGAGGTTTTTCTTCTGGCAATAATTGCACAATAACTGTTTTTACATTAGAAGATCCTACATCTATAACATTAATGTAATTTGTTCTGGACATTTTTATTTTTGATAATTTATATTAACGCTTCTATCTGAGTTTAGATTATAACAATTTTAGATTATTATATCAAATTTTTAACGATTGTGGAAATATTTTTCATCTTTCTTCAACTTTCAAGTCAAATTTCCCTTTTTTTCGATTTTTCCAAATATTCTGAACTATGCCAAAAGCTATCATGGAAATTAGGATAAAACTGCCGCCGTAACTTAAGAAAGGCAGGGATAAGCCAGCAATTGGAACAATTCCGATATTCATTCCTATATTAATAACTGTTTGGAAAAAAAACATTATAATAATGCCATTTGCCAAAAACCAGCCAAAATAATTTCTTGATTCCCTGGCAATTATTCCCATTCGATAAAATAAAAATCCATAAATAAAAATGATTAACAAGGCGCCCCAAAAACCATTTTCTTCAGCAATTACAGCAAAAATAAAATCATTGTGTTTTTCCGGTAAAAAATTCAATTGACTTTGCGAACCATAGCCCAGTCCTTTACCTTTTATTCCTCCAGATCCCACGGCCACCATAGACTGAATAATATTATAACCGCTCCCTAAGGCATCTGTTTGAGGATTAAAAAAGATTTTAATCCTTTCTTTTTGATAGTCTTTCAAGAGAAAATTCCAATTTAAAAAAGAAAAGGCAGCCAAGCAGATTAAAATTAACGCTATAGTTTTTTTATTAATATTGGTAAGTATCAGCATTCCGAGCCAAATTACCAAGATTACTACCGCGGATCCGAAGTCCGGTTGTTGGATGGTTAAAAAAACTGGAATTGAAATATAAAATAATGAAACGATTATTTGCTTAAAAGTGGTTACCTCCTTTATTCTCTTGGAAAAATATTTCGCTAAAATAATAATAACAAAAATTTTAACTACTTCCACCGGCTGAAAATTAAAAAAGCCTAAATCGAACCAACCGGAAGTACCGCGCACACTTTTCCCCCAAAAGAGAACCATGGTCAATAAAATCAAGCTTATGATATATAGCAAGCCGCTGTAGAATTTTAACTTTTTATAATCGAAAAAACTAAAAAAAATAAAAAACGGCAAACTGACGCCGAAAAAAATTAATTGCTTGTGGAAAATACTCAAACCTCCTTCATCTCCAGACAAGGAGAGGGAATAAATAGTCACCAAGCTGGAAGTTATTAAAAAGAGAATCGCTAAAAAAGAAAACCACTCGAAATCTATTTTTTTAATAATATTCATTAAATAATTGAATCAAGAATTATAACTTAGGATTTAGGAATTAGGATTTAATCGGTTAGCTTATTAATGAAAAAAATTTATATAACTTCATAATTAAAAATATTTAACCAATCAGTTAACCTACAGTCCGTTTTCTTCTTTCTTCCGATTATGTTCTAAAATATCTTTTGAAAAAATCATTTCCCCGTTTTCCAAATTGGATAAAAAGTAATAATAATCCGTTTCTTTCGGATAAACTGAAGCTGCTATTGCTTCTAGGCCGGGATTGCAAATCGGTCCTGGAGGCAAGCCGGGATTAACATAGGTGTTATAAGGAGAATCTACCCGAGTATCTTCAAAGGAAAATTGATTTTTATCAATGCCTAAAAAATAAGCCAGGGTAGCACAGCTTTGTAGGGCATGCTCGTCTTCTAATCGCTGCCAAAATATGCCGGAAACGATTTCTCGATCCGATTTAGTCTTGGCCTCTCTTTCAATAATGGATGCCATAGTAATAAATTCATGCAAGCTTTTTCCCTGGTTCTGAATATTTTCCAAAAGATCGCCATTTAACTTTTTCGAAAAATTATTTAATATTTTTAACATCAGGATGTTCACAGTATCTCCTTCTTCAATAAAATAAGTATCTGGGAAAAGATAGCCTTCCATATCCACTCCCTTGGGAATATCTTTCAGGAAGGAAAACTTATCAGAAAATTTATCACATTGGCAACTTTCCTCACCCAAGCATTTGCAACTGGCATAAAAGCTAAAATCTTCAGAAAATTCCGGCTTCAAACTGGCGACTCGGTCAATTATTTTTTTATTTGTAAAGCCTTCCGGAATAGTTAATTTTATAGTCTTATCTTTTATTTCACCGCTAGAAATTTTTTCGACTATCAGAGGAATAGTCACATTAGGGGCTAATTCATATTCTCCGGCCTGCAAAGCCGCTTTTTTTTCACTATTTTTCCAAAGATAAAAATAGAAGAAATATTTATTTTTTATCAGGTTTTTTCTTTCTAATTGCTGGCCGATTTCCTTCGCTCCCCAGCCTTTTTCAATAATCACAGTCTGGGGGACATTAGATTGGCTGGCAATACTTTTGTAGGCGCCGCTTTTCAGCCAAAACCAGCCCAAAGAAACCGCCAAAACAACAGCGAAAAAAAATAAAATGAAAAAAATCAAGGCTAGTTTTTTTATTGATTGAATTTGATAAGGCATTGCATTAGGATTTAGGATTTAGGATTTAGGATTTAGCTTATTAGTAACTTTTTTAACTTTATTGATAATAAATCTTTTCATTTCAATATCTTATGGAAAAATCTCGGAATTCTTTTTTTACTTCTTCCCATTGGGAATCTACTTTTTCTACTTTGGAGTAGGGCGAACCTTCTTGACACCATTTTAAAAATTTTTCTAGAGCCTCTTTTTCTCCTTGCGCTTCTATTAATACGGTTCCGTCCGATTCATTCTTTGCCCAGCCAGTGAGGTTTAACTTTTGAGCCTTTTCTTGAGCATTAGCACGAAAGAAAACCCCCTGCACTTTTCCGTAAATTTTTATTTTTAAACTTTTCATATAATTGGCAATCAGTCCCAACAGTATAATCCTGCAGATTAACTACGGGATAAACAATTAGGAAAATTTATCTAAGCAAAATTAATTTTAACATAAAATAAAAAATAAATAAAAAAACCGCCGGTGTCGATGACACAAGCGGTTCTTGAAAGGGCTATTAAAGAAAACACAAAGGGAAAGGAATAAAATGTCCCTCTTTCTTTAAAAGCAACACTCTTCCTTTTAAATAGACAAGGAAGGAAGGAAAAA
Source organism: uncultured Bdellovibrionales bacterium (assembly GCA_964393045.1). Taxonomy (GTDB): domain Bacteria; phylum Patescibacteriota; class Minisyncoccia; order Moranbacterales; family DUUL01; genus CAYMRZ01. The sequence goes on along the minus strand of CAYMRZ010000001.1, from coordinate 24,164 downwards.
CAAGAAAGATTGCCATCCCAATTTCCCAGGGAAGGTGACCCACATGCATCAAAAGCTGAGAAGAGAGGAAGCTTCCCAAAAAAATAGCTGCCATTCTTCCAGGGAAATTTTTTCCTTTTTCATCTTCATGCTCATTTATATTTTTCCTCATGTTCTCTTTTACCATCTCCTTGGTTTCTTTTATCCCAGTCCTTGCTGTAAAGAGAATAACACGAGCAAGAAAAACAATTGCTTCCGACCACCAGCAAATAAGACATATTAAGAGATAAAAAGCTACCCAATAGATAAAAAAATTAACAAGCGTTACCGCTATTTCCATTTTTCAATCTCCTTTCTGGCTCTGGGCATGAAATTAATATTCAATACCTTGGAGTTCAAATTTTCTAAGGTATTTATGATATTTAGGCGAATCCCAGTAGATAACGAGAACGACTTTCTGAGAAAGCTCTTCCGGGGTCTTTTTCTTTTCCGGACCTCCGTATTTTTCTACAAAAGTAACTCGGCCCTCGTCATCAAAACAATTACTTCCTAGAAGAAGTAAGTTGCCATTTTTCAAAAGAAGCAATGCTCCCGGACTAGCTTGGGCAATTGCCTCCTGGTTGAATTGGCAAATCTCTTCTTTTGGACCAGGAATGAGAAAATGGAAAATGGAAATGTAAAAAACCAATATGCAGCTGATTGCCAAAAAAACAAACGTTCCGATGTAAATCTTTTTCATCTTCTTTCCCTCCTTGTTGTAATTGTTTATTCAAACAAAAATTTTAAAAGGTACAATGATCAATTATACCATATATAGTGAAAATTGTCAAATAATGTAAAATAAAAAGCCCGGGAAAGTGGGCTAATGAAGGGTGCGAAAGAGGATATAGCCGCTTGTTTTCCCGGGTCTTAACGTTTTTTAATCCAAAAAATAATAATTTTTTTTGAATTTCTCAAAAAAGTACCGCCTCCTTCGCTATTATTAAACTAATATAGCTCAATAGTTTTGTCAAGAAATGTAACAAGAAAAAATAAAACCCGCTTAAATAATTCACCTTGCCTGCCAATTTACATTCCTAACGCCGAAGTATAGGAATTTATAACCCAAGGGATTAATATAATCAACCCTATCAGGGGAAGGACGATGGTAGCGATGGTGATAATCAATGTCCACAAAAAATACCTTCTGGTTTTTTCCACTGAAGTATAAATGCCTTTTAGAATTTCATCTTGCTCATCAAGACGTTTTTTTGTTTCCGAGTCCATGAGTTTTTAAAATTTAATTGAATGTATAAATTGTAAGATTTCCTAGCGTTGTTTATAGTTTCAAAAATGGATTTGGGACTCCTTAAATTTTCAAAACGGCATTTTTGCCTTACCTAAGAGGCAAAATGCCTTAGAGGAAAAATTAGAAGGATTCTACAATTAGAAAAAGTATAAACAACGCTCGAGATTTTTACATACTATATTTTTAACACTAGAGTTTTTAATATATTTTCAAGATTTTCGTCTTTCATATACATACCAGCCTTACCATAGTCTAATACAAAGTTTACCTCATACAAACCTATAAAAGTGGTATACTGAGTAAACGAATTATTAGCGTCTTTTGTTTTGATAAATTCATACTTGCCAAGCTTAATTTTTTGATGTTTTGAATTAGTTGTTTTCCCTTGACTAACAAAAATATTATAGCGATCATCAAGAGAATGTTCTTCAAATCCCTTATATATAACTCCCCTAACAAGAGATTGCTCTTTTTTATTAACATTTTTTAATTCATAAATTGTATTAACATCTGTTGAATCAGCTTTTGAAAACTGATAAGCATTTTTATTGTAAGAAATTTTCAAAAAATTATCCTCATAGTCAATTAGTTCAACTTTTGAATTATCTGGAAGTTCTATTGTCTCAATCATTCTTTTTATGTCATCAATATAGTCATCATAACCAGTATGAAAAACACTGATATTGATAAGGTAGATACCATTTACTTTGGCTTCATAATTAGTTTCCTCGGAGCCATACTTTTTATCACTTTGTATATATTTATAAAAATTAAAATCTCCAATTTCTACTTTTTCTACACCCTTTGGATAATAATTACTATCAAGTTCTCCCTCTTCTTGTTTTTTTAATAGTTGTTCCCCAATTGTCTCAAGGGAAGGGACACATTTTGAGACATCAATTAATGCATATAATTTAAAATTTCCATCAACACTCTTGCTTATTCGAACCGTTCCTTTCCCATCTTCCTCTTTTTTGAAAATGTGCCAACTTTTTGGATAACTAAAGGCTATTAAATCATTAGTATATTCTTCTGTAAGGGGCAGTATTTTATCTCTAGAATCAGTTTCTCCTTTATGCATGAAGCCTTTTTCTATACTCTTCAAACAATCTTCTTTGCTGTGATTAACTAATTGATCAGTTTCACAAAAATTATTATCTATTAGATTCCAATATTCTTGATTATTAATAAAGAACAAACCACTTTCCTCCATCGGAGTAGTACCCTCATAAACCTGCCTATAAGCTTTTATTTGACATATCTTTCTATATTCATCCCCTGATTTTATTCTTGCTAAAATCCTACCATTATTTGAATCTCCAGAAATATATTCTAATCCATTTAATTTATAGAAAAAATCTAAGCCCCTTTTCATATTTGTATCTACAACAAAATGAATAACACCGAGATTTTTTAAATATTTTTCTCCTTTTTCATTCCTATAAGATTCAAAATCTCTTTCACAAATATTCTGCTCGCCAAAACCACCTAAAACTAAAAAAATTAAAATAGCTAGTATAAAAACTAAAATACTTTTGATTTTCAATTTTTTAGCAATAAGGTTTATCAAGAAAGAAAAAACCATTATCCAAACCGATGAAATAAAAATTGCAAATGCAATTGTAAAAGGATTGGGAATTACTCCTGGAGCATAACCAGCAGAAATAATAAAAGAATCCTCTGGCATAAGAAAAAAAGGAAATAAAAAAATATGTATTAAAAACATCAATGCACGATTCCAAAAGAAAATAGATAAAGGAGATAGATAATAAGCAGTTAAAATTAATATAAAAATAAGAAATTTATAATTTTCTTTAATAAATAATTTAAATTTAATCTTCTTGCTAACGATATTTGAGGATTTATCATATATGATATTCTTTTTATCTATTTCATTTTCGTTCATTTTTGTGTTTTTATTTTTTAACGGATACAAAATTTTGCGCCCCTACAATGTTATAAATATTTACGGAACTAATCTCTTCCTATTCCCCGTTCTTGTCATTTCCGAGTGGAGAGAAATAGAAAAGTTTACAATTCACTCACATATTTAATAAACTTTTCTCCCCGGTCAAATTCGTTCTTAAACATCCCGAAGCTGGCGCAGCCGGGAGAAAAGAGAACAATCTCTCCTTCTCTGGCATGGGACTTGACTTGATTAACAGCTGCTTCTAAATTATCAAAAACACCTTTAATTTTCCCCTCTCCGCCTTCTTCTCTAATGTTTTTCTTTAAACTATCAGTGGCCGTACCTTCTAATAGGTAAATGCCTTTAATATTATCTTCCTTGCAAATTTTTCTCGCTAAAGGAGCCATGTCAATTTTTTTACTGGATCCGCCGCAAATCAGGCGAATAGGCTTGAGAAAGCGGTTAATGGCAACGATAGCAGATTGGGGAATAGTGGCAGTGGTATCATTATAGAACTTCACACCATCCACGTCGCGGACAAACTCTATCCGATGAGAAATTTTTCTAAACTCCCGCAAAGTCTCTTTAATTACCTGGGTTTTTATTCCCAAGGGCAAGACAGCGGAAATGGCAGCCAGGACATTGGAGATGTTGTGGGCGCCTTTGAGTTTTATTTCATTTAAATCGCAAATTTCCTGCTCTTCCCCTTCTCTCTCCCAAATAATTTTCCCTTTTCTTATGTAAACAGCATTACCGTTGGCTAAAACATTTTGGGCAGAAAAAAATCCGATTTCGCTTTTAGCTTCCTCCTGAAATTCCCGGGTTGGCTTATTATCCCAATTTAAAAATAACTTATCATTCGGTTTTTGATACAAAAAAATATTTTTTTTATCTCTTACATAACTTTCCATCGAAGAATAATAATTAAGATGATCTGGAAAAATATTAGTGATGACTGCGATTTGCGGACTTTTTTCCATCCTGCCCAAGGCTGAAAGTCTCCAAGAGGAAAGTTCAAAAACGGCAATACTATCTTTACTTATAAATTTTAATTTATTCAATTCCGGCTCCTGGCCAATTCCTACTTTTACTGCTTTTTTATCAGCTTTTTTCAATATTTCATAAATTAATAATGCCGTAGTAGTTTTTCCCTTGGTTCCGGTAACACCCACTACCCTACTTTTTTCCGGCAACATTTTGAAAAACAAGCTGGCATCCATTTCCACTTGAACATTATTTTTCAGTGCCATTTGCACATATTTATTTTTCCAGGAAATGGCTGGATTAATTATCAGCATATCCGCCAGAGTAAAATCTTCTGATCGGTGCTGGCCAGTTACGATTTTTAAATTTTTCAAATCTTTTAGGCTTTCCAAGGATTTTGCTAAATTTTGCTTAGAATCCAAATCAGTAGCAGTTACTTTGGCTTTTTGGGCTAAAAGCCACTTGATTACTTGAACGGCTCCTCCATGTTGTCCGATACCCATAACGGTTATTTTCTTGCCTTTGATCTTCATAGATATTAGTTAAATTAGGAATTAAGAATTAGCTAATTAGAAACTACCATAAATATACAAATCTGCTATCTTCCCTTAATCGCTATGCGATAGCATCGCAGACAGCCAAATCTACAAATTTTTAATTCAAGTCCTCCGGGGTAATGGTAGTTTCACTGCCTTTATTTAATCCTCCTTGTAAAATTTTATCAGTTATTATAGTTTCAATTTTATCATTGATATATCTTCTAATGGAGCGGGCACCAAAAATGGAACGGTAACCTTCCTGGATAATTTTATCAATTACTTCCTCGGAAAAATTTATTAAAATATTTTTATCTTCCTGCAAGCGAGCAGCTAGCTGGTTTAGCATCAAGGCCACCACTTTTTTTAATTGTTCAGGAGTAAAAGGCTCATAAAATACTACATCATCAAAACGATTTAAAAATTCAACCTTGTAAATATTTTTTTCAATTAAGTGATCCACTAGCCGTTTTTCTATTTTTTCCGGCTCCTCATTATTCTCAACCATTTCTTTTATTAAAGCAGAGCCAGCATTGGAAGTAGCGATGATAATATTACCATGAAAGCTTACTTTTTCGTCAAAAGCATCTACTGCATAGCCTTCATCCAGGATTCTCAAAAAAATGTCCAACACGTCCGGATAAGCCTTTTCTAGTTCATCCAAAAGAATTAAGGAAAAAGGATTGTCCTTGACCTTGGAAACCAGTGAGCCTGGCATATTGGTTTGGGGATCACCGATGAGCCGGCCGGCACTGTCTTCGTTCTGATATTCATTCATATCAAACCGAATCATGCGCTGTTCGTTGCCATAATAGGCTTCGGCCAAGGCTTTGGCAGTTTCTGTTTTTCCTACTCCGGTCGGTCCCAAAAAAAGAAAACTTCCCACCGGCTTATTGCCTTCTCCCATTTCGGTGCGGGATTGCTTAATAGCTTGAGCAACCTTTCTGATAGCATGATCTTGGCCGACAATTCTCTTATGCAAAACTTCTTCCAAATTCAAAAGCTGTTCTTTTTCCTTTTTGTCAATCACGCCTTGAGGCACGCCGGTTTTTAATTCAATCACTTGGTTAACCGTCTGTGGCGTTATTTCTCCCGTTTGATTATTATCCCAATAGGTTATAACCTCGTCCATTAAGGTTATTGCTCGCCCCGGCAAAGGCATTATTTTGCCTAAAAAAGAAGATTTTTCTATTATTTCCCTGATGGTCTGATAAGACAAAAATATTTTACTTTGCTCCAGTTTATCAAGTCTTTGCATCAACATAAATACCACATCTTGCTTTTTGGGCTCGGAGACTTCCAGGCTTTTACAATTTTTGGTTATGTTTTCATTATTTTCAATGAAACGATGATAAGCTTTTGCGCTGCAAGTAGCCATCAGCCGAAAAGGCGGATAATCCAAATATTTAGCCAAAAGCCCCGGCACTTCATTGTAGAGTTTGCTATCAGAGTCAAAATATTGGGCTAGATTTTCTATAAATAAAATCACGTTGCCGGCAGTAGCAGCTTGATAGAAAATTTCATCCAAAAAGCTAGCAGAATTTTTATTGCTGTCAATAGCAGCATTCAAGACTTCTTTTAAGTCAATCTGGATTATACGCTGGTAAAGAAAGCAGGAATAGGCATTATTGCGGCGAATTTTTTTGGCTAAATAGTGGACTAGGGACTGTTTCCCAATTCCTGGGCGCCCCAGTAAGACTAGACTGCTTTGCCTGTCTTTGGAAAAAGCCAAATTTATCATTTCCATTTCCTTGTCATAATTTATCAGTTCTATTTCAGTATAATTGGTCGGATCATTTTTGCTTAAATCAATAGAGAATTTATCCAACAAGGGAGTGCGTCCGTAATTCCAGTAGCGGCCAATGGGCATAATCTTTCTTAAAGATTGTTTGGTCCAAAATTTTTTATTTTGCCGATTAATATGCTCCCGCGCCCGTTCCCAGTTCATTATCTCATTGAAATCTTTTAAGTCCAAGTCTTTCCGGATTAATAATTTTTTTAAGGCAGGCTGAAAATCTCCGGAAAAATCTATTTTATCCCATTCTTGTTTTAGAATGTTGGCTCGCTCTAAAATGCGATTGATTAACGGGATACTTTTTATCTCTTCGAAATCCATTTCCAACACTGGCTTGCGGGAAGCTTCGCGAAATCCGATGATGGATAAAAAAATGGCCAGCAAGATAAATGACAGAATTGCAAGGGCCAGGATCGGTAATTGAAAAAACAGGATAATTATAAAAATAATCAAAGCTGGCAATAAAAGCCAAACTAGAAGCGTCAAAGCACCAATAAAGATTACCAGCAAATAAACTGCTAATCCCAATGTTATAACCGCCAGCCTTACTAAACCGCCAAAAAATCGGAAATAACCGCTGGTGATATGAAATAAAAGGGCTTGAATGGGATGAAAACCTTCCCAGTCTTTTCTTAGTAGGCTGCGGCGCCAAGGAGCAAAAAGGGTTTTAAATAGCCTTCTAATTGAGAAAAAATACAAAACAAACCAGAGAAAGTTTTTCCAGACTCCCAGGAAGAATTTTATTCCGTCTTGGTAATGCCATTTGAAAATAGACAAATTTTTAATTTTTAATTTTGTAAATAATTTTAAATAATTCCTACAAATTACAAATTTATACAAATACACAAATAAAAAAATAATCGTTAAATTGTTAGGAAGTTTCATTGTTGGATTTTTAAAAGGTTCGGCACCATTTGAGGCTAGGTTCGGCACCATTGGGATTAATTTTACTGGATTCCAAATAATCTGGATGATATCGCCTGCTAAATTAATTTCAAACAAGCTAATAAACTAAACCCTGACTAGCTTGCACCCAAGGCACATCAGCCTCGGGCTGAAATCAAAACTGCTAATTCGACTAAACGATTGGAATAGCCCCACTCATTGTCGTACCAACCGACCATTTTTACCAGATTGCCGCCAATTACTTTGGTTAAATCTGTTTGAACAATACAACTGTAAGAGCTTTCTACAATATCATGGGAAACCAAAGGCTCCCAGGTAACTTGCATAATATTTTTCAAATCCCCTTCCGCAGCTTTTTCGAAAGCAGCGTTAATTTCTTCTTCAGCGGTTTCTTTTTTAAGTACTGCTACTAAATCGCTAACTGAACCCACTAGGGAAGGCACGCGCAAGGCCATGCCGTCAAAAATTCCTTCCAGCTGAGGCAGGGTTTTAGCAGCAGCAATAGCAGCGCCAGTGGTAGAAGGCACAATGTTTTGAGCAGCGGCTCTTCCCCGGCGGGGATCTTTATCATTGGGTCCGTCTACTAGATTCTGGGTAGAGGTATAGCTGTGTACCGTGGTCATCAATGATTTTTCTACGCCAAAATTATCATCCAAAACCTTGGCCATCGGCGCAATGCAATTGGTAGTGCAGGAGGCCATGGATAAAATGGTGTCACTATCTTCTATTTTATCATCATTGCAGCCAATTACCACTGTTTTAATGCTGTCATCTTTGGTGGGAGCAGAAATCACTACTTTTTTGGCACCAGCTTCCAGATGCCCTTTGGCGCCTTCGCGATCCTTGAAAACGCCGGTGCATTCGGCTACTACATCTATTTCTAAATCCCCCCAAGGCAAATTAGCCGGATTTTTTTCGGCAAAAACTTTAATTTCTTTGCCGCCGACAATCAAGTTGCCGTCTTTAATTTCTACATCGTGAGGATAAACGCCATAAGCAGTATCATATTTTAGCAAGTAAGCTAAATTTTCTAGATTGCCTAAATCATTGATGGCAACAATTTCTACTTCGGGATTTTCTACGGCTATTTTTAATACTGGCCGCCCGATTCGGCCAAAGCCATTAATTGCTAGTTTCATATTAGTTGATTAGTTTAATTAGTTATCAATTTATTAGAAAATTACCTAAAAAGTTATCCACAAATCAATAATTTGCAATAATTTTAAAATATGATAGTATTATATTGTAGAAGTAAATCCTCTCGTGTTGAAATACCGTAAGGCGTTTCGTTAAAACGAGGGGTTTTCTTTTTATGGAAATAAAATATTTTCTTCAATAATTTTGTTTTTCACTAATTCATAATACTCATAATCATTTCTTTCATATTTTCTAAAAATAGCCCAGCTAACAAAATCAACTGCCTGCAAACATCTCTCTGTATGGGATGGTTTAATTTTTATTTCTATCCTCCCATTATTACCCCTTTTTATCAAATTATTCTTTAAATATTTTTCAAAATTTTCTCTTATAAATTTTTTTGTATCCTTCTGGTCTATGAAAAGATTAATCGGTTCACTTGTTTTAATCAATCTTTTATTGTGTAGCCTATCAAGAAGTATGTTAGCAGTATAATTATAAAGGTAGTCTTTTTGTTTTTGGAGGTCAATATAAACTTTCTGTTTATTTAAAATTATGGATAAAATTTTTATCTCTTTTATTTCAGACAACTTTTTCAACATTCTTATCCTTGTAATTTTATCAGCATGATAAGCATGAAGCTCTCTTATTTTATATTTTTTCTTTAAACCCTTTCTAATATTTTTGATTACTTTTTCAATTCTTTTATGATCATTGATTAAAACAATAGTGAAAAGGAACCACTTACTTGATCGCTCTTTAAATCCCAAGTCGCCACTTTCATCTAAAAAGATATATGCCATAACTAATAAACTTTATTTCTAAGATAATTTTCCAAAACTCTCTGACTGGGGAAAAACATATTTTCCGGCATTGAGTCAATGGGAAACCATTGCCATTTTATAATTTCATCCGGCTCCATTACCTTCGGCTCGCCCTCAAATTTTTCGCATAAAAATCCAATGGTGACAAAATGGGCATCATCCAGGATGATGTCGTCACTAACACTGATTAGTTTTAAATCTTCTTTCTTAATTTTTAATGAAGTTTCCTCTTTTATTTCCCGGACGGGGGTCTCCGCCAATTTTTCGCCAAAATCAACTTTTCCACCCGGCATGGTCCAAGTATTTTCGCCGTGCAATTCCGAATCCGCTTTGTTTTTATCGTGATGGCGCAGACCGAGAAGAATTTTATTGTCTTTCAAAATCATCGCTCCCACTCCCATGCCAAATTTTCTAGACATTTTTTGAAGAGGATTAAGATTTAAGGATAAAATTTTATTGCCTTATTATATTCACGGAGTTACTGGACACAAATTTACAATTTTCAATTCACTATTTACATTAAATTTACATTTCTTTAATTTTCATTGCAGAATTGTAGCTTGAAAATTCGCTGGAAACTGAAAATTAGTTTATTAAAAATTTTCTAATCCCTGATTACTAATTACTGATTACCAGTTTATCAACCTACACATCCAAATTCTGGACACTTTTGGCATGAGCCTGGATAAATCTTTTACGCGGCTCCACTTCGTTGCCCATTAAAATATCAAAAATCTGGTCTGCTCGCTGGGCATCTTTAACAGTAACTTGATACATTCTTCTTTTTTCCGGATCCATAGTGGTTTCCCAGAGCTGCTCCGGATTCATTTCACCCAAACCTTTATAACGTTGAAGGGAAACTGCCAAATCCTTGTCATTTTTTTCTTTAATTTTACTTTTACTTTCCCCGGTCATTCTAGCGATAACCTCAGCCTTTCCTTCTTCAGTATAAACATATTCTTTTTCTTTGCCTTTTTGAATGGAATAAAGCGGCGGCTGGGCAATATAAATGTAGCCATCAGTGATAAGTTGCTCAAAGTGGCGATAAAACAAGGTCAAAAGCAGGGTGCGAATGTGGGAACCATCTACGTCGGCATCAGTCATAATGATAATCTTATGGTAACGCAATTTGTCTATATCCATTTTATCACCAATGCCGGTGCCCAAGGCAATAATCAAAGATTTAACTTCATTGGAAGCCAGCATCCGATCTACTCTGGCACGTTCTACGTTTAAAATTTTCCCTCTCAGAGGAAGAATGGCTTGGAATTGGCGGTTTCTGCCCTGTTTAGCGCTGCCGCCGGCACTGTCTCCCTCAACAATAAACAACTCTCCTTGGGAAGGATCACGGCTAGAACAATCAGCTAGCTTCCCTGGCAAAGTTAAGCCGTCTAAGACTCCTTTCCTTATCACGGCATCTTTGGCTGCTTTAGCCGCTAATCTAGCTTTTGCAGAGAGCAAACAGCGATTGACTATTGCTTTGGCATCCTGGGGATGTTTTTCTAAAAATTCTTCTAGAGCATCTTTCATTACAACCGAAACATTAGTACGTGCTTCCGTATTGCCTAGTTTAGTTTTGGTTTGCCCTTCAAATTGTGGATCAGTAATTTTTACAGAAATTACCCCCGCTAACCCCTCTTTTACATCATCAGCGGTAAAATTTCCATCTTTTTCTCTTAAAAAATTATTTTTTTTAGCATAATCATTTAAAGTTCTGGTAAAAGCAGTGCGAAAGCCCGTTTCATGCATTCCCCCTTCAGTGGTATTGATATTATTAGCAAAGGAAATTATTCTCTCCTTTATGCCGGTATTATATTGAAAAGCAACTTCCACCAGCATGCCTTCCATTTCTTTTTCGACATAAAAAACGTTATCATGCACTGTTTCTTTGTCTCGGTTTATATATTCAATATAGGAACGAATGCCTCCCTCAAAGCAATAACCAACCTGCTTGTAAAGCTCTTCTTTTTCGAAGCGCTCATCGATTAATTTAATATAGACACCTTTGGTAAGGTAGGCTTGTTTTCTGAGATAATCAGAAATGGTTTTCCAATTCCATTCAATTTTCGGAAAAACTTCAGGATCTGCTTCAAAGGTAATAACTGTGCCTGTTTTTTCTGTTTTTCCCGCATTTTTTATTTTATGCTTAGCTTTGCCGCGGCTGTACTCTTGCGTATACATTTTTCCATTTTGATGCACTTCCGCTTTAGTCCAAATAGATAGGGCATTTACTACTGAAACTCCCACTCCATGCAATCCGCCGGAAACTTTGTAGCCGTCTCCTCCAAATTTTCCTCCGGCATGAAGCTTGGTCATCACTGTTTCCAAAGCAGAAAGGCCGGTTTGCTTGTGCTTGCCAACCGGAATTCCACGCCCTTGGTCTTCCACGGATATTTTATTGTCTTTCAAAATCTTAACTTCGATATAATTTCCGTAGCCGGCCATGGACTCGTCTATTGAGTTGGAAACCACTTCCCAAACAAGGTGGTGTAATCCTTCCAGCGAAGTTCCTCCAATGTACATTCCGGGCCTTTTTCTTACCGGCTCCAATCCCTCCAAAACTTGGATCGATTTGGCAGAATAATCTGATTTTTTCTTTTTTGGCATCTTTTTATTAATTTTAAGTTTTAATTAAATTTTAAATGAATTATTTAATGAAATAATTTAGAAAATAGCCAAGGCGCAAGAAACAAACAAATTCTAAATTCTAAATTTCTGCTAAAGGCAGAGCAGCCTCTGGCTGACAATATTCTAAATTATATTACCATTCTACTCCTTTTCTGATAAAAAATAAAGTTCTATTAACAACAAAGCTCCACCAACTAAGAGTGCTACCCACCAAGTTAAAACCTTAAAACTCTGCAAAAATAACAACAAAGTTAAGCCTAACGCTACTAAAAATCCCTGGCGAAAAGACAACCTGAGCAGAGAAGCGATTTTTCGCCGCTTAGGCTCATTATTTTTCTTTTCCAGCCTTCTTTTACGAAAACGGAAAAAAATTAAAAACAACAGACTAAAAAAGAAAACAAAAAAAGAAAGATAAAATAACAGAATATTTAAAAAATTCCTATTCAAACTTTCTTTATCTGCGTAAGGAGAAGTAGAGAATATTATTATTATTGTAAAAATAAAAGAAACCAGCACTAACAACCTAAATATCCAGATTAATTTATCCATAGAATTATTTTTTGTTTTAAGTATTTACTTCAACTAAGGGAGGGGGCGTTGTAAATTTAAAATTTTAAACTAAAAATTGAGATTTGTACCCCCACCAGGACTCGAACCTGGGACCGTCGGCTTAAGAGGCCGCTGCTCTACCAGCTGAGCTATAGGGGCATATATTTATATTAAGTTAAGTATTAGAAACGTCGGCTTAAGAGTCCGCCGGCTGGCGGATCTACCAGCTGAGCTATAGGGGCATATCAGTTTAATTTTTATTTTTAAAATATTTATAAAAGCCTGGAAATATATAATTTTGGAAAATAAATTTTAAATAAAGATTATATATTGCCAAGCCTTTTTATCATACTCCCACTAGTTACTTAATTAAATTATAGCTTATTTTAAGGAAAAGTCAAAAGAGTAAACGGCCTATCACCGCCTTTTTCCATTAATCTCCTGTTTTAAAATTTACTAATTTATATTATGTCTATTGTTTACATTAAAAATGTTTAAGTTCTTGAAATTAATGCCAAGGCTATAATTCCCCATTGTTACTTCCAAAATTACAATCTTGGAAATTTCCATAGAAAAGGTGTAATAGAAATCTGTAAACATTCCAATAGTTATTGGAATGTTTTAATCTTTCTGCAAAAAACAAGCCTTAAAATAACTTTTTAATGATATATCATTATGTTGCTATATTGTTATTATTGTAAATTCCAGGGCTTGACAAATATCAAAATTCGTTTATAATAAAAACTTGCTCTTTTTTTAATAACCCCATAATTCGAAAAGGAGAAAATACATGGAAATGATAGAGACCTTTTGTCCTTTATGCAGCAACATCTTTAAAATCCCCAAGGAGGAACAATTCCTAGAGGAACGCGGCTATGTTTTAGGAGCCCCAGGAAATGTCTGTCCAAGATGTCAAAGATTTATCCATTGTGAAGAAGAGATCCAACGACTAAAGACAGAAAAAACGACTGCTATCGTCTGATAACCTAAACGTCAAAAAACCGTCCACTTAAAAATAAAGGACGGTTTTCTTTTCTTGAAAAAGGTAGCTCTGTTGTAAAATTAAAAAAATATTACTCAAAGTAAAAAATTTTCTTTTCTGGCACTTTTTTGTTAAAATTAATTCAGTTTTTTTATAGTTTAGCTTAGTTAAGTTAAATAGTTCTTTTCTGCTTAAAAAATAAAATTTACTCTTAATGCCTTATGTATAACTTTGATACGCCGGTAAAAAAAATTATTGGAATTAATAAAAACCAGATTAAAAAATTGGCAAGCTTAAATATTTCTACTGCCAGCGATTTATTGTATCACTTTCCCCATCGATATGATGATTTTTCCGTGACAAAAAAAATCAGTAAAATTAATTTATCAGAAACTGTTACCACTAAAGGGAGGGTGAAAAGCATTAAAACTACTCGCACCTGGAAAAAAAGAATGACTATTACTGAAGCTTATATTGAGGACGAAACCGGCGTTATCAAAGCCGTTTGGTTCAATTATCCTTTGCCCGTAAAGTTTCTGTCTAAGGGGAAATATGTCCAGCTTAGCGGAACAGTAAAATCAACCAAAAAAAACGAACCTTATTTCCAGCATCCTAATTTTGAAATGCTTTCCAAAACGCAATTTAACCATGTCCCTAGTGCTACCGTCAGCATGTCTGGCAAGCATAATGTTGCAGAAGGAAAAAATAACACTGCCACTGGCTCATTGATTCCCATTTATCCGGAAACAGTCGGGATCACTTCCTATTGGCTGAGGAGGATTATAAAAAAACTTCTCAACCAAGTGAAGATAGAAGAATTTATCCCCCAAGATATTCTAAACTCCCAGGAATTAACCAATCTAAAATCCGCTCTGCGAAAAATTCACTTTCCTGCTAATTTAAAAGATTCTTCTGAGGCCAAAAAACGTTTTGCTTTTGAAAAAATGTTTTTAATTCAGCTAAAGGCACTGCAAACCAAGGGAGATTGGCAAAAAAAGCAAGCTCTGAAAATAAAATTCAATGAAAAGATAATAAAAAAATTCGTGGAAAATCTTCCCTTTGATTTGACTAATGCCCAGAAAAAATCTGCTTGGCAGATTATTCAAGACTTGGAAAAAAACATTCCTATGAACCGGCTCCTGGAAGGCGATGTGGGCAGCGGGAAAACAGTGGTAGCAGCCATGGCGATTTTTTCGGTTATTAATAAAAAATTCCAAGCTGCCTTGCTGGCTCCCACAGAAGTTTTGGCTATCCAGCATGCCCGAGACATACAAAAATTTTTTGAAAATTACAGCTTTAAAATAGCTTTATTAACCGCCTCAGAAAAAAGAATTAATGGGAAGAAAGTGTCTAGAAAAATATTGTTGGAAAAAATTGCCAAAGGCAAAATTGATTTGGTAATTGGCACTCATGCCATCCTGCAGAACCAGGTTAATTTTAAAAATCTGGCATTGGTTATTATTGATGAACAGCACCGCTTTGGAGTAAACCAACGCGCTTATTTACAACAAAAAACTTCTACGCTGGATGACGGCCGATCAAAAACTACTCCTCACTTACTTACTATGACAGCCACGCCCATTCCTCGCTCCCTTTCATTGGCAATTTTTGGCAATTTAGATCTATCCATTATCGACGAAATGCCAAAAGGAAGAAAAAAAATCATTACCCAAGTAATCAGCAAAAAGGGGCGGGATCAAATCTATAATTTTGTTAAACAGCAAATTCAATCCGGACGCCAAGCTTTCATCATCTGCCCTTTAGTGGAGGAGTCTTCTAAAATTTCCGAAGTAAAAGCCGCTGCTGAGGAGTTTGAATGGCTGCAAAAAAATATATTTCAAGATTTCAAATTGGGATTGTTGCACGGCCGCATCAAGCCAGCAGAAAAAAACCAGGTTATGAAAAAATTAAAAAATAAAAAAATTGATATTTTAGTTTCTACTTCGGTGGTAGAAGTGGGTATCGACATTCCCAACGCTACTATTATGTTGATTGAGGGAGCAGAGCGTTTCGGACTTTCCCAGCTTCATCAATTTCGCGGGCGAGTCGGTCGCGGCGAGCACCAATCTTATTGTTTTTTGTTTACTTCAGAAAGTGTAGGCGATTCTACTCGACGACTGAAAGCCATGGAAAAAACCAATGACGGTTTCAAAATTGCCAAAGAAGATTTACACTTGCGCGGTCCTGGGCAATTCTTAGGCACCATGCAATCCGGCTTGCCAGATGTAGCTATGGAATCTCTTTCTGATGTAAAAAGTATTCAAGCAGCACGCATGGAAGCTCAGCGAGTATTGAGCTTTGATAAGGAATTACAAAAGTTTCCAAAATTAAAAAACCAGCTGGAAAAGCTGGAGATTAACGCTCATTGGGAATAAAAATAAATAATTAAAATGTATTCAAAAAAAATAATTTTTATTATTTCTATCTTTCTACTTATTTTCCTTTTTTCCTTTATCTTTCTACAATTTAAAAAACAAGGAATTAACAAAGATTTATCAGAGATAAAAAGTCATAAAGACCTTTGCTTGAAAAACAAGGAAATAAGAAGTGCTGCCATTGAATGGTTGAAAAATAATTTTAGAAATAAAGGCTTATGGCATTATATTTATATTCCCCAGGAAGATGAATTTCCAAATAAAAACAACGCTATCCGCCAACTCATGACTTCTGCTTTAGCAGCCAAATTAGCCAAGAGTAATGATGAAATATTTTTAAATTACCATAAAAAAAACTTGGAATTTATTTTTAAATATTGGTACAAAGAGAGGGATAATGAAGGCTACATTTTCTATAACAATAAATCAAAATTGGGAGCTAACGCTATGTTCCTCAGAACATTAACTTATAGTCCCTGGTTTGAACAGTATAAAAATGAAGCAGAAAAAATTGCCACGAGCATAACAAACTCAATGAATAAAGAAGGAGAATTTAAACCCTTTTTTATTGAACCTGACTATAAATATGACAAAGATTATTTGCTTACTTTCTATTCTGGCGAAGCTATACTTTCCTTAGTCGATTATTATAATAAAACTGGGAATAAATATTATTTAGAAAAAGCAATTCTGGCCCAAAATTTTTATTTGAAAAAGTATGTAAAAAATATCAAAGAAAACTACTATCCTGCTTACGTGCCTTGGCACACCCAATCACTTAATAAATTATATAAAATCACTAAAGATAATAATTATATTGAAGCTATCTTTACAATGAATGATGAACTTGTGAAAATACAAGATAAAAAAGAATATCTTGGAAGATTCTATAATCCCAAATACCCGGAGTATGGAAGTCCGCATGTTTCCTCAGATGCAGTTTATACCGAAGGCTTAGCTTATGCTTATGAAATAGCAGTTAGTGCTAGAGACCAAGAGCACAAAAACAAATATCTTGAATCTTTAAAGCTAGCTATTAAAAATTTAGAAAGTTTACAATTTAAAGAGAAAGAAATGGATGATAAAAAGTATAAAAAAGCAAAAATCTTTGGTGGGATTAGATATAAAAAAGGAGATGATAGGATTCGAGTTGATAATATGCAACACACTATTGATGCAACAATGAAAATTGAAGAGGTTGTAAATTGTAACTAAAAATTTTATCTGTACCTATCCAAAATATTTTCTAATGTAGTTTCGTCTTCCAGAACTTCCCACTCAATATTTTTCCCTTTTAGATTTTCCTTGGCCCCTTTGCCAATATGTTTGGCTAAAACTTTATTCACCCGAAAATTATTTAAAAACTTTACTCCCCTACCCGCCTCGGGAGTATAAAAATCATTTTTTATTGTTTCTTTTTTTATAATTTTATTATTTTTTAAATCAATTAATAAATAAAATTTAGCCCCTAGCTGATTAGGAGGAATTTTATTTTTGTCTTCTAGGAGCGGAATAGCCACTCGGTAATCCCCTTCTACTTTGGGAACATTCAGCTTTTCTCTTTCTTTCTCTATTTTTCTGCGATAGCGGAATTTGCCCCAAACAGCCGGCCGGAGCACGCCAGACCTAACGGAATGAGATTTTACTGACAAAGTCACGCTGGTTAATTCGTTAATTTTTTTAAGCAAATCATTTTGCAATTTCCTTAAAATAGTATCTACTTTATCCATTTGAATTTTATCGCCAAAAACCAAGAATATTTCCGCAAAATTTGAATTCCCGATTTTCCGAGTTTTAATCTCATCAAATTCGAGATTATTTTCTTTCAAGTATTTTTTAATTTTTTCTTCCAAATCCGGATTAGCAGTATCTACTAGAGACTCCACGCTTTCCTTGGTTAGATCAATTGATTCGTAAAGAATATAAAGGCCGACTAAAATAGCTAAAATGGCATCTGCCACGGGGATCCATTTAACTAGAATTAAACCTACTAAGACAGCAGCAGAAGCCACTACATCCGCCCGGTCATGCTGTCCGTCAGCCACCAGTACTTGGGATCCTTGCCTAGAGCCAAAATGAAATTTTAAGCGCGCCATTATTTCATTTAAAACAATGGATATCGCCATAATAATTATTCCCAGCAAGCTAAATTCCGCTATTTCTTCACCGCTGGTTATCGATTTTACTGCCTCATAAATAATCCAAGCAGCACCAATAATCAACAACAAAACTACTACCAAACTGGCCAATGACTCATATCGGGCATAGCCATAGGGATGCTTTTCATCTGCCGGTTTTCCCGCTTTTCTAATTCCCCATACCGCTACCGAGGAAGAAAAAACATCAGCTGCAGAATGAATGCCTTCCGCTAAAATAGCTACTGAACCGGATAAAAATCCGGCTACCAATTTCAGCAAAGTTAAAATAGCATTGACCAGTAATCCAATAATGGCAAGAAAACTGACTTTCATTTAAAAAATTATTGATTATCTATTTTTAATTTTAGCACTATTTATCAAATTTTGGTAAATTTTTTCCATTTTTTGGGCCTTTGTCATGTAGTCAAAATTCCTGGCTGTTTCTCGGGTATTTCGGGATAAAATTTTTCTTTGACTCTCGTTTTTTATTATTTTTTTTATTTCTTCAGTAAAAACTTTTTGGTTATTTTCAGTAAGTATGCCAGAATAGCCGCTTTCAATAGAATCTTCCACTCCACTGGCTCTAACCGCTACTATGGGCAAACCAGCTGCCATCGCTTCATTAATGGTAATTCCCTGGGTTTCCGAAAGAGAGGCGTGAATAAATATGTCTCCGGCCGCATAATAATCCGCAATATCTTTTTGGGCTACCAGATTAGAAAAAATAATTCTCTCACTCAATTCTTCCCTTTGCGCTTTCTTCTTCAGCTGCTCTTTTTCCGAACCGTCGCCCACCATCATTAATTTAATTTTATTATTAAATTTTAATACTTCCACAGCACTATTAAAGAGAAAATTGATATTCTTTTCCTTTTCAATTCGTCCTATATTCAACAGCAATATCTCTTCTTTTTTAATTCCATATTTCCTTCTTATCGCTTCCCTATTTCCTTGTTGAAATTTTTTCCAATTTATGCCAGTAGATAAAACTTCAATTGGCGCAGAGACGCCCCGCTGTTGTAAAATATTTTTAATTTGAGAACTAGGAGCAATCACTTGATCACACTGATTGGCAAACTTTTTTGCATGAGAAACGACATACCTTCTAACTAGTTCCTTAAAAGGCAGCGGAATATAATGGATATAATCTTCATAACGGCAATGATAAGTAAAAATTAAAGGCAAATTAAATTTTTCAGCAAATTTTTTTCCAGCCACGCCCACATTAAAAGGCTGCTGAGAATGAATTAAATCTAAATTTAATTTCTTAAAAATTAAATTCATCGGCGGATAAAAACAAAAAGCGATTGGGTAAGTTATTTTGTATTGCCAGTGAAAAGAAGGGTAGCGGATCACGTGGTCATCTTGCTCCTCGTAGCCTCTAAATTTAGGAGCAAAAATATAAATTTCATGACCAAGCTTTTCCAGTCCTTTGCGAAAATAGCGGATGGAATTAGTAGATCCGTATTCATTGGGAAGATAAGTGTTGGTAAAATAACCGATTTTCATCTTTTTGCCTTAAAAATTTTTCTTAAAAAATTATTTATTCTTACCGCTGCCCCTTCTATTTCCTCATCTGTCATAGTATGGTTTTCATATTTCGACTCAATAAAGTGAATTTCTTTAATCTTAGATCTAATTCGATTATAAATTATCCAAGGAGCATATTTAGGAACCATATAATCTTGGTTGGTTTGCAATATCAATACCGGAGCCGTTACTTTATCCATGCCATAGGCAGCTTCTTTAATAATCTTCAAACATTCTACAACACTCTTTAGGGGAAAATACTGATAGGAGGTAGAACCAGGATAATCCTTTTTTATATTTTTAGGATAAGTTTTTCTACAGTATAAATTAAACCAAGAAGCTGACCGGGCAATAAAAGAAATAATAAATTGATATTTGAGATGCACTGGCGTACCCAGCAAAACTATTCCCTCTGTTTTTCTTTTTAAACTTAAAATAACAGAGAGGCTTCCTCCCATTGAGTTGCCTAAAGCACATATTTTTTTGATTCTTGGATTATTTTTCATTTCATCATAAGCTCTTTCCACATCACGGATCCAGTCCTCAGCTTCGGCGTTTTCCAGGTCCTCCGGTCGAGTACCGTGGCCTTTCAATTTTGGCACGTATATCCAATACCCTTGCTGATTAAGGATTTTAGCAAAATCCTTCATTTGCCTTGGCATAGCAGACCAGCCATAAATTAGAATAAAACAAATGCCATTGTCTCCTTCCATTAAAATTGGATTATCCCGCCACTTTTTTATTTTTTCTTCGCTTATGCCAAACTTTCCCATATTTTTATTGTTACATAAATTATAAGTAATTTATATTAGCGGGAATTCCAAATCATTAAAACCGCTCTCTGCTAATAAGCCAACCAACTAATTCCCAATAAGCTAATTTGCCACATCGCCCCAAAAAACTCTTTCTTTGCGTCGAGGCTTTTCCAACTCATCATCATCTTTCTCCTCTTTTTCTTCCTTCATCTCTTCTTTGTTTTCATCTTCATCTTCCTCTTTTTCCCTTAGATCCTTAATTTTTTCATAATCAAAATAAATCGGCTTCGGTTCTAAATTCCAAACAGACATCAAGCCAAATCCTTCTCTGTCCTTTACTGAAAAACTAATCTCATACCTTTCACTTAGAACATCTTTTTCCAAAGTCGGATTTATGGAAAAAAACTGGCACTTCTCCTTTTTACTCGTCTTCATGGAATGGCTGATGCGATCATAAAAATCTTCCGAATATTTCAACGATAAAACATACTCCACGGAACGCCGGTATTTTGGATTAGTATAAAAACAGAGTAATTTTTTATTTTCCTTAGCTTTTTCTGCCGCATAATATGCAGCCGCTTTCATTTTTTCCAAAGTAACACCATTGGACTGCTTTAGATAAAAGCCTCTTTTAATGGCGTTGATATCCTGATTTTCTAAATAGCTGTACCACAT
The DNA here is from genome assembly GCA_964393045.1 of uncultured Bdellovibrionales bacterium. GTDB lineage: Bacteria > Patescibacteriota > Minisyncoccia > Moranbacterales > DUUL01 > CAYMRZ01. The sequence goes on along the minus strand of CAYMRZ010000001.1, from coordinate 3,174 downwards.
ACCGACTGCCTGAAGATTGAGAATTATAGCAATGCCGCTAACCAAAACAATTAAAATTTTAGCTATCCCGCCTTTAAAAATTTTTTCTGTTAATAAAAAGTATAGTCCTAAAAAGAAAAGCGGCATAAAAAATATGGGAAAGAAAAAACGCGGTTTCAGGCTGGCATCAGCTTTATAGCACGCCAAGATAGTGATGACAAAAACTAAAAATACCAAGCTCACAAAAGGGCGCTTATTTTCTTTTTTCTTCCAATAATAAGCCAATAAAATCGTTCCGGACACCGCTAAGAATATGCCAAAATAAACTGACAACTTGGAATGCTGGCTTTGCCAAGACAGTAAAAATAAAGAAAGATTGTCCGCCATTTTCTCTGTTTGCTGCACATAATATATGCGCGCTGGCAATTCTTCTTGAGATGATTTGGCCAGCATGGCATAGCTAAATTGCTTCCAATTATCTCCCTTGGTTTGAAATTCACTGAAAAACATGGGCAAATAAAAAACCATGACAACGGCTACCGCTCCCAGCCAATATCCTATTTTTATCCTCGGACGATGAATTAAAAGGTAAATAACGGCCACCAGGCTAAAAATCATAAGAGACATAAAGTGAAGCTGGCTGGCAATGGAAAAAGCCAAGGCAGCCAGCAACAGCCACTGCCCGGCCCTTTTTCTTTTTTTACTCGAAACTGCTTTATGCAAAGCAGTTAAAAATAAAATCCCCCAAAAAGGCAAACTGTTGGGATTCCAGGCAAAACGGGAATATTGGATGGCAATAAAAGAAAAAGTGTAAATTGCAGTAAGGCAAACAGCGTTGAATCTTGCAAAAAAATTTCTCAAAAAATAATAGAGAAGAGGTATGGTGAGAATTGAAAAAAACAGGTCTGGAAAAGCAACCGCATGAGGTTCTACGCTGTTAAATATTTTGGCAGAAATAAATTGAAAATAATAGAATATCGGCCCTAGGCGCAAATAGCTTCCAGCCGCCCGCGGTCCCAGCAGGGGCAATTCTTCTGGCCCGTTTTCCATGGCCGCCCGTGTTAACCTAATATCACGCGATTGATCTAAATCAA
>CAYMRZ010000001.1:0-2091 GCA_964393045.1 uncultured Bdellovibrionales bacterium | reverse complement strand
CTAAATCAAAATAGAGCCAGTCCTGAAAATTATGGCTTCGGATTAGGAAACCCAAAAGCATGAGTAAGCCTATTGCAAAAGCTGGCCAATATTTTTTTAAAAAAATTTTTTGTTGGTTGGAAATCATACTTTTCGCCAAATAAATTTTACTGTAATCAAAAAATTAAATAATACTACACATAAAATTCCCACAAAGCCAGCCAATAAAAAATGTAATCCAATTTTTAAGCTTAATGTGAAGAAAATATAATTAACAGCTAAACTGGGAATATAAGATAAGTAATAGTACTGGACCCTTTGGATACTTTTTTGAGCTTTGGCCATTTTTTTGTCTTTGTAGGTAAAGAAAATGTTTAACAAAAAATTAAAAATTAAAGTAAAGCTAACTGCTGCCAGCCAGGCTAATCGAGTAGGAAAACTACCATAAGCCACAAAGTAAAAAAGCAAGCTTAAATTTACTAAAACCCCCAAAAATCCGACTAAACAAAATTTTAAAAAAGTTCTGGCCTCCGGGACGCTTTTCAATATTAGCCAAATCTGGCTAAAAAGCGCTGCTCCTTGTTTGAAATTAGCCTTGCTGTCGTCATTTTCCCGAGCTAAAAATTTATAAGGAACCTCTGAAACTTTTTGGTAATTCGCCCGCATTAATATTTCAATAAGAATTTTAAAACCCCGGGGATCTAAGCTTGCCTCCTTTAAGATATCAGCCTTAAAAAGAAAAAATCCGCTCCCCGGATCAGTGGTTTGCCTGGTAGGAATAAACAAAATATTTACAAAATATTTTAAGCCAATCGAAACTAAGCGGCGATAAATGCCTCCCAAGCCGCTGGCATCGCCTCCTCTTATATAACGAGACGCTACCACGACATCCGCCCCGTCCGTTCGGGCTTTTTCGTATAATTTTTTTATTATCTTCGGAGGATGCTGAAGATCGCTATCCATACAGCAAATATATTTTCCTTTAGCTTTCTTAAAGCCTAGAACAAAAGCGGTTGCCAACCCGGTCCGGACATCTTTTGATCGATGGACCATATTAATCTCTAGAAAACTTTCTTCTTCGGCTCTTTCTATAACTTTTGGAGTCTCATCATCACTGTCATCAATAAAAAGAATTTCTATTTTTTCTTTTCGATCTTTTAAGTTTTTTTCCAAGCTCTTAATTAAAGGAAAAATATTTTCCTTTTCATTAAAGGTGGGAAGCAGTATGGTTAATTGATAATCTTGGTTGCTCATTAATCTGATTTATTCTTTTTTTAATACTGGACTATTATTAATCTCTTCTTGAAAAACATCTTTCCAAAAAAGCCGAGGAGTTTTCCCGCTTTCTTCTTTGTCTATCTCTTCTCCGTCTTCCCCTAATTCTTCTTCCTCTTCTTCTTCCTTTTTCTTTTCTGCCAAGTAAACATTGACTTTCTGGACATCTACTGCAAAAGTGTGAACCAACAGCTGGCCAAATTGTTTTGATTTTTCCACCTCGCCATATTTTGCCAATCTCTTGGTAATCGACTCCTTTCCGCCTCGCACAGAAGTAACCGCAAAAATATAATCTTTATTTTTCAAATCTTCTGTATTTTTCATAAAATCAAATTTTAAATCCGGCTTTTTTTGAAGCAATAAATATTCAATCGGCAGTTCATATTCCGGTTTGGAATAATAATATACGGAACCTTTCTCTTCTTCTAGCATATAATTTGCTACTCTTTCCAATTGTCCCAAGGTCACACCGTCATTTCTTTTTAAAATATGAACATGATAAGGCTTAATGCTGCTAAATTGAGACCTTCTTAACTCATCAAACCATTTCCAATTGCCATACATATTAAGCAGTAGAAACAAAAAGAAGCCGCCTAAGGCAAAAAGCAAGTAAAATTTTCTAAATTTTTTCCTGAACAAGGAAAACCACAAGCCGATTATGATAAAAACTAACGGAAAAACTATTACAAAAAACCTGGGCCTCAGTTGATAAGACATCGGAATGGAAACAATAAAGAAGATGGATATCCAAAGCACCACTAATAAGCTGAAATCTTTTTTTATTTTTTCTTGTTTGCGATAATTTGCCCAAGCCAAAAAAATTCCAGAAAATATCAA